>NZ_JAEDXV010000008.1:0-158019 GCF_036877645.1 Terriglobus sp. ADX1
GCTGGCACACGGAATTCATAACGCACAAGCACAGAATGGCCAGCCGAAACCGTGTTGTCGTAAGCCACCGAATGAATCGTCCACACCTTATGGTTGTCGACGAATGTACCACTGGTGTTCACGGGACGATTCGTGAAGCTGTGCGCCGATTCGTCCAGCGATCCATCTGGCTTGAGATAACCGCTGTGATAAATCACCTTGCCGGTGGAGGCGTCTTTAGCTTCAAACTCCATCCATGATTCAAAAAGATCGCGCACCTCAGGAATGAGTGAGTGGCCAATGTTCTTGTTCTGAACAACGACATAAGCTTCCACCACATCATTCGGTTTCACGTTGAAGCTTTGTTCACCTAACGGCGCCACAAGATTCTTGCTACCGTTGATCTTCACGCCGAACAGGTCGACATTGAGAAAGGTGCCGCGCTTTAAGAATGCGATGGTCTTGTCGATCTGCTCATCAAAACCGTAATACGTTGGCACGGCTGTGTTTCCGGCGGCCCAACGATGCGAAAGCTGCCATGCTTGGCTCCTGGCTCGGGAAGAGCAGCATCGAAACGCTCCATGTGGCAGCCCTGACAAGGAAGATAGTTACCTTTGTAAAAGGTAAGTGGATTCTGCTCTGAAAACTTGGAGTTCTGCCACTCGTCGTACGTAGTGAAGGCACGAATCCATTTGTACTCATTCAACGAGTCAGGCAAATTCGCCTTATGGCACGAAGCACAGAACTCCGACTGCTTCATCAGAGGACGCATCACAGCAGCAGCATGAAGATCCGGGTGTGCCAGAATCTCCTTGTACGGCACCTGCCCCGGTATGCGATTGCCTTGTGCGTCTGTCATGACGGAGGGCACATTCATCACATAACTGCCATTGCCCAACGTGGACTGCACCTTGCCAATGGAGTGGCATGTCATGCAGGTAACGCCGTCCTGATCAAAGCGTCGATCCACCATCGAGTTCTTCGTTAGCGCACCGGAAAGTACTGCAATGGGATTGTGACAGCTATCACAATGTCGCGAAAACTGTATACCTTTCGTATTGATCACGATGTTGACGCTGGTGCGATAGAACGGCGTGCGGAAGGAATTGGAGTGCAGCGACTGACGCCATTCGGCAAAGGCTTCTTTGTGGCAGTACCCACAATACTGCGCTGTGGGAAATGCCCCAGGCTGGATAAAGTCGCCGCCTTCCACCTGCGCATTCCCCGGTAGCGAGATATTGTCCGATATCACACCGAAGTCATAGCTACGGCGAATCATGTCAGCCCACTTCTTCCGCTCTGGATTAAGTTCTGCATGAGCAGGAATCGTTGCAGGAGCATAGACCGGTGCGGTGTACTGCTGTGGTGTCGCGGTGTTTTCCTTCGTGTTCTGTTGTCCCGCAAACGTTTTCCCGATAGGCAGTAAAGCGCACACAAGCAGAGCCGGCATCCCGAATCCAAGAAGGAGGCGGCCTGTGGTTTGCGGATGGAGACGAAGTCTCATAGCCATAGCGTTTGTACTTCCGCCTACTTTTTCAAAACAGTATGCCCTGGCGCTGGAGTATCGTACATTCCGGCAATCACTCCGCGCCCCTGTTCAATGGTGTAAAAGCGATCTGTTGAGGGCAACTTGAGTTTTTCAATACTGCCGTCTGTCCAGTGAATCTCCACACCTTCAATACTGTTCGCGCTACCAAGCCCGAAGTGAACGCGTGGGTCATTATTCGATTCGTAACTTCCGCCGCTTAGCACATCGCCACGTTGCCGAAGACCTCCCACCGCCAGATACACCGTCGTTCCCGTGGCATCTTTTGGTGTCTTCCCTACGCCAATAAGTTGTAGCCCGATCCAGTGATTCGTATTCGCGTCAACATTCCGGAGCAGTGACGGCGCTTGATCCAGGTTGTTAATCACCACATCAATCCGACCATCGTTAAATAGATCGCCAAACGCGGCCCCGCGGCCCGGAATAACTTCAGCAAGCCCCGAACCCATAACCGGCGGCATCATAACGAATTTCGTTCCCTGATTCGTGTTGTGGAACAATAGCGGCCTTTGCTTGAAGGAAGTTCCCCAATCTGAATGGTCAGCCTGCGGATACACGTGGCCATTCACCAGAAAGATGTCCTTCCACCCATCGTTATCGAAATCGATAAACCCAGTGGCCCACGTCAGGAATGGATAGGTCGGCGCCGCAATTCCCATCTCTGGTGTGATCTCAGAAAAGTTCAGATCACCTTCGTTGCGAAACAGCGGCTTGTAATCGTCAGAGAAAGTGCCCGTGTACAGGTCCAGCAATCCGTTGTTGCGATAGTCGCCAATCGCCAGTCCCATGTTGGCTTGATCGCGTCCCTGCTGATTCAACGCGAAGCCGGAGATCAAGCTCACATCTTCAAATGTGCCATCACCTTTATTGCGATAAAGGTAGTTTGGCGAAGAGTCATCCGTAACAAGCAAATCCTGTTTGCCGTCGCCGTCCATGTCCACAAAGCTGGAACTGAAACCGTAATTGCCTTTCTTATCTGCGACTCCCGCTTTTTCACTTACGTCGGTAAATGTGCCATCACCGTTGTTATGAAACAGATGATCAGGCTCACCCCGAAGCCCTTTCGGGCCGCACATGGTGTGTGTTCCGCGGAACGAGCAGTTCAGGTATCCCACTTCCGCAGAGCCCGACAGCGGCAGATGGTTCATATCAAAATGAACGTAGCCGGGCACGAAAAGGTCCAGATGTCCGTCGCCATCGTAGTCACCAAAGGTAGCGCCGGTGGACCAATTGCCGAGTGTCACACCGGCCTTCTCTGCAACATCCGTAAAAGTACCGTCATGGTTGTTGTGATACAACCGGTTCTTGCCGTAATTCGAGACGTAAAGATCGGGCCAGCCATCATTGTCGTAATCTCCCACTGCCGCGCCAAAACCCCAGCGATCATTCGCAACACCAGCTTTTGCCGTCACATCCGTGAAGGTGCCGTCATGATTGTTATGGAACAGCGCCGCATGAGGCGCGCGTGCTTTCCCTTTCTCTGCGTCCCAGGTGGAACCGTTTACGAAGTAGAGATCCAGCCAACCATCGCGGTCATAATCGATCATCGCGACACCAGAACCGGTTGTTTCCAGGATCAGAGATTTCTCTGGAGTGCCCATGGTGTGGTGCCAGCTCGTTAGACCTGCGGCCGACGCATCTTCTTTAAAAACAATGGGACCCGACTTAACGAAACCACTTTCGGTAATCGGCTTGTGATCCTCACCATAGACAGGCGCAGCTGGTGGTCCGCTGGACGATCCTCCCTGTGCGTGGCACTTGGCCACAAGCAATGACGACAACATCAGGCAACACAAAAAGCGCAGTCTCAAAGGAAGACACCCGGCCCTGAAATGCCTGCAGATCAGAAATTGCAATAGCGATGTGCAGACGAGCATAGAACCTATCATGGTCCCGATACGCGCCACAACGGGCAAATAGGTTCAGACTTGTCCGGTTATAGTGGATGCGATATGAACATGCGCGAGATCGCACGACGAGCGGGAGTTTCCAGTGCAACGGTTTCACGCGTCATCAATGGCTCCACAATCGTCCGCGAAGACACCGCTCAACGCGTCCGCAAAGTTTTGGAAGAAGTCCAGTTCATCCCCAACCCCAGCGCCACCACGTTGAAGTACGGACGAAGCAAAACCTACGGTCTCATCGTTCCGGATATGCTGAATCCATTCTTCGCGGAGTTCTTCGGAGCCTTTGAGGATCTGCTGGTTGAGATTGACCACGAAGTACTGCTGACCAGCGCACAAACTCCGGAGAAACTGCTGAAGTCCATCCGCCGGATGCTGATGCGGCAGGTGGACGGCGCGGTACTGATGGCTTCGGAGTTCGATACGAAATCGGTCGAACCATTGCTGCGACGTCGCGTTCCCCTAACCACGGTCGATCGCAGAACGGTTTACGCGGGCTGCAGCGATGTTTCCATTGATTATGAACTCGGTTTCGCTGAGGCTGTGCGTCACCTGATTTCGCTTGGACACACCCGAATTGGCTATATCGGCGGTATGAAGGGGCCGCACACGACGGAAGTTCGTGCGAACGCTTTCAAACTGGCGATTCGTGGTGCGGGAGTGACTCTGCATCCCGAATTAATGCGTCACGGCAACTACCGCGTCTCTGGCGGAGAACGCGAGGTGACAACTTTGATGAACAGCACAGAGCCTCCCACCGCAATTCTTACGGCAAATGATTTGACCGCTCTTGGAGCTGTCCAAGGATTGCACCGGCACGGCCTGTCAGCACCACACGATCTCTCCGTCATCGGTCTGGATGACATTCTTCTCAGCGACGTCTGCCAGCCTCCGTTGTCGACCATTCGTACACCACGTCAACGACTTGCAAAGGTCTGCCTTGAAGCACTTGATTTCTCAAAAGCGAATATCGAAAGCCTGGGCATTCAGCTTTCCGTACCAACAGAACTGATCGTGCGCGAGACAACAGCACCACCACGGCGCAAAGAACGGACCAGCAAATCATCGCGCCGGAAATCATGATCAGCGGCGTTTCCCGGTTCGGCCGAGGCGTCTGGTTTCTTCCGGCATATGGTCTCATTACCATGCTGATCGGCTGGAAATCGCGCAGGCGATTTGCCACAGCAGCCGACTACCTGAACGCTTCGCACGCGTTACCGTTGCCGATCGTCATCATCGCGTATCTCGCATCCAATTGCGGCGCACTTGAGATTGTCGGTCTCAGCGCCATGGCTGCACATTACGGCGCGCTTGCGTTTCACTTCTACCTGATTGGCGCTATTCCCGGCATGATTTTTCTTGCGCTGTGGATGATGCCCGTCTATCTGCACAACGGCATTACCAGCGTTCCCGAATACCTGATGGTGCGTTACGGTCCGCGCATGCGACTGTTGAACGCGTGTGTCACCGCATGCATGATGCTTCTGCTGTCCGGCATCAGCCTGTACGCGATGGCGCAAGTGCTCACTGTCACCGTCGGCATAACGTTTGAGTGGGGCATTCTTTGCTGTGCATCCATCGTGATCGTCTATGTCTTCCTCGGCGGCATCCGCGCCACCATCTACAACGAACTCTTTCAGTTCTTTGTGATCGTTGCGGGCCTGCTGCCATTGGCATTGCGCAGCTTCCACTTTCTGCACTTTCATGAGCCATCCGACGTGTCACAGAATTTGCATCTGTGGCATGGCATGCAAGCCTTTGCGCCGCAGGCACGCATGGACGGTTTCGGTGTGGTTGCCGGCCTTGGTTTCGTTCTTGGTTTTGGATATTGGTGCACAGACTTTGTGATGATGCAGCGCGCTTTTGCCGCACGAACTGAGACCGACGCACGGCAGGTTCCACTATGGGCAGGCTTCGGTAAATTGCTCTTTTCCTTGCTGGTCGTTATTCCGGGGCTTGCAGCGGCGCATGTTCTGCCACAGACTGTAGAGCAATACGACCGCACCCTGCCTCGCATGATGACGGCTTTGTATTCACCGTGGTTACAGGGCTTGGGCTTGACTGCGCTTGCAGCAAGTCTCATGTCTAGCCTGGCCTCGAATGTCTCCGCTTTCGCTGCACTCTGGACGGAAGACATTTATCGCACCACCCTCTGCAGGAACCGCGATGATCGCCACTATCTTCGCATGGGACACTTCGCAGTACTGGCCGCGATGCTGTTGAGTTTGTCTGCGTCCTACCTGAATTTTCTATTCCGCGATCTCATGGAACATATCCAGTTGATCTTCTCTGTGTTCGCGGCACCGTTTTGGGCAGTGTTTCTACTGGGAATGTTGACTCGCAGAACAAGTGAATGCGGAGCCATCTTTGGCTTTCTTCTGGGCTCCAGCTTTTCGTTTGCGCACTCGGTAGCCGTATCGCGTCAATGGCTGCACTACGGAAGCACCATGAACGCCAATTTCCATTCTGCAATGTACGCCTTCACCATCGCTGCAATTGCAGCGTGGCTTCTGAGTCCACGAGAACACGTCGCTGCGGCAGGTCGTCTGCAATGGAGCATCGTCACTGTCTCCCGCACAAATGTTTACTTGACCTTGCTTGCAGTACTGCTGCTCATCGCATGTGTCTGGTTCAACGTCTGGTGGTTTTAACGATCTGAGTTCACCGATACACGCATTCATGATTGGTCTGACCGCCAATCATGAATGCGTATACAATTCTCAAAATTGCGGTGTTCCCATGGCCCTGTCAGTTCTTCGCGCGTCTGCCTTCGTCGTTTCTGTGTTTGCTTTCTTTCCTGCAGCTTCGCGCCACGCCCCAGCGCAGCATATGTCCGTCCATACCTTCTCTGTCTCCGGACGGAATTTTTTAATGGATGACAAGCCTTACCAAATCATCTCCGGCGAGATGCATTATCCGCGCATTCCACGGGAATACTGGCGTGATCGACTACAGAAAGCAAAGGCCATGGGACTGAACACCATCACCACGTATGCCTTCTGGAACCTGCATGAACCACGCCCTGGAGTCTACGACTTCAAGGGACAGAATGACCTTGCAGCATTCATGCGCGACGCACAGGCTGAAGGTCTGAATGTGATCCTGCGGCCTGGGCCGTACGTCTGTGCCGAATGGGAGCTTGGCGGCTATCCTTCCTGGCTGCTGAAAGATCGCACTCTTACCTTGCGCTCCACCAATCCTGCATATCATGCGGCTGTACAGCGCTGGTTCCGGAGGCTGGCCGCAGAGGTGAAACCGTTGCTGTTGAAGAACGGTGGCCCCATCATCGCCGTTCAAGTCGAGAACGAATATGGAGCCTTTGGCGACGACCTGAACTATCTGCATCAGGTGAAGGATGACATGGTACATGCAGGTCTTGGTGACGGCCTGCTCTTCACATCAAACCAAGCCTCAGACTTGGCGAAAGGCTCACTTCCGAATCTTCCGGCTGCCGTCAACTTCGGCTCAGGCAATGCAGAGTCTTCAACAGCCATGCTGGAGAAGTTTCGTCCCAATGGCCCGCGTATGGTGGGCGAATACTGGGCCGGATGGTTCGACAAATGGGGCGAAGAACATCACGAAACAGACGGCCGCAAGGAGGCGCAGGAATTCCAGTGGATGTTGGAGCACGGTTACTCCGTCTCCATGTACATGTTTCACGGAGGCAGTAGTTTTGGATGGATGAATGGTGCCGACTCGCACACCGGCAAGGACTATCATCCAGACACGAGCAGCTACGACTACGACGCTCCACTGGATGAATCCGGTTCACCGCGCTACAAGTACGCGTTGCTGCAGCAAGCCATTGCGACTGCAACGCATACCAAGCCGATGCCTGTACCGAAAGCCTCAGAACGTCGCGTCTTCCCCATTGCAACGATAAAGGAATCGGCATCACTCTGGGCAAATCTACCCAAGCCCGTACATGCTGAAACACCGTTGACTTTCGAAGATTTGGATCAAAACTTCGGCTATGTGCTCTATCGCTCCAAGCTACCTGCACATGCTGGAAACACGCTTATCATTAACGGCCTGCACGACTACGCAATGGTGTACGTGAATCGAAAACAGATCGGTACACTCGATCGCCGGCTGGATCAATCCACACTGACACTGCCTTCCGGCCTTCGTGATGACTCGGTGCTCGACATCTTGGTAGAGAACACTGGTCGCATCAACTACTCCCACGCCATCCTGACGGAACGAACCGGAATCACGGGAACGGTGCTGCTGGGTAGCACGGAAGTAAAGGGATGGGAGATGTTTTCACTCCCCATGCAGGACCTCTCACATTTACAGTTCCGTTCCAGTGCCTGCACTGGCCCCTGTTTCTTCCGCACGTCAATGTCCGTCAACAACGCTGCAGACACATTCCTCGACACACGCGGACTTCACAAAGGACAGCTTTGGCTCGGGACGCACAACCTGGGGCATTTCTGGTCGATTGGCCCGCAATTTACGCTGTACACGCCGGGCCCGTGGCTCCATTCTGGCGCAAACCGCATCACATGGTTCGACCTTGAGGGCGACAGCAAAAACGAGACGCTGACCTCAGTACACGACCCTGTCTACGGTACCGTAACGCACAACCGCGAATCACAATAACTCACGCATCACTGCAAGACCGCCGCGGCACTCCCTATTCGGGCGTGCCGCGCTTTCGTAGCTGGCAAAGCTGCTAACGGGAGCGCAGTGAGGGATATCCAGCCTTTGAGACGACTCAAAATAATCTGCTTGACACTCTATCTTTTGACTGGGTAGTTTCTCTGGCCACGTAGATGTATACGGATTCAGCGGCTCTGAATCACTCTCTTGTATACGAATTCAGAGGCTCTGCATCACTTCTTGTTCCTCTTAACGTTTTGAGGTCAATTTCGCATGAAAGCAAGCAGGGATTACACAGAAACACATTGCAGAAGCAGGCAATGGATGTGGGTCGTTCTTTTGGCATCACTCCTCCTCACGCTTCCCACCCTCCATGCCCAGGTAGATCAGGGCACAATCACCGGAACCGTAACTGACCCATCGGGCGCCGTGGTTCCCAATGCCGCAGTCACGATTACGAACGTGGATACGGGCTTCACCGAATCCGATAAGACCGACGCGGGAGGTATTTATACCTTTTCGCCTCTGAAGATCGGGCGCTACAGCGTGAAGGTGGCTGCCCCCGGCTTCATTACGAAGCAGCAGGACAACATACAGCTGCACGTAGGTGAACGTACCGGCGTGAACATTGGACTTGCCATCGGTTCCGAGGAAACAGTCCAGGTAACCACAGAACCTCCTCTCCTGCAGACCGAAGACGGCTCAACGGGACAGGTAGTGGATGCGCAGACGATCGTGGACACGCCATTGAATGGCCGCAACTACGTCTTCATCGCGCAGCTTGCCGCTGGCATTGCACCGGGCAATGGTTCGCGCGGTTCCGGCAAGGGCGACTTCTCCGCCAACGGCATGCGCTCTGAACAAAACAACTTCCTGCTTGACGGCGTCGATAACAACGTTAACGTGGTGGACTTCTTCAACGGTGCTTCTTACAGCGTGAAGCCGCCACCGGAAGCACTGGCAGAGTTCAAGGTACAAACCGGCTCCTACAGCGCGGAGTACGGCCACTCCGCAGGTGCAGTTGTTAACGTTTCAGTGAAGTCCGGCACCAATCGCATTCATGGTTCGGCATGGGAATACATCCGTAACGACGCGTTTGATATCCACGAGTGGGCGTCGTTCGGCAACCGCGTTGTTCCCAAGTATCGCCAGAACCAGTTCGGCGGAACGATCGGCTTCCCCATCATCAAGGACAAGCTCTTCCTCTTTGGCGATGCAGAAGCAAACCGCATCATCTTTGGCGAGAGCGGAAATTACACCGTTCCCACCGCGCTGATGCGGCAGGGTGATTTCTCTGAACTGCTCAATACAAACCTGACCGGTGCAACGCCTGTACAGCTTGTACAGCCCAACTCTGGCAACATTGCAACTCCGCTTTCATGCAATGGCAGGCTCAACGTACTTTGCCCGGGTCAGATCAACCAGACCGCTCTGAACATCCTCAAGATGTATCCTGCTCCCAACCAGAGCGTGAACGGCCTGATTACCAACAACTACTTCAGCAACCGGAATGCCGTAGATAACACCACGCAATTCGACATCCGTATGGATTACAACGCCTCTCAGAAGGACCAGGCGTTTGTTCGCACAAGCTACTCCAACACACCCGGTACACGTACTCCCGTGTTCGGCAACATACTTGATGGCGGCGGCTTCGGCGACACAGGTACAATCATCAACCTGTCCGAAGCGCTGGCAGCAAGTGAAACGCATATATTTAATCCGAACTTCGTAAATGAAATCCGGTTCGGTTATAACTACGGAAATTTCGGCTTCAATCCCCCGAACACCTTTACGAGCGGCGTTGCAGCCGGCATCGGCCTGGGCGGCATTCCTGGAGGTGCAGGCAACGGTGGCCTGCCAAACGTCGCTGTCACTGGCATCTCAAATTTCGGTTCCCCAACTTGGGCAGCCACAAATGAGTACCAGAACGTCTATCAGATCCTGGACAACGTAACAAAGATCGTTCGAAACCACAGTATGCGTATGGGTGTTAACTTTCAGCGCATCCGCTTCTCTACTCTGCAGCCGATTGAACCTCGCGGCGCTTACAACTTCACCGGCAAATTTACAGCAGCACAAGGCTCACCTACTGTAGGCGGCACTGCATACAGTGGCTCAGGAGTTGCCGACTTCCTCACCGACAACATGGACACAGCGTATGTCACCAATGTTGCCACGACGGACGATGTTCGCTGGATTCGTGCTTTCTACTTCCAGGATGACTGGAAGGTCACGCCAAACTTCACGCTCAACCTGGGACTGCGCTATGAGTATGCGCAACCTTATCTGGAACGCCATGATCACCAGGCAGCCTTCATTGCGAACAGTATTGGAGCCAGTTCTGGTACCGGCACCTATCTCTTACCTAGTTCGCAAGCCGGAACGTACTTAGCGCCCAGCTTCACGAATACGCTGGCTGCCAACCGCATCAGCATTCAATACACCGGCAACCGCTTCCTGGTGCAACCGCAAAAGACGAACTTCGCGCCACGTGTCGGCTTTGCCTACAAGGTTACAGATCGACTCGTGATGCGCTCAGGTTACGGCATCTTCTTTGGTGGCCTTGAAAGCGCGGGATACTACCCAAATCTTGGTCTCAATTATCCATTCGAGTTTGAGTCCGGATACAACTCCACCACCCTTCACGGAGCTTGTACCACGACGAATTGCCAGAACAACGGCATTACGTTGGAGAGAGGCTTCACGGATGCGATCAATGCGGGGCTGCAGAACTCCGTATCGAATCCGACTCTTCGCGGTTCGGATGCACAGGTGAAGACGCCGTACAGTCAGCAGTTCAACCTTGCATTCGAGTACTCAGTGTCACGCACGCTTGCTGCAAGCGTGTCCTATGTAGGATCGAACTCACGTCACTTGATCGTCTTCCCCGACAAGAATGGTCCCGTAGTTCTTCTCGCACCGGGAGTCGACGTAACTCCCTATCGTCCGTTCCCGACGATTGGTGGCACGTCATACAGTTCGTATGCTGGCTCCTCAAACTACAACTCAATCCAGGCAAAACTGGATAAGCGCATGAGCAATGGTCTTAGTTTCCTGGCGAGCTACACCTATGCACACGCACTCGATGACTCACCCACACCGCTAGGCAGCACCGGCGATGCGGGTTATCGCAACCCGAACCTGATCGGAATCGGCTCGGATTACAGCAACTCTCCGATTGATGTTCGTCAACGTTTCACCATCAATGGTTCCTATGCCATTCCGTATGGAGTGGGACGTCAGTACGGCAACCATCCCGGCTTTATGAACCTTGTGTTCGGAGGTTGGACCAACAGCCTGACGTTCATCGCACAGACGGGAAATCCCTTCAGCATGAATAGCAGTGTTACCACGCAAGCCGGTGCAACGACGCATCCGTACCTTATCAGCGATCCGTTTAAGGGAGGCGGATCACCGGACGCAAGCCGTACTGATCTGGCAGGGTTCACCTGCCCCACACAGACGCGGACTCCAAAACACTGGTACAACCCCTGCGCCTTCGTCAACCCTCCGGCCGTTCCTGCGGGCTCGCAAATCGGTGGACTTGCCGCCCTACGCTACCTCGGATCACCGCGTAACTCGGTGTACGGTCCGGGCTACCAGCGCATCAATGGCTCGCTATTCAAGAACTTCACCATCTGGCGTGAAACTTCTCTGCAACTGCGCGCCGACTACTTCAACCTGTTCAACACGCCCGCCTACGGTAATCCCGATGCAAATATTGGAACCGGCGGTGGACAGATTACCTCAGCCCGCAGTCTGGGACAGTTCTATCCTGACTCGCGATTCTGGCAGTTCGCCGCGAAGGTCAACTTCTAAGCGTCTGCTCTACTTACACTGGAATGCAGCCGGGAGACCGGCTGCATTTCCTGCTTAGGAAATAACTCTTCTTGCTCGGAAGGTTCGTGCGTCGCATCCTACTCATCACTTCGATTGCACTCACGCTCACTGGCGTGCAGACTGCTGCGCAGAGTTCCTCTACAAAGAGCAACGTTACTCATCCCGGCGCAACATCATGCGCGGCCAAGGCCATGACGCTGGAAGATGCAGCGAAGGAACGCAAAGCGCTTGCAAGTCTTGATGCCAACGACGTTGCATCTGCGCAGCTGGATCTTATTGCCCTTGCAAAGAAATACCCATGTCGATTCGAGCTTCAAGCGGCCGCAGGCATGGCGCTTGCTGAAGTCGACAACATCAACGATGCCCTTCCGTATCTTCGCCACGCCCACGCACTTCGTCCAACGGATGACGCAATTGCGTTCAATCTCGCACTGGCGGAAGTGAAAACTGGTAATGCAGATGCTGCAATGCCACTGCTTCAAAAGGTCGCATTGCAAAGCCCCAATCGAGCCGATGTGCAGTTAGCCCTGGCTGCGGCATTCATGCTGAGCAAACGCCCTGCGGATGCAGCCGCAGCCTTCCACAAAGCGAGTACGAATCTCACGGCCGCTGGACAAGCTATGCCGCTGGAACTGCGAATGGACTGGGCATTGGCACTCTTGCAAAGCCATCACGCATCTGAGGCGCGCGATGTACTGCGTTCAGCAGATGGCCTGCAACAGTCTGCTACAGCCTTGGCACTGCTTGGCGAAGCAGCCGAAGCAGTCGGCGATTACGAAGAAGCTGCGCGCTCTTTTGAAAGCGCTGCTCGGCTTGATCCGTCTGAACAGATGATCGTCGCCTACGGAAATGAGCTGTTGCAGCATCGCACCTTTGGTCCGGCAATCGAAGTCCTGAAGTACGGCACAGAAAAATACCCCGAGAGCCAACGAATGCATCTGGCACTGGGCGCTGCCTATTTCAACAATGCGATGTATTCTTTGGCCGCCCCAGAGTTCTACACCATGCTGATGCGCTCGCCCAACGATACATTAGCCGCGGACATGCTGGGCCGCAGCTGTGCCGATACAACGGCAGCGTCATTACATGAGTGCACCGCACTGGAAGGATTCGCAAAAGAGCATCCTGAAAACGCTGTCGCCGCAACCTATGCAGCCACAGCCATTCTTCAACGTCCAACAGAAATACGCGACACACAGACAGCGGAGCGTTTACTGCAAAGTGCGCTACATGCTGATCCCAAGCTTGCAGACGCCTGGTATCAAATGGGTGTCCTGCAGCAATCGCGCAATCTGTGGAACGAGAGCGCAACATCACTGGAACATGCCATCACACTACAACCGGATTTTGCCGACGCACACTATCGCCTATCGCGTGCGTATAGCCGCATGGGACGCCGTGACGAAGCAGTGGCACAGGTACAGCTTGAGATGAAGTATCGCCAGGAAAACAAGGACGCAAACAGCCTGAGGATGCAGAAGATTGTCCGCATTCTCACCGTGGATAAACAACCATAGCCGCCGATGGAAAGGATAGTTCTCGATGATTCAGTTCTCTGCCGTGCAACGCTTGACTCTGCGGTTCATAATCGCGGCTACATGTTGCACCATTAACTCGGCGGGCCATGCTCAAACATCGCAGTCGCCGCATATGATGGAGCGCAACGGGCATCATGCACTGTTTGTCGACGGAGCTCCATACCTTGTATTGGGAGCCCAAATTAACAACTCCAGCACATGGAATTCGACGCTACCTAAAGTGTGGCCCGCTCTGCAACGCATGCATGCCAACACCATCGAAGCACCTATCTATTGGGAACAGCTTGAACCACATCCCGGACAGTTCGATTTCTCTTCGGTCGATCAGCTTGTGAAAGGCAGCCGCGAGCACAATCTTCGTCTTGTCGTGCTTTGGTTTGGAACATGGAAGAACGGCAACATGCACTATGTGCCGGAATGGATTAAGACGAATCCGCAGAAGTATCCGCGCGTGCTAAACCGCAATGGCGATCTCATCGACGTGCTTTCCGCGCAGTCTCAGACAAATCTTGATGCCGACAAGAATGCCTTCGAAGCTCTGATGGGCCATCTTGCGGAGATCGATGCGCGCGATCACACTGTCATTCTTGTACAGGTGGAGAATGAGTCTGGCATCATCGGATCTCCACGCGATTTTTCTGCTGCATCCAATCACGCGTTTGCCGGTGCTGTACCAGCAGACCTTACGCGTGCTCTGCATACGAAGTCCGGCAGTTGGAGCGAAGTCTTTGGCGGAGAAGCTGATGAAACTTTCCAGGCCTATCACCAGGCAAAGTACATCAACGAAATCGCAGCGGCAGGCAAAGCAAAGTTCAATATTCCCATGTATTGCAATGTGTGGCTCTCGTATCCCATAGCAGAGCTTCCAGAACGGCAGGTGCGCAATCCGGGTATTCAATATCCATCCGGCGGTCCAACGCAGTGGATGCTTCCATTGTGGAAGGCTCTCGCGCCATCCATTGATGCGATTGGTCCAGATATCTACTCTTCTGATCCGGCGTTCTACAGCAAGGTGTTGGAGACGTACGCAAGACCGGACAACGCTCTGTGGGTTCCAGAGACTGGTAACGGAGACGATTATGCACCATACTTCTTCCTGGCGCTTGGCCACGGCGCCATAGGCTTCTCACCCTTTGGCGTGGACGACACAGGATGGACATTCAAAGAAGGTGAAGGTCCAGTAGCACACACGCGGAATTATGCGCTACTGAATCCTATGGCACGCGAGATTGCTCTACTGAACTTCCAGGGTGCCTTGAAAACTGCGATCGAACTGCCGGGGCAGCCGGAGAAGGAACTCGACTTCGGCAAATGGAAAGCCTCCGTTCGCTTTGGCTTTCCGCAACACGACGGACAGCGTGTTCCCGGTACGGCAAATCATGAAGGACGCGCGCTTGTGACACAGATTGGACCTGACGAATTCCTCGTAACAGGGATCGAGAGCAGCGTCGCCTTTCACACAGAAGGTAAGTTACCCGGCATCCGAATGCAGATTCTTTCCGCGGAAGAAGGTAGCTACGAAAATGGCACATGGAAACCCATGCGCTTGTGGAACGGCGACCAAACGGACCGCGGTTTGAACTTCCATCGCGGTGCTGACGCAGTTGTAAAGATACGGCTCGGAACCTTTTAGGTTGCAGGTACTTCGTGCAAAGTATGAGCTAGCATCAGACGTACTTTGCGCGAAGTGCCTGCGAGATAGTAAGCGGACGATTGGAGATTGTGTTCGGTTTCGTGCCGGCACTGATCAACACTGCACGCGAACTCCCCTCAGCCCACGCCAATGTGGTGAGGCGTCCCGGTGCGGTAATCCGCTTCATCGCAATCCAGTTATAGAACGCATTCATCTCCGCATCCACCAGTGAACCCTCTGGATCAGGCGTCATAGAATCTGGTTCTTCCACCATCTCGTTCAATCCACGGTGCCGTTGGCGCGGGCCATAACGTAACAGCAGTGTAGTGGGTTGCGCGCGACGCGCCAGTTCCCTTCCAGCCCACTGTACAAACGATGTGCTGAAAATCTGTGTTCCCGACCCCTCAGTGAACAGTTCCGTATAGAAGCGTTGTAGAACAGGATCAGGATTGACGCGTGCGCTAATGGAACCTTGCGTTGGCATTTCGGAAAGACGTGTTCGCATCTGCTCCGCGCCAGACTGACCGCTCTGCAAAATCGATTTCATCTTTGCCAACACGTATCTGCGTAGTGGTGCGAGCTGTTCATAGCTCGTGCTCACAACAGGATCAAAGGAAGCGGGGACATCCCATGCAGTACCGCCATCCATGTACCAGTGTGCATAGGATGCAGGCATCCGTTTTGCGCGATCGGATACTTCCGCCATTATCTGTGTTTTCGCGCTGGCCGCGTCAATTCCTTCAAGCCGAATTCCCTGTCGCGCAAGTTTACGCATCAGTGACGGCCGAGAGACATTCGCCCCTTGTCCCAGCACAATCAACAGCAATCTGTCGGTCGTATCCGTCCGTTCTGGAATGGCTTCAAAGAGAGCTTTCGAGGCCGTATGGAAAGCGTTGATCTGTCCAGAGGACCAGAGCGAGGCAGTAAGCTGCTCGACAAACACACCGGGTGATCGGACCCAGTTCGTTCGTTTAAGTTCTTCTGGCAAAGCAATAGCTTGCAGAGGATTCAGTAATGACGCACGACGTTGCGCCTCCATCGACTCAAGCGAAGCGCATTGCCATTCCAGCGTCTCCCGTTCCACAGGAAAGCGAGTATCGAACGCGATGATCTGCACCAGGAACGATGGACACACGCTCATCGGCAATTCACGCAGCAATGCCAGATGCTTAATAGCGAATGCTTGCGCAAGAGCAGGATATGTTGCAAAGCTCGCAGGCTGCAGATCCGCAGGCGTCATCGCAGTTCCTCAATACAGCGTCCCGGTGTGTCCGTACTGAATCCAAGACGGCATCCAACCGTCGGCACCAGGTCAATCGATTCAATCGGACGCTCCACGACAACGTTCTGCCGAATGTGCGGCCCCATCGCCAATAGCCATGTTGTCCGCGCCATATCGCTGCCGGTACGGTGATGCTGAAATCCATTGCCGGATGGATCATCATCCGCATCGCGTCCAAAGTCCGGCATGATGTACACAGTCGTGCGGTCGCGATATTCAGGGTGCGTTTGCACTGCCTGCCACAACTCCGCGCAGAGACGGTCTGCACGGCGAATAGCATCGATGTAAAGCGAATACGCTCCAGAGTGCGCCACATCCATATCATGCAACGTCAGCATCATCAACGATGGCGCCTGCTGGTCCATCAACCGGCGCGTAATGAATAACGAGAGTTCATCGGCACTGTCGAGCGTCTGCGCATGCTTTACAAAATCCGCTACAGAAAGGCGCAGCGTCGACTCCAACGCCTCCAGGTGCAGCTCTCGATCCTGCGATGTCGACAACACCTGGTACTCCGGCATCTCGTAGTTATCCTGCAACAGATGCTGTAAGTCTGCTCCCGGCGATGTGTTTTGCATGGCAGTACTGAGAAGCCGCTTGGGAAGAATTACACCTGCACCGTACTGTGGTCCAAAGCGCGCATTACTGCTACCGCCGATCTTCTGAAAGCCATTGCTCGGTGCAATCACCCACGTATCCGTAACCGGCCGCTTCAATGCGCGGCGATAGTACTCAAACAAAGTGGGGTTCGGCGGCGGCTGCGCAATGAAGTTGTTAAAGCGCTCGTATACGCCGGTGACGATGCTTGCCGTAGCAACATAGTGCCCAAGGATGCCACCGTTGCGTACCTGAGTAAAAAATGTGCCCTGGGGTAGCAGCCTATGCAGAAGGTTAGGAATGTTCTCCTGCCCTTCTTCCGCAAACGTCTCTTCGTCGCGTGCCCCGCCGCCAAAGGTCACAACGATGGTTTTCTGTGATGGCTGTACAGCAGCTGATAGAGGAGCAGCAAAGCCGCTGCATACAGTACTTGCAGAAAGCGAGCCAATGGCACCGCGCAGGAACTCTCTCCGTGAGGCAGCAATTTGTTGCGGCAGGATCGATCGGCGAAACATGGTCGCAGATAGTATGCTCCGTGAACAGTAGCTTTGCGAAGCCTTTCCTCAATGAGTTTCTACAAGGTAATCAACCATCATCTAATTCAACGAAATTCCAGTTGGCGCGCCCCTCCTCATGCCACGAAAACAAAGAGGGCATATTCAAAAAGCGAAATTGAAGTCTTGCATTTGTCTTTTGCAAAGTCTTCAATGGCTGCAACATCGAGGGGTGCGATGAACCGACAACAGCAGCTTGCCGTAACTGCCTTCGCTCTTGGACTTATGGGCCTTGGCGTTCTCGCCCTCATTTATGGAGACTTTGCCCTTGTCTGGCAGCCCGTTCCGAACTCACTTCCAGGCAGGTCTGCTCTTGCTTACGCATCCGGCCTGCTGATGCTCTTTGGCGGCATTGGCCTGCTCTTCCGAGCCACTGCCGTGTGGTCGGCCCGCATCCTCTTCCCATACCTTTTCATCTGGATGCTTCTCAAAGTTCCTGCTCTGGTCGTGGCTCCCAAGATGGAAGCCGTTTGGCTAGGTTTTGGCGAGATCGCCGTTCTTTTCGCAGGAGGTTGGGTTTTATTCGCCACGCTTGCCGAAACAAACTCTTCGCGTCTCTTCACCTTCGTCTCTGGTGAAAGTGGCATCCGCCTCGCAACAATACTCTTCGGTATCTCATTGATCCCGATCGGACTTTCTCACATCATCTATACCAAGCAGACCGTTGATCTCATCCCGTCGTGGCTGCCCTTCAGAACCGGTTTGGCCTACCTCACCGGCGCAGGACAGATTTGTTGTGGTGTGGGTGTCCTCTTCGCGATTGTCCCACGCTTCGCCGCGATGGTTGAGGGCGGAATGGTGAGCCTATTTGCCATTCTCGTTTGGGCTCCCGCTATTCTCGCCTCACCTAAAACCCGGCTCCCATGGACCGCATTTTTTATTACCTGGTTCTTTGCCTCAAGCGCATGGGTTGTGGCCACACAAGCTCGGTTCAAAGATCGCGCTCACAGTAACGGCATAGTCAGGTAGCTCCCCTGCATCGTCACAACCAAGAACAAATCGTAGATGTCCTGGCTTGGCTACAACAACTTCGTTCACATCCAGCTCGGAAGATTTCATGCTTGATCAGCTTTCTTTCTTCCGGGCTCAGCGTGTTGATCGCCTTTTCAGTTGCCGTAGACGCCGCACACATTAGCGACAAAGCACATGAAATTGATCGAAGCGCCATCGTTCCAAATCCCCGTCTCAAAAGCAGTGCAGATTCTACCCACATGGCTGCAATTGAAGAAAGTCGAAAATATCGATATCCGCTATTGCTTTTCTCGATAAAAGGCATGGCATGTTTTTGCGGCCGAACGGAGTCCAATGCGTCGCAGAGTTGCCCGCGGAGCCAATCGTTGCAAGAATTGGTGTGATTTAGTGACGAACTCTAAAACCATTTGAAAAACGGTTCAGCGGTGGTGATGCTTGGCAACCCCACTATGCCACCACCTTAAAGGAACACCTCATGAAACTATTTCGACCTCTTGAAGCCCTGTCGCTCGTTCTGCCGCTCGCCATGTCCGCCGTTGCGCATGCGGGCGAGGTCAAACCGAAAGAGGCACTGAAGCACATCGTCATCATCTTTCAAGAAAACATCTCTTTCGATCACTACTTCGCAACCTATCCCGTTGCTCTGAATCCCGCGGACGAACCGAAGTTCACAGCTCTTCCAAACACGCCGAAGGTCAACGGCCTCAGCGGCGACCTGCTGACGAAGAACCCCAATTTCCTGAATGAAGCCAATGGAGCAGGCAGGGCGAATCCCTTCCGCCTGCGTCGCGATCAAGCCGCTACCGCGGATCAAAGCCACAGCTATCAACCCGAGCAGCTTGCCTTCAATCACGGCAAAATGGACCTCTTCCCCAAATCCGTTGGGCACCCGGACGGTCCACGCGTTCCCGGTGAGCATCAGGGCATCCCCTCCACCACCGGCCTCACTATGGGCTACTTTGACGGCAACACCGTCACCGCCTATTGGAACTATGCACAGCACTTTGCCATGAGTGATAACAGCTTTGGCGTGCAGTTTGGCCCCTCCACCCCCGGCGCCATCAACCTCATCTCCGGCACCACCAACGGCGTCGTCAACGATCAGAACGCAGGTGGCGACATCATCCCCGACGGCGGTGGTGGGTTCACCATGGTCGAGGATCCGCTGCCCTTCGGCGATGCATGCGCCAGCACGAACGATGCACTCGTCCACATGACCGGTCGTAACATCGGCGACATGCTCAATGAGCGCGGTATCTCATGGGGCTTCTTTCAGGGCGGTTTCGATCTTACCGCGGTGAACGCCAACGGCTCCACTGGCTGCCGCCGCAGCAACACCAGCGCAGCCAAACTGCTCAAGCGTGATTATCTGCCGCACCACGAGCCCTTCCAGTACTACAAGTCCACAGCCAACCCGGATCACGTTCGTCCCACCAGCCTCGCCACCATCGGCAAGCAGGAAGACGGCAAGGCCAACCACCAGTACGACTCGCACGACTTCTTCGACGCCATCAAGTCCGGCAACTTCCCCGCCGTCAGCTTCATCAAGGCGCCTGCCTATCAGGATGGTCACGCAGGCTACAGCAGCCCGCTCGATGAACAGAAGTTCGTCGTCAGCGTTATCAATGCTATTCAGCAATTGCCGGAGTGGAAGAACACGGCCATCATCATTGCGTATGACGACTCTGACGGCTGGTATGACCATGTCAAAGGCCCCACGCGTTACGGCTCCGCCACACCGCTGGACAACCTGGATGGCACCGGAAAATGCGGCGATCCCGAAACAGCGCTGCCCGGCGTGAACTCCAACACCAAGCACGCCTACGGACGCTGCGGATACGGGCCACGGCTTCCTCTGCTCGTTATCTCACCATGGGCCAAGGCCAACTTCGTGGACCACACGCTCACCGATCAGGCATCCATCATGCACCTCATCGAAGACACCTTCCTTGACGGTAAGCGCCTCGGTGGCGGCTCGTATGACGCAACCTCCGGCTCGCTGAACAACATGTTCGACTTCCGCAAGAAGAAGCCGCAGAATCATCGCCAGGTATTGCTCAACGAAGATACAGGCGAAGTTACCTCGATCAATAAGTTGAAGTAAGCATTGTGAACTGGACACGCAGACGATTTCTCAACTCCGCCGCGCTCTCAACGGGTGCGCTGGTGTCGTCGCGTGCCCTCACGCAGATGCAGATGAAGCATGAAGTGGTTCACGGCGTTCACACTATCGACGCCACAAAGCTCACGCCCTTCATCGATCCACTACCGCTGCCGATCCTACAAACACCGCAGGGCACGCGCACATCCGCACAGCACAACGCGACAGACGCACCGTACTACAAAGTCTCAGTACATGCGATCACGGACAAGCTCCACCGTGACCTTCCGCCGACACAACTTTGGAGTTACAACGGCACATCGTCTGCGCCTATCCTCTTCGACGTGCGCAGCCATCAAGGCGTACTCATTGACTGGGTCAACAGCCTTCCCGCGCAACACATCCTCAACATCCATACCAAGAGTATGGATATGCATGACCTGCACGATACTCCCGAAACGCGCATCTCCACGCATGTCCACGGCGCGCGCGTTCCATCCATCAGCGACGGCTATCCCGACGACTGGTTCGGCCCCGGCAAACACCGACTTAACTACTATCCCAACGGGCAGGACGCTACCGCGCTCTGGTTTCACGACCACGCCATGGGCAATTCGCGTTTCAACATCTTCGCTGGACTCATGGGCCACTACATCATCCGGGACGAAGTAGAAAACAAACTCAATCTGCCATCCGGTAAATATGAGTTGCCACTGCTCCTCTACGATCGCAGCTTCACCCCACAGGGCCAGCTCTACTATCCCAATCCACCCGACGAAGGCGCATGGGCGCAGGAATATCTCGGCGATGCAATGCTCGTCAACGGAAAGGTCACGCCCTTCCACGAAGTCGAGCCGCGCAAGTATCGCCTGCGCATCGTCAACTCCGCCAACTCGCGCTTCTTCGCCATCACCTTCTCAAACGAACAGAGCTTCCACGTCATCGGCTCAGATCAGGGCCTGCTCGCAGCGCCCGTCGAACGCACACGCGTCGTTATCGCACCGTCAGAACGTACAGACATCGTCGTTGACTTCACCAATGCACGCGGGCAGAACATTCAGATGATGAGCGACCGCATCCCGCTCATGCAGTTCCGCATCAGCAGCGCCAAAGTAGAAGATACCAGCAGCCTCCCAGCAACGCTGCGTCCTGCGCCACGCGTGCCCGAAGGCGATTCCATCCGCACACGCGAGATGACGCTCAACCAGTTCGACAGCGACACCGGCGAAGCCATGGTCATGCTGCTCAATCGCAAGCACTGGGCTGATCCTGTCACTGAAATCGTCAAGCTCGACACCACGGAGGTCTGGTCACTCATCAACCTCACAGAAGACGCGCACCCCATTCATCTACATCTGGTGCGCTTCCAGGTCCTCGACCGCCAAAGCCTAGCCCAATACGAATATCTGGCCAACGATAAAATCCTGCCCACTGGCCCACGCACACTACCAGACCCGCACGAGCTCGGCTGGAAAGACGTGGTGCAGTGCCCGCCCTACAGCATCACCCGGATCATCGTCCCCTTCTACGGCTACACTGGCCGCTACGTCTGGCACTGTCACATCCTCGAACACGAAGCAAACGACATGATGCGGCCCTACCAGGTCATAGCGTAAGTTAGGCGACAGAAAAGTACGCTTAGCGCACCAAACAGTGTTCTTGGTCCTTTAAGACAATGACGGTCGTGAGAACAGAGCGCACTTAGAGCGCAGCGCGCTCTGTCTTTACACTCACATCAAATAACACTTGGCCCCACTGCGTTCCCCACACGCTGCAGTGCGGCTTGCTCCTCTGACCCCGACTCAGTCCACGTCATCAATCGCAAAGCGTTCCACGGCACTGCGCTTTGTACGCACAATAAGTTCTCAAGGTTCATCCCCAGCACTTCCGTGCGCAGCAGTTCCGTCCCTCCTTGCAATGGCAGCATCGTTCGAATCCGAGGCTCCTTCATCTTGACGGGCCATCCCCACGTCGATGGCAACGAGTAGGTCTAGGCTGTGCTGATCTGCACGAGCATGGGCACTCCGCAATGGCCTTGGCAACATGAGCCGCAACCTTCGATTGGTAGCAAGTTGGGTCCGTGCAGGAATCGGGCTTGCCGCCGATATCCGAAGCAGAAGCTTGTTGCGCTTGGGGTCATCGCAACATCCACTCGTATGCATAACAAACTAATTCAGTTACTAGAAGCCTTACCGTAAAACACTGTGTCACACCATGCGACAAACGCAAAAAACACGTATCAAGGCTCGTCACTGTTGCACCGGATAAAAAGGTTTCGAGATATCTCGTGAGCAAGGGTTCAACCGCTACTTTCCGCTCGACAAATCAGCAGCAGGGACACTTGAGCGGACGAAAGCTCCGCATGAGCAACAACGCGTTTTCTTTGGAGGCAGTAATGATTCGCTACAAAATGGCAAAGGCTCCCTTTGGCATAATGCTCGCACTGACGTCCTCAGTGCTCTCACACTCTCTGTCGGCCCAGGCTGTGACCGCGACTCTCGTGGGAACTGTCGTCGATCAGAACGGCGCAAGAGTACCGGGGGCCAAGATTGTTGCTACCGCGGTTGCCACCGGACAGACGCGCAATGTGACCAGCAACGAAAGTGGTAACTACAGTATTCCGGACATCACGCCAGGGTCGTACACGGTCGCCATTGAGGCCACCGGCTTCGTCCGGCAATCCCGCACAGGCGTGGACGTCATTGTGGATACCACCTCCCGAGTCGACTTTCAATTGGCGATTGGCGATGTCTCCCAGGAGATCACCGTAACCACGGCGCCTCCATTGCTTCAGACCGACCGGGGCGATGTGTCAACGAAGCTGGAAGCCGAGAAATTCGAAAATCTGCCGATGGGGAACAACCGGAACTTTCAGGTTCTCTTAAACCTGATCCCGGGCACGACGCCCGCAGTCGTGAACAATTCGGCGTTTTTCAATGCCGCAGGAACCCTACAGACCAACGTCAACGGAACGCCGATTATGGGCAACGTGTACCAGATCGAAGGCGTTGACGACGAACAGCGGACCGGGACCAACCAGATTCTGATTCCACCTGCCGACGCGATTGCGACAGTGGATGTCGCGACAAACAATTACGAAGCCGAACTCGGACGCGCCATAGGGGCTGTGACCAACGTCACGCTGAAATCGGGATCTAACCGTTTTCACGGAAGCGCCTCAGAGTACCTTCAGAACAGCTTCTTCAATGCGAAGAGTTACTTCAACACTACGGGGCCAGTCGCGCATGTCGCTTACAACTACTTCGGTGGGACGATAGGCGGACCGATCATCCGCGACAAGCTCTTCTTTTTCTTCGACTACTTTCGCACGTCCGATCACGAAGCCAATTCGAATACGGTCACAATTCCCTTCAAGAGCGCCTCCACATGCGTGAACGGCTTCATCGACCTGAGCGCAGGACTGGTGGCGCCTGCGACCGGTGGAATGTACGGGAAGGGTCAGATTTTCGATCCTACAACCGGAAATCCATCAACTGGAGCTGGTCGTACACCGTTCGCCAACAACCGGATTCCATGCAACCGGGTGAATCCGGTGGCACTCAATATCCTGAATCTTCTCCCTGCTCCCAATCAAAACCTGAACACCACTGCGGCGCCCACAAACAACTACTTCGCAACGCTTCCTTTTCAAAAGACAGCCGACACATACGACGGAAAGGTCGACTACCAGTTCTCGCCAAAGGATCACTTCTCGTATCGATATGAGCTTCAGCACGATACTGTGTTTCAACAACCTATCTTTGGAGCGGCTGGAGGCGGCGCAGCGAATGGAGCCTTCGCAGGCACCGGCATCCAGAACGCCTACTCGACTGGCCTGAACTACGACCGTGCATTTTCAGCAAATCTTCTGACCGAGGTGCGCGTCGGCGTTGCTCACAACCGCAATGTCGCGAATCCATCGGATTACGGAACGTCAGATGCGACGGCGCTGGGGGTACCCGGAGTAAACATCGCAGGCAATCCATTTACGAGTGGACAGGTCGGAATCGCACTTGGCGGCTTCAGTTCGCCTCTGATTGGTTACTCGGCGTCGATGCCTTGGGTCCGCGGAGAAACGAACATCGACCTCGTAAACCACTGGACACTGATTCGAGGGAATCACACCTTCAAAGCTGGCGCTGATGTCCGGCGTGTGCGCGATGCCCTTCTCCAGGGACAAAC
Organism: Terriglobus sp. ADX1; assembly: GCF_036877645.1. Classification (NCBI taxonomy): domain Bacteria; kingdom Pseudomonadati; phylum Acidobacteriota; class Terriglobia; order Terriglobales; family Acidobacteriaceae; genus Terriglobus; species Terriglobus sp. ADX1. The sequence continues at coordinate 24,737 of NZ_JAEDXV010000008.1, forward strand.
GTTCAGCCCGCGCGGAGTTTACAACTTCGGGGAAAATCAGACCTCCACAGTCGGAGCAACCACGAACTTTTCGAACGACCTCGCCTCACTCCTGCTTGATACACCGTCTTCCGCTGGACGTGACCTTTTCACGTACAGTCCGCAATACAGACAATGGTGGATATTCTCTTTTATCGGCGACAAATGGCAGGCGAGCAAGAAGTTGACGCTCGACTATGGCGTCAGGTGGGAGCTGTACCCGCCCGCAACCCCGGCAGTAAATGGTGGACTCTCAAACTACGATCCGGTTCACCATCAACTTGTGATTGCCGGGATTGGTGGTAATCCCTACAACCTTGGATTGCAAAACCGCTTCAACTACTTCGCGCCCAGAACGGGCTTCGCCTATCGTTTCTCTGAAGGAACCGTTTTCCGTGGAGGCTATGGCATCAGCTATACGCCGGTTCCGGACAATAACTTTGCCTATAACTATCCAATCCGAGCAAACAATTCCTATAACACCCCGGGAAATAACTCGACTTATGGAACTGCTGTGCTGGCGGACGGCATAACCGCTGCCACCTTCCAGGCAGGGTTTCCAGCACCGGTAGCGGTACCTGTGCCGTCGAATGGAATTATCCCGGTGACAGCCGGCTCGACTCTTTCGTCCTCCGCGTTTTCGTACATTCCGTCGAACTACCACAACCCTTACATTCATACCTTCAACTTGGCCATTCAACAGGCGCTCCCGCAGAACTTCTCGCTGACGATCGCATTTGTTGGTAATCATGGCTCTCGCATTTCAACGGGTCAGAACATTAACCTGCCCTCCGTGTTCGGCGGCGGCAACGCAAGCCTGCCTGACTACACGGCCGTTGATGTCACCACCGGCGCGCAGTACAAGAGGACGGCCGCGACGACTCAGTATTATCTTGGCAATTCAACCAACTACGAAGCTCTTCAGGCCCAGTTAAACCGACGCCTTACCAAGGGCTTTTCCTCAACGTCGGCATTCACCTGGGGCAAGGGTCTGGGCTATCAAAGCTCGAATGACGGTGGTCTGACGTTCTGGATCCAAAAGCGCAGGAACTACGCTCCGAATGATTTTGATCGCCGGCTCAACTTTGAACAATCCTTCACCTATGAATTACCGATCGGTCCGGGGAAAGCATTTCTCTCTCATGGTGTTATCGGTCGCGCCATCGGCGGTTTCAAAGTCTCCGGCGTTGTCTCGATCGTTTCCGGAACTCCGTTCACTGTGACCGCCAACAATAATCTCAACACGCCTGGAGAAACTCAGACAGCAAATCTGGTTGGACCCTATCGCGTTCTTCATGGCACTGGCGCAAACAATCAATGGTTTGACCCAGCGGCATTCGGACAGCCCACGGGTTGCACGACAATTTGCACGCCTGTGGTCGGGGCCAACGTCGGGAACACGGGTCGCAACGCATACTATGGCCCAGGATATGTACAGAACAATGTCTCCGTATTCAAGACGTATCCGATCGTAGAGGGATCTTCTCTGGAGATTCGCGCTGACGTTCTTCAGTTGAGCAATACTCCGCAGTTCGCGAACCCTTCTGCGAGCATCACGAGTTCCACATTCGGGAAGATCACAAGCGTTATCGGGAGCGGAACCGGAGTCAATGGGACCGGAGGAGGCCGCTCCATGCAACTCGCCGCGATCTTCAGGTTCTGATCACAAAAGATAGACTGCTCACATAGCAAATCAGCCCGTGGTCGATGACTTCGACCACGGGCTGATTTGCATTCATCGTGCCGGAATACGTTCAGATCTGCACGTTTCTTGCGCAGCGGATATCATGAAGGAATAGCGGGGTCACTACAAGGCTAGGATAAAAATCGATCGTCGAGGTGTCGACGTTTCATTACTTCCTTTCCAGGCGTGTCCCGTGGCAAGGATCCAATCCAGGTCAGCTTGAGGCGACGATGTTGTATTCGCCGCGCACCGTGTGGGAGTCGCCCTCAGCCATGGCTGCGCTTCCTCGTAGATCCGAACCTGAAACGAGAATGTTGCTTGACGATGTCGCATTGAGAAGTGCCCGCGAACCACTCGCAGCTTTCGCCTGTGAGATCCATGCTCCGTTCACGTTCTTGAGGTGCAGCATCGGTTCTCCCTTGCTGGCCAGAGTTGATTGCACGCCGTCGCATCGAAGATCCTGCACATCGTCAAACATCAGAGTGGGCCGCCACTCATCTGCGGGTGCGGAAAACGCGACGTCGCGCATGGATAATCCGTGCACATGCCGAACATACAAGCCGCTGGCAGGCAGCCATCCAAACATTCGCGATTGCGGATACGCTGCGGGAACTTCAGGCACCGGATCGGCTACCCATTCCGGCTTTCCAGACATGACAGTCGCGATCCGAATATCCGAAAGCCGAACGTCCTCAACCGGCATACCGGGCAGCCCAGTAATCGAACTGGTAACGGTGGCGTCAGTGGCATGCACCCCTTCGACCAAAACTCCCCGTAGGCCGTTCTGAGGTGTGACATTGTCTGTATGTCGCGTGCCTCGACGGATACAGATAGGCGCGCGAACGCGGCGCATCTGGATGCCGCTGATGACCACGCCATCTACCCAGCCGCCATCAACTGCGCTCAACTGAATGCCGGCAATGACACGGGACGCTAAGGGAACATCGTCGTTATAAATAACGGAGTTGGAGAACGTAATGTTTTCAAACCCACCGAACGTAGTTGTTCCGAATTTGAAACCGTTGCAGCAGCCGGTGAGAATGCAGTTGGTGACGACAATGTTCCTGGATAAACGAGCCGGAGTGCCGTTGAGCGGTTCGCTCTTAAGGCAGATCGCATCGTCTCCCGTTTCAATAATGCAGTCCGAAATCACGAGGTCCTGACATCCGGTGGGATCAATGCCATCGGTATTCGGACCGAAAACCGGGTTCTTGATGACTATGCCGCGAACCTGCACGCGATCACAGTTGAACGGTCGGAGAGTCCATGCAGGAGCGTTGCAGAGAAAAACATCAGAGATGTGGACGTCCGTGCAACTCTCGAACTCCACCATAGGCGATGGATGAGTTGGTGTGTGCGTCCAGTCCAGATGGATCGCATCGCTCCAAAGTTTGTCCTCGGCAACGGGCGGTCGATTGGTACGCACCCAGAACGCAGGGCCGTTGCCGTCGATGGTCCCGGGGCCGGCGAGTCCGACGTTCTTCGCCCCAGAAGCAAAGATAAGATGGTGAGGCTGATAATCAGCCATGTTGCCGCTACCCAGGATCGTGGCACCTGCCTCGAGATATAGGGTCACGTTGGATTTGAGCACGACAGTGCCGCAGAGATACGTCCCCGGGCCCAGATACACAATGCCACCGCCGGCTGAAGTGCAGGCATCAATGGCGCGCTGAAGCGATAGCGTGTCTTTCGTGCGGCCATCGCCGGTAGCACCGAACGTCCGCGGATCGAAGATCGCGGGACGTGTTCCATCAACTCGTGGTGCGTATGTGCTGGCCCGTCCGAGCGTCGAAATTCCGAGGCTCGCCACGGCGGCAATCATTTCTCTGCGATCCATACGAAAGTGTTTCCTTAGAAGCGAGTAGTTGCAATTGGCGGAGACTGCGAGGTGGAGAAATCTTTAATGCTACAGAGTCTCGAGAAAAATATCGCGGTGCGGACCCTTCTCACAGACAAGAGCGGCCGCACCGCGTGGCCAACTGGATCATCCACTACGGTCTAATAACAAAGGTGGATTACCAGCTAATGACGTCCCTTGATATGCCTTTCAAACCACCGCTGAGAATGTGTGACACAGTGTCTTTACCGTAAGGGGAGGGCTAATTCACTCATTTCAATGGAGAAGCACGGCTTCTACGTGAACCCGCGTGCGGCGTATAATTCGGGCGTGTTACCACACCCCATGCATGCTGGAGCCAGCGATCCGCCTCTCACAGATTGGGAGGAAGATGCCATATCTGCTGATGCGATTCAGGCGGAGGTGCGCCGAATCCTCGCGAGCCGTCACTTCCGTACGAGCCGCCGCGGAAAAGAGTTCCTGAAGTATGTCGTAGACGAGACGCTGGACGGAAATGGTCATCTGCTGAAGGAACGCCTGATCGGCACCAATCTGTTCGGCAGGAAGCCTGACTACGGGACCGGCGAAGATCCGGTCGTGCGTGTACAAGCGGGCGACGTCCGTCGACGACTGGAGAGCTACAACTCCGAAGCCGACGCAGATTCCGAAGTCATGATTCGAATCCCCGTTGGGTCATATGCTCCTGAGTTTCTCAGGCGGAAGGTAATTCCTACTCCGAAGACTGAACTGGAAGGCTCGGATCCAGTAACGTCTGCAACCGGTGAACCTTCGGAAGCCAGTTCGGGTAGTTCAGATCACCACTTAGCTGAGATAGACATTGCCCCCGGATCGACGATTCCTACACAACAGGAAGAGGAGGCCAAGGTCGGTCCCGCGTCGGAGGATTGGCGGGCACGCCACACGGGACGAGCAATGTATGCCTGGTTCGCAGTCGCCGTCCTTGCTGTCGCCACCGTCCTGGCGTTTCTTATCACAGCGCATATTCGACAGTCTCCAGAGGGAATGGCTCGAGCTTTTTGGGCACCTGCAGCTTCGCCGAAACCTGTGCTGATATGTCTGCCGCGGCCAATCGTATATAGACCATCCGCGAAGCTGTACGACGAGTATGCCGCAAACCATCCCGGCACCTTCCTTACGCGAGAATCACGTCGCGACCAGGTGTTGCCCCTCACTCCGACGGATCAGATTCGATGGGGCGATATGCAACCCGTACGCAACTCAGGGCCAGGTATCGGTGCCGTAGTTGCGGCAGTGAAGATCGGCAAGTTGCTGTCCGAGCAAGGCATTCGGTTCGAGCTGCGCTTTGGAGAGGAAGCAACATACGCCGATATGCGTGACTCCCCCGTTGTTCTGGTGGGCGGCATCAATACGGAGTGGGCAACACAGCTAACCTCAGGAGCTGCCTTCATCTTTGACGAGTCACTCAGCTCGCCCAGCATCCACGAGACGGCGGGACTGAAGCGGGTCTGGAAGATGGAGAGCAGCAACGGCACGATTACACGCGACTTCGGTGTGATCACGCGGCAGTCATCGGGAAAGACTGGTCAGTTTCTGGTCCAAGTTGCCGGCTTGTCCCACTTCGGCACGCAGGCGGCTAGCGAATTTTTGGCCAACAAGAAAGAATTCTCCGCCGCGCTGCATAGCCGAGCCATGTCTCTACAAGAAAAGAATCTGCAGATTGTTGTCTCCACCGAGATAACAGCAGGCCGGGCTGGTCCGCCGCATGTTGAAGCGGCGAAATCCTGGTGACGTTGCATGCTTCTGAGAAACAACGGGGTAATGACAGGTCTTACCGTAAGACACGGTGTGACACTTGCCAGTGATTCACTCGAGCCCGTATCAGGGATTCGTTGACGCTGAAGACTTACGCTCGGGCGTGTTCAGCTGAGGAACCTTGACGGTTATGTGGGATGTGGCGCTACTTGCGGCCGCTTTTCGAGTATCAGGAGTGGCGGCATGACGGATCCAGGAAGCACTACAGACAAACGGCGCAGAGAGTTCCTGAAGCTTTCGCCCATCGCGATTGCGAGCGCCGCAGCGATTGGGCACAACGCCTCCGCCCAGTCTCAGCGATCGAGCGAAGCAGTGGCATTTAACGTGCGGACCTACGGAGCGGTGGGCGACGGCAAGACCGTCGACACGCCTGCGATCAACAATGCCATCGAAGCCGTCGCAGCCGCAGGCGGCGGCACGCTACATTTCCCTGCTGGCACATACGTGTGCTTCACCATTCATCTGCGCAGCAAGGTGGATCTGTATCTGTCACAAGGCTGCACAATCCTCGCAGCCGACTCACCGAAAATCGGCGACACAACCGGCTACAACGGTGGTGTTTACGACGCTGCCGAGCCTAATGCCTGGGACGCGTTTCAAGACTATGGCCATAGCCACTGGCAGAACTCGCTTCTCGTCGGCATAGGTATTTCGGAATTTTCGATCTCCGGTCCCGGACTCATCCATGGCAAAGGACTCTCACGCGGCAGCGCTCCCGGACAAGTCGTGGCCGGTTATAGCTACTTCGTTGCTGAGCAAGCGGGCGTGGGCAACAAAGCAATCGCACTAAAAAATTGCCGCAACGTCACCCTGCGGGATTTCTCCGTCCTGAAGGGTGGACACTTTGCATTGCTGGCCACGGGCGTCGATAACCTCACGATCGACAATCTTCGCATCGACACCGATCGCGATGGCCTGGATATCGATTGCTGCCGCAATGTGCGGGTTTCCAATTGCACGGTGAACTCTCCGTGGGATGACGCGATCTGTCCGAAGTCGAGCTACGCGCTGGGCTATGCCCGGGCCACAGAGAACGTAACCATCGCAGACTGTTTTGTGACGGGAGCCTACCAACTTGGCAGCGTCATTGCCGGTACATGGAACAAGTTCGCAGAACGTGCGGCGCCGCATAATGGCCGCATCAAGTGCGGCACGGAATCCAATGGCGGTTTCCGTAACATCACCATCGCGAACTGCGTCATTGAGGGCTCGAAGGGCATTGCGCTGGAGAGTGCTGATGGAGCCATCATCGAAGACATTGCTATCTCGAATATCACCATGCGTGACATCGTCGACGCGCCGTTGTTCCTGCGGCTAAGTCGTCGCAACCGCGGACCGAAAGAGATCATGCGCGCGGGAAGTTTTAAGCGCGTTCTCATCTCGAACATAGCTTCCAGTAATGCAAGAGCGTTGACGGCCTCGGTCCTCGCGGGCATCCCGGAGGGCGCGATTAACGATATTAAGATCGCTGACTGCTACCTCCAACATCGCGGGTTGGAACCATCCTCAGATCCCTCTAAGCCTTCACCAGACTGGCGCACAAGGCAGGTGCCGGAACTGGAAGAAGCGTATCCTGACCTGAATCGATTCGGCCAGACATCGTCGCATGGCTTCTTCATCCGTCATTTGAAACAACTGGAGATGTCCCATGTTGAAATCGCACCGCTTCATCCCGATCCGCGGCCTGCTTTCTGGCTGGAAGATGTTCAGCGTGCAGACTTCTTCGCCATTACTGCTCCGCAACAGCCCAACTTCGCACTTCGCAATGTAAGTGACCTCCGCATTCTCTGGTCGCGCGCTGCCAGGGACTTGAGCGTTCAGCATGTCGCGGAGCAAACCATCTAGACTGTGCGACTAACTTGTTGCCGTTGTATCAATGTGTCATCAGCAATCGAAAGATCTGCCAACTAATTACCGAGTGAAAGAGGACTCTTTTGTTTTCATCGCGCCACGCAGCTTCATCAGCCAGATCTCTTTTATTGGCAGGCTTTGTTGCCTTTGGCCTGTTCACAGTTGCTGCATCCGCGCAGAGTGCGAACGGTAAGTGGGTCGGGACGCAGCGCCTTCTTGATAATGGGGAGCCCGTCAGGGTCTATCTGGATCTCCATCAGACCGGGACGGTCCTAAGTGGGACAATCACCACAATCGGTCACGTTTATGAGGTCAAGGGAACGCTGACTGGTTCGCACTTCGAGTTATTCTCTTCGCCGCAGGATAAAAAGCCGCGCGTGAAGGGCGACGTTGCTGGCAACGAATTGCACCTGATTCGAGACGACTTTCCGTTTGTCGCTGTTCCGGCAAAGCCGGGCGACGAGTATCCGCCATATGAACACATCACGCCTCCAGCACTGCACGACGTGCCATCAAATGGCATGGCCAAGACGCCACCCATGGGATGGAATAGCTGGAATCTGTTCCAGTCAAACATCGACGACAAAACCGTGCGCGAGATGGCAGATGCGATGGTCACCAGCGGCATGCGTGATGCAGGATACGTTTACGTGAACATCGATGACACCTGGCAAGGTGTTCGCGACGCGCAAGGGAACCTTCACGCCAATAAGAAGTTCCCCGATATGAAGGCGCTCGCCGAGTATGTCCACTCGAAAGGCCTGAAGTTCGGAATCTACTCGTCACCGGGACCGCGTACGTGCGCGGAATACCCGGGAAGTTATGGTCACGAAGAGCAAGACGCAAAGACCTTCGCGGCATGGGGCGTCGATTACCTGAAGTATGACTGGTGCGGCGCGCGCATGATCTACACCCATGACGATCTGCAGGCTGTCTACCAGAAAATGGGCGATGCCCTGCTTCACAGCGGAAGGCCCATCCTATACAGCCTTTGCGAGTACGGCAGCGGCAATGTGGAGCGTTGGGGTGCCAAGGTAGGCGGCAATCTTTGGCGCACCACTGGCGATATCAGCGATACCTGGACCAGCATGACAGCCAACATTCAGAAGCAGATTCCTACCGCGCCTTATGCGGGTCCGGGTCATTGGAACGATCCCGACATGCTTGAGATTGGCAACGGACACATGAACGACGAAGAGTACAAGACCCACATGAGCCTATGGGCACTCACGGCGGCTCCTCTGCTCGCAGGCAATGACATCCGAAATATGAGCCAGGTAATCAAGGACATTCTTCTGAACCGCGAGGTGCTTGCCGTGGATCAGGATCCGCTGGGTAAGCAGGCGTCCCCGGTGAAACATGGTGATCTTCAAACGTGGGTGAAGCCGCTCGCCGACGGCTCCGTTGCAGTAGGTGTGGTGAACATGGGCGATGCAGCGACGACGGGAACCGTAAACATCAGCGAACTAGGTATCGGCGCGAAGGTCACATCGGCACGAGACCTTTGGCGGCATACTGCCGTGACGTTCCGCGATGGAGCTTACACGGCGAGCATTCCATCACACGGCGTTCTCATGCTTCGCGTGAAGTGATTCTCCTAAGTCGTCAGAACTTTGATAAGTGCACTGCCGCCTCCTTGTAAATGGAAGCGGCAGTGCACGTTTATGCCCTCGTGAATCTTGCAACTGACGCAATGCTTCGGATCGGACGTAGCATCGCCTGATTGCTTACGGTAAGAAACTGTGTCACACCTTACAAGCTCTGGACAAAGCGGCGTATCACGGGCTCGACAGAGAATCCTGTCCTCTCGAAGTTCTGGGGTAAAGGTCACCTGTCACGCCAGAAATCCATGCGATCGACTTCTATTCCCCGCTTAAACAACCCGCGAACGATGTATCTGAAAGGCGAGGTCATGCAAACGCCCGTTCCCCCCATAGAAACCACATCGAAATCACACCCCTTTCGTCTATCGGCCAACGCTTCTCAGCACAGACTAGCGAGAATCATTCGGTCAATCCTTCTCGCAGTCTTGGCCTCTGCCGCCTTGCTTGGGATACAGCAAGCGCATGCAACCGCGACCTATATGCTTGCGTATCCTGCTGCACCTTATGACGGTGCCAGTGGCACCTACACGTTGAAGGCCGATAGCACCACAATCCCGGTTACTGCCTACTATGGCGGTCGCTACAGTTTCGGTCATCTGGCCTTCGAGGGCACCACCACCTTCGTTCTGAGCACAAGGAACGGAGCAGCTATCACTAGTTACAACATCAGCCCGCATGATTTCGGTATCACCGGCAGCGTCAGCGGATCTCATCTCACTTTTTCAGTGACACAAGGCAAGTCCACCTACCTCATCATCAGCGTCAGCACGGCCGCCGGAGCTCTGGAACCGATGGTGATTGCTGGCGATCCGAAGGAGACGGATGCACCGACGATTGGGGGCACCGTCCACGACATTACGGCGGCTCCGTATAACGCGGACAGCACTGGCAACACCCTCTTGAACACCACAATTCAAAACGCAATCAATTCCGTCAGCGCAAGCGGAGGCGGCACGTTGTACTTTCCCGCGGGCGTTTACAAGATTTCAAACAACATCAAGCTGGCCAGCAACATCACCATCTATCTCGCTCCCGGAGCCTTCATTCGCGGCTCTTCCAATCGGGACGACTACACATGGAACACCAGCGGCACATTGAAGAATGGTGAACCACAACAAGGACCGCAGAATTTCGTCATCAATGGTGCCGTAAATAATGTGGCATTCACAGGCAGAGGTGTGATCGATGCTAATTCCACCGTGCTGGTGAAAGCGATTGATGAGGGAGGCCCGATCGACGGGTTCGCAAATTATCGCAAAGGCATCATCGCAAGCAGCGCCGATAGCAATAACAACCGGCCCAATGGCTTAAAGATCATCGGCATCACCGTCAAAGATGCAACCACATGGACGTTCGACATCCAGGACGAACAGAACGTCACGATCCAGAACGTGAAAATGCTGGACGACTTTAAGTGGATTCACAGCGATGGCTACGATATAGTTTCCACCTCCAATGCGACAGTGGACAACTGCCTGGGCGTAACGGGCGACGACACCTTTGATGCGAAGGCCGGCGACAGCAATCCTCTCACCAACATCATCTACAGCAACAATGTGGGCTATAGCTGGGGTGGAACGGGCACGAAAGTTGGTGTCCAGGCGAAGGGCACCGCAAGCAACATTGTCTTCAGCAATATCCAGGTCGTCGCAGGTCAACGCGCGGTCAGCGTCTCTCATGACGAAGGAAGCAGTGCCTACAGCGATATCCACTTCAACGACATCCACATGGAAAATCTGGAAGGATCGGCCAGCACAGGAGAATTCCGTGTCGCGCCGATTGTGATTTGGACATACAGCGGCGGAGACGGTCCAGTTAGCAATGTGAGCCTGTCGCGTGTCACCGTGGATGACAGCAGAGGTTACATGAGCCAGATAAAAGGCAACAGTTCTTCGGGCCCCATCTCCGATGTCACCCTGCAGGATGTGTCCATCGATGGAACGACCATCAAGAGCAGCAACGTTGCGTCGAAAATCACGGTCGGTTCAAATGTCACTGACCTGAAGTATGGCCTTGTGTCAGGTGGCATCTATAGCCTTGTCAGTGTGCACAATAACCTGGCGTTAGACAACGGGAACACGACCACCAACAACACACCAGTGATTCAATGGCCGGTAAATCTTCCCGAGACAGCATCACAGCAATGGAAGGTGACCTCAGTCAGTGGTAGCAACTACACCATTGTGAGTCAGAAGAGCGGAGACGCCTTGGACCAGGCTAATTCGACGATGGCTGGCTTCGGTCTGTTGCAGTACACCCTGAGCGGACAGACTCACCAGCAATGGACTATCTCTGGTTTAGGCGGTGGCCTATACAAAGTCACGAGTGTGAAGAGCGGCTACGCTCTGGACGACGACAACATACCCGCCGGTACCCAGAGCACCAATACACAAGTCACACAGGACATACCGAACGGCAATGACACGCAGCTATGGAAGCTGACGAAACAGTAGCTTCGCCAGTTCGCGCGACACGATATGGCCTCCGATGGAATCGTCGGAGGCCACATCATTTACGGTGAGTTTTTCTAGAAGCCGGAGCGCTGTGCCGGAGCATTTTTTGAGCCAAGATAGCGGCTGGCGAAAAGAATGTAAGTAGGCCAGTTGGGTACTGGCGTATGTCCGCCCGCGTGCTGTCGGAAACCAAGGTCTCCATCGATCAGCGGAGTTTCGATCGGCGGAAGTGTGTCTGTTCCAAGACCACGTTTCCCTAGCAACACATAGACAGGACTGGCCGCGACCTCGGCCATGAACATCCCCTTGGAGTCTGCCCAACCATCTCCGTTGGTTGCTCCGCCGCCGATGAAAAGAGGGCGCGGCGCGGAGAGCGCGATGAGTTCATGGGAATCGACAGGAAGATCATTCCAACCGAGCGGCCCAGCATATTTGAGGAAGTTTCCGGCCATCCAGTGATACTCGCGCGCAGCAGCCAGATTCTCTACAACCTCTCCCCAGTTTCTTCGGTGGAGCTTTGCTCCTCCTTCGCCGGAAGAACTGATGTATCCGATGGCAAAGCGCTGATCGTATGCCATCGTCAGAAGCGCCGCCTTTCCCCAGCGTGAATGCCCGTCAATGCTCACCTGTTTCGCATTCACAGCGAGATCAGTCTGCAGATAATCAAGTGCCCGGCTGGCGCCCCACGCCCATGCCCGAAGCGCTCCCCAGTCGTCCAGCTTGCGCGGCTGGCCTTTGTTACAAAGACCGATAATGCCCGAGGTCAACCCCTCACCATTGTCAGCCTGAATGCTGGTAGGACTGAGTAGTGCGTAGCCCCATCCCTTGGCCAGCACCTGCTCCTGCCATGACGGAGTTGCAGCGGCCGTTGTCTTAGCTGGCGCAGCTCCTGCCTTCGGCGGGTTGATGGAACCGAACTCCATAAAGACCGGCACAGGGCCAGCAACGTGCTCGGGGACCGCTAACTTCATTTCGATATTCACATCGATGAGTGGGTACATCGAATTGTCCACATGCCCGGAGAGGTTCCTGGAGAGCACGGCAATGCCGCCCACTGTAATGTGATCGGTAGACGTAACGGTCCAGGTTACGTGCGGCGTGCTTGCCGGAACGCGACCGTAGATCTCTCGATCGAACAACTCCACAATCTCCGGCCTTCGCTTGGTCCACCAGAGTTTCGCCGTCGTGACCTTCTTGCCATCGGCCATCCTCAACAGATCGGGAAGGTGTGGGTACAGGTTCGCCTTGGATTCATCGTAGTTGGCGGCGTTCGGCGAGGCAGCATTCCCTTCGCGCGGTGCCCGGATCGCCTTGATGCCAAGCAGATCCATCATGCGTTGATGATCCTGCTCCGCAGTGAGATGAACGACGGGAGGGTATGCCGCCTGCTGGCCGGGCGAGAGCACCGGCAGAAAGACGAACGAGAGCACGGCAGCGATCTTGAGATTCGTGACGAACAAACGTGATTGCATGTGATGAGGAACGATACATCGGAACGAAGTCCGATACCACGCATCAGAAGCCGTCAACGCTTAATGACGCTGCCTTTCCATCATCGGTGAGAAGCTGACGTAACGTTCGAGTCACTCTTCAGGTTGATTGCGTAGAGATTGCCACTTGAAACTTCCACATGCATCAGCGGAACACCATCCGGCATGATTCCTGAGAAGTCTGCGAGGGTGATGGTGCCAGCGTTGAAGTTACTCAAGTCGGCAACTTCTTCCAATCGCCCATCGGGAACGCTGATGCGATAAATAGGTTTCTTGTCCACCGCGCGTGCACGAAACACAATCGACTTGCTATCGTTCGACCACACTGGGTGGTCCGCCGGCATGTCTAACAACGTCTTCCACGTGGACGTGGCGGTGTCGTACAACATCAGGGTCTTGCTCTTCTGGGTCAGGGCCGCGATGAATCGGCCATCCGGCGACCACTTGGGACTGTAGAGCCCCTGACTATGTTCCATGGTCGTTACGTGGCGCGTCGCCAGTTCCATAATTCTTATGGGATTCGAAGCGTCCGTATCGCCCATGAGTTCAGGAACGATGCCCATGGTGATGTACTTGCCGTCGGCGGAGTACGATGGGTCACCAAAATTGCGATTCTCCTGTGTGACCTGCATGGGCGTACCGCCATCTGCGGGGATAGTAAAGATTTGCCAAGGCTGTTTTGGGCCGCGCGCCATGAAGGCAATCTGTGTGTCATCGGGTGACCAGCTCTCCATGAAGACTTGCATGGATGGTGGGGTTAATACAACCCTCTCCGCTCCGTCGCTTCGAGCTCTCCATAGACGGCTCGTAGAATCCGTCCATGCAACCCATCGACCATCCCGGGAGTAAGTCACATGGTCTGCCGTAGCAAGAAAACCTTCTACGGGCAGGAAATGCTTCTGTGCAGCATCATAGCGTTCTAAGCGTGAACGTATGTCCTGCCCAACGAAGAAGATTTCTGCTCCAGTGCGACCGGCAACGGGTGCTTTGAAGTTCAATGGGCCATTCGTGATCCGAATGGGGTCGGAGCCGAGCGAGGAACCCATCTTCCACAAATCTGCGGTACCGTCACGCGTTGCTTCAAAGACAAATGCCGTTCCATCTGCCGTCCAGACGCCACAGCACTCGGCTCCAGAGCCATCCCACGACTTAAGGAGGTTGTGTGCGGTACTTTCTCCTTTGGCTAATTGCCACAGTGAGGAGGTGTGATGAACAGCATCGATCATCGTGAAGCGCAACAACTTGCCGTCGCGCGACCACCGTGGCCAGAAGGCCCGTCCGGGTACCGTTGCCAGTAGAGTCGAGCGCCCCGTATCCAGAGACACAACGGAAATGCGATCGCCCGAGGTGTAAAGAACATTTCTACCGTCAGGCATCCATGTTGCCGCTTGGGCGATTACATCGGACACCTTGAAGGCAGATCCTCCATCGATTGGAACGATCCAGAGCGGTTGTTGCGACGCCGCGCCAAGATTGCTGCGTAACAGAAGCTGGGTTCCAGCAGGGGAGATATCTTCCACCTCCGGCACACCGATTTCGCTCGGCAACGGTACGACCTGCCGTGCTCCGGTGGAGAGAGAGATCTGGCTCAGAACGATCCTTCCGTCCTCGTTTGCCGGTGTGAACAAATGCGAGCCGTCCGTTGCCACCGCAGATAAAGTCCCTAACAGTAGAACCTTTGGCGAATAGATTGTCCCATCCTGAGTCACTTGGGCAATTCGTGGGAGCGCTTCGATGTGCCGTCGCCCCACAATGGCCCAGAGCGTTGCGCCAGCGACTAGACCACACAGGAGCATCAGCAGACGGTCTGCGATCTTGTGTGCTGTTGGAGTGCCCGGCCGGGTGAGCGCGCCATTCGTTTGGACGTCTTCTATTGGACCGTCCACGGAAACAGGAACCGCATCGACAGTCGCAGCCATTACTGGCAAAACGGGGTCTTGATCCGGTAAAGCCGCCACTGCTCGAACTGGAGCGATAAAGCGGAAACCACGACGGGACAACGTTTCAATGAAGCGAGGATTGTCGGCGCTGTCTCCTAAAGCTTCTCGCAGCTTCTTAATCGCGTTGGACAGCGCGTGTTCAAAGTCCACGACGACATCCGGTCCCCAAACCTCGATATGAAGTTGCTCCCGGCTAACGACCTCTCCAGGTCGCTTCAACAGGGCGGCCAGAACTTTGAACGGCAGAGCTTGAACTTTGATACGGTGCCCTGCTCTCCAGAGTTCTCCCGCGGCAAGGTCGGCCTCGAACAAGCCAAATGCGAAGCGCAGTTGGGTTCGACTTTCCGGGAGCGTCGGCATGGTGGGTTTCAGCATACAGGGCTTAACCATGAAACCGCCACGGATAACTTATAGCGGCCCGAAATTCGTTCCAAGCAATCGAATGGCTGGATATATGTCCATCCAAATAATTGCAAATGAATAGCTTAACTGGATACCAAAAGGTCTGGCGGAAATTAGGGCTGGAGGATTGCCATTGGTATCTTCTCGCGTCCAGATTCCTCTCGCAGGCGAATAAGCAGCAACGCGTGCAGTCAAAGTCTTTACCCGCAACTGTCACAGACCAATCGACATACTTTCAAGCGTGCGATATAGAGACACGCTCCACCGATTCATTTTTTGGAGAGAAGCCTCAATGAGGATGCCAGTCACTGCAAATTACAAACTAGGTTTTGGAGAAAGGAGGGCGCTAAGATTATGGGCTGCTCGGCCTCTTTGGGGCGCCGCTTGCCTAATCCTTCCTTTATCAATTCTGTCCGGTAGTGCTGCCGCCCAGGGCGTACAGCAATTTGTAGGTCATGTAGTCGACTCGGAGGGTGCGGCCGTTCCTGGGGCTGCTGTACTCATTCACAACGAAGCAACCGGCGTGAATGTTACCGCGAAAACAACGGGGGCTGGCGACTACACCGTTCCCTACCTGAAGCCGGGAGTCTATTCCATCACGGTGAATCTGGCGGGCTTCAAAGAAGTCTCCAAGACACACATCCACCTGGACGTGGACCAAACCTCGAAAATGGATTTTGTGTTGCCTGTTGGCAACGTCAACGAAACGGTCACGGTGAACTCGGATGCTGTCCAGATCGAATTGGCCAAGGCTGATCGTGGCGAGATTATCGAGAACGAACGCATTCAGGAGATGCCGAGCAACGGCCGCCAGGTTCTAAACCTATTTGCGCTTAGCCCGGGAGCAATCCAGGCAAATAATCCGCAATACACCCGCCAGCAGGATAACGTCAGCCAGAACCTTCAGGCGAACGGCGTGACGATCAACGCGGTGGCCCAGAACATTGACGGCGCCACCAATGACAACGCGGGCAACTATATGGGGTACAACCCGCCTCTGGACTCCGTCGGATCATTCAAGGTAGTTACAAACGCCTACGATGCGTCGTACGGCCGTTCAGCCGGCGCAGCAGTCGACATCTCATTGAAGTCGGGCGCGAACAGCTTCCATGGAGACATATATTACTTCGGCAGAAAGCCCTTCCTTGATACGAACCTTTGGAGCACCAATTATTCTCTTGCCACTTACAAACAAAATCCGGTTGGTGCCGCTCCTCTGAATGTGAAGCACAATCGTGACCAGTTCGGAGCCGAACTGGATGGTCCTCTGTCGATCCCCTTCCTCTACAACGGCAAGGATAAGACATTCTTTCTGCTGCAATGGGAACAGTCATACGAGTCGACCCCGGGATCGTCGCCGACCATCAGTTCGATTCCAAATCCGCAGTGGCTTTCTGGAAACTTTCAGGGCGCAACCTATTACGACAACACAGCGCACGCCATCAAGCCATTGATCATCTACGACCCGCTTTCGCCGCTGGTGAGCTTTGTGGACGCCGACGGCAAGACCAAGCTGGGTCATACTCCATTCCCAGGCAACATCATTCCGAAGACATGCACACCGGCTGCGGGTGCCGTGGCCTGCAGTCACATCGACCCCGTCGGCCAGGCGATCGCGCAATATTACTCAGGCATTCCAACGAACTTTAACCCCGGTGTTGGCTACGCTCCCTACCAAAACAACCTGTATCACATTCAGGTGCAGACTTTTGTGACTCGCAACGGCACCGTCAAGCTCGATCAGAACTTCGGTCAGCATGACCGCGCTACCCTGCGGTGGGGCGGCTATGAAGCCTATAACGTGACCGATCCGAATGGTGTTCCAAGCACCAACCCGGGTAATCAGCTCACGTCACAGGTCCAACCCAGCGAGTTACAGTTTGCGTTAGAAGAGATTCACACCTTCTCTCCGAATCTCATCCTCGATAACAAGGTCATCGTATCGACCTACAAGCAGGGACTGTCATTCGGATCACGCGGAAACTTCCTTGGGCCACTCGGCTTCTCTCAGCATCTGATCAACAACTCGGTCACGCCAAATCTGTTCCCCTATATCCAAGCCAGTAGCAACCTTGGTGGCAACTCATTCGTGAACCTCGGCAACCCTCAGCCAGCGCGGAGAAATATTTCTCACGAACTGGGGTACCAGCCCAGCGTGACCTACGTACACGGGCACCATACGTTCCGGGCAGGACTTGACTTGCGTTTGTTGCAGTACACGACGACCGTTCCGGCTAATAACCAGAACAACGCATTCAGCTTCACCAATGGGTGGACCAGCGTCTTCTCCGGGACCACGACGACGCCCATCGTTGGAACCACGTCAGGCATGTCGATCGCGAGCCTCTTGCTTGGCGATCCCAGCTCTGGAAGCACGGCGCAACCGAACGCTCCGTTCTACTCCCAGCACTACGCAGCCCCATGGTTCCAGGATGACTGGAAGGTAACGCCGAAGCTCACCTTGAATTTCGGCATCCGGTACGACCTGCTCGGTGCACGGACCGAACGCCATAATCAGTTGCTCGGTGCCTTCGATACGACTTCATTAAGCCCCATCAATGCGCAGTTGAAAACTACGACAGGTCTTCTCGGTCCCTTGCTCGGCGGAGCTACCTACGCTGGTGTCAATGGGCAACCAAGGGGAGCGTATGGGATGAATCTGCTTAACATCCAACCCCGTTTTGGAGCGGCTTACGCCTTCAGCACCAAGACGTCGTTGCGTGCAGGCTTCGGCGAGTTCTTCGTAAACGACGAGTCTGTGAATGGCAGCACGGGCTTCACATCGGTAACCAACTACACAAATTCACTGGATGGTGGCGCTACGCCTTACGGCCACCTCTCGGATCCCTTCCCGGCATTCGTGAGCCCGACTGGATCGAGCCTGGGACTCGCCACAGGCGCGGGCGGTAGTTTGAGCTTTGTAAACCCCAATCTTGTGATTCCGTCGGTGTGGATCTCCAGCGTCTCCGTGCAGCAGCAACTGTCAAAGCGGGACATGCTGGATATCAGTTACTCCTCCTCGCGCGCGTATAACCTGCCGGGAAGCGATGACATCAACCACGTGTCGTCCTCGTACTACGCGCAGTGCGACGTGGAACGTGGCGCACCTGCCGGTGCCCGCACAAAGTACTGCGATGGTACGACCGCTCCTGCTAAGGTGGCCAGCCCGTTCTATCAGGTGGGGGCTTTCAACGGAACCGGCTACTACACAAGCACCACGATCTCGGCGGGTGCCCTTACCCGGCCGTTCCCGCAATATACATCCATTACAGAGAACAACCTGCCGCTGGTGCACAGTTGGTACAACTCACTGCAGTTAGTGGCTTCACACAATGCATCGCGCGACCTTACCCTGCACTACGCTTTGACCTGGTCCAAGAACATGCAGGCAGGCAATATCATCGACACGGTCAACCGGGTATATGGTCGCAACCTGATGAGCAATGACGTTCCCATCGCCATGAGCTTCTCTGGTGTTTACTACCTTCCATTTGGCAGAGGTAGAACCTTCCTCGGACATACAAACCGCATTGTGGATGCTGCCGTTGGCGGATGGGAGATCGCTCCGTACTACGTCTACACTCAGGGCGTTCCCTTTTCCTGGGGTCCGGGTTCTGGCACCAACAACAACTTCCATGTACTGGGGTCGTTGAAGGTTAATCAACACGATCTTCCAATCGATGCAAATCACAACTACAAACGCCTGCAGGGTGTTACTCCGTGCGTAGGCTACGAAGATCCAGACACTCCGGGCCTGATCAATCCTGGCCCAAGTTACGCTCAAGGCAACTGCTCTGGCTACGCGATTGTTCGCTCTGCATCTGCTTACTCAGTTGCTCAAAACGTTGTCTACACGGGCGTCCGTCTTCCAAACAACCACCAATTTGATGCGAGTGTCTCCAAGCGGTTCGCCTATAACGAACGTGTCAATCTCCAGCTCCGTCTTGACGCATTCAATCTCCTCAACCATCCCAACTGGAGTCAGGTAGGTGGAACCGGGGCCAACAACTACGGCACCGATCCAACGAAGGATTCGTGGGGCACGATCACCAAAGGCCCAACCGGACCAGAGAATTTCTCGCGTGAGCTTCAGCTCTCCGGAAAGATCACCTTCTAATACAAAGCCACTTACTCAACACGTATCTCCCGGCCGCGAAAGCGTCCGGGAGATATACGTGTGAGTGATTAGTTTTCCTATGCCCACACCCTCAGATAGGGTAGGACTGCCGTAGATCGGCACGAACCTGCCCAACACACTCTGTTTGTTGCATTCGTCCGGTAAGCGCGAAAGATGACCCGCAGCAATCACGCCCGAATAGGAAACTGGAGATAAGACGGATGTTCGCCGCCAGTATGGATGACGTGCTCGCCACGATTGGCACCGATGTATTCTTCGATTCCGGGCATCATGGTGCCCATAAGATTTCTTGAGCTGATGACAAAACGTAGTTGCTCGCCGGCGTAGAAAACGAGGCCGATTGGAAGTAGGTCGATCTCAATTTCGACAATTTCGCCCGGCGATAACTTCTCGATGCGGTCAAAGCTGTGAGCGGGCACCTCGTCGGTGGTCAGAGTCTCATCAAGGTGGCGTGCCGATACGCGCAACCGGCCATCCGAGCCTTTGTAGCGAAGGATAGTTGCGCCATGGTCGGTGAGATCGTGGTTCACGGCACTATGATTTGGGACGGTGAACTGCTGGAGAGGAGTTCCGTAGGCGTCCAGCTTCTGCATCAGGACGAACAAATCCATGTCATCCGCATCACGCGCCTCTACCCAAAGCCGAGCCTTTGGATAGCCGACCATCACGGTCTCCCGGTCGAAGCGAGCGAGGAAAGAAATCGCGTTCGGGTTGGACTTCACCGCATAGGAGGCCGCTACCTCATCTAGTGGTTTATCAGTAGTTAGTGTTCGCCCGCGACCATCGAGATAGAACTTTGTCAGAGTAGCGTCGCTCGGTGGGAAGTGGTCCGCCGCCACGTTCACCCTGTCGCCCCCTTGGAAGTCGTGAAGCGAGTAGCGAACGCGCGGCGTAGATTCCCACCCGTTCTCTTCGTTCTTGAGAAAGTGATCAAAGAATCGACGGAGGTCCTCGCGGTTCTTCTCGTCGTAATAATCAGGCCATTCCTGACCGTTATGAATGCGCAGCCACTTTTGATTCGAGGCGATTCTACGCCACGCTCGAAACGTACCAGCCGTGTGCAATGTATTTGAATAGCTGGCCACGACATAGGCTGGCACTTTGATCCGCTCGAATGCGGGGATTTTGTTCTCCCACAGATCGTTCATGAGCGGGTAGCGCTCAACCTCCGCCAGAATGTCTTCCTTCCGGTTCTTACCGAAGAAGCTACCTTCTTGAAGTTGCCGGGCAAACCCGATGTCGGGCATGCCACCACGCATCACCAGATCGCGATAGACATCACTGACACCCTCCCACGGGTTGATCGCGACAAGGTGTGGAGGCTCTTCTGCAGCGGTGAACCATTGCGAAACTGCAAGATAGGACGTCCCACTCATGCCAATCTTTCCGGAGCACCACTCTTGCGCGGCGAGCCACTCAATCAGGTCATAGCAGTCGCGGCCTTCCTGGCGATCCCACAATACGCTGTCGCCTTCGGAGTTGACGACGCCCCGGACATCTGGATTGCAGATGGCGTACCCGCGGGCGCACCAATAGGCAGGGTCGGGGCCCTCAAACTTCTCCAATCCAGAGACAATCTCATTGGACAGACCGACCAGGCCGAAAACCCCCATGACACTCACTGAAGTTCCCTGCCCTTTGCCGTATGGGCTCCACGCAATGATAGTGGGCACCTTTGCGGCATCCACTGGACGAAATACATCTACGTAGATCGTGGTGCCGTCACGCAGTTTGACTGCGACGTCCTTTTCGAAAACGATGTCCACAGGTAATGGGCAGAACGGAGGAGCGGCCCTGAAACCGGCCTCCAGGGTTCGCGTACCTGGACGGAACTCCGTGAACGCTCCCGATCTCGGGCCTGGCAGCGGCCGAGAATCTACGTAGATCTTCTTGTCCTCGCTCATTCAAAGCTCCTTGGTCCGATGCCAGTTTCAGCCTATGCTTTTGGCTTGTATGTGAGCGTAAACGCACTCGTTCTTCGTAGGTTTGGAGATCGTCATCCTGAATGAGCCGTGGTCCTGGCACAAGGCCAGGACCACGGACTCTTCCTTCAGCAACCGCACTGCTCTGGCTATCTGAAGAAGGATCAAGGTTGGAATAGTGGGAGCGATTAGTGAGCAATCAATTTGAACGATTGATTGCTACTGCCGTTGCCAAACCATTGATCCAACTGCGTACCGACTCCGGGCGAGCCACCGGGAACTTCCAGCGCCTGGAGGCTATTAAGACTGTAGAACGAGTAAGTGCCATCCGAATTCTTTATTGGAAGCCATTGATCATTGCCCGGGTTAACCACTTGCGGGGTGTACTGAATGATCAGTGCGCCGCTTTTAGCATTCTGCGCATTGCTTCCGGTTACATTCATTGCTAGGCCGCTGGCGTTATTAATGATCTGGTAATAACCACCGCTGGTCGCTTTGAATGTCCAGTATTGATGTGGACCGCCGGTAGAGGGTTCCTCAACCACAGCCGCCTTTGTTGCATCCGATCCGTCGAGAATGGTGACCGCTAGGCCAGTCTTAGCACTGTCTATCTCCCACGTACCCGAAAGGTCGAGTGCCGGAGGCGGGAGATGGAAACCAATAGCTGCTGCGCTGGCGGTTACATTCGCGTCGTAGCTTGTGGAAGGAGTTTTTTGTGTCCACGTGTTCCAAGTCAGGTTCAGGTTGTTGCGTTCATTCCAAGCCGCGTTGGCGTTGTTCTGCAGCCAGGTTTGATAGGTTGGCCATAAATTGTTATCCGTAGCAAAATGACTCAACCCCCTGGTGAACCAGTATTGCCACTCGTTGTTCTTGGAATTGTTCGTACTGGAGATGATCGGATCCGCGTTTACGATGTGGTTCGTTGCGTTGTATGCCTCGTTGTAATACGTTTGGTTTCCCGTGATGCGATAGAGCGCATTAGCGGCCTCCACGAAGGTTCCACTGTTGTAAACCTCGTTGGAGACTTGAAGGGAGCCATCGCCGTTTTCGCAGCCATTTTCCTGACCGGTGCTCAAGACATAAAGGTGCGTCCTTACCCAGTCGTAAATCTGCTCTGCCTTTGTCAAATAGGAAGAGTCTCCCGTGGCCTGGTATAGATCCACGCCCTCGATAATGAACGGATTATTACTAAGCGCGCACTTCGTTGTACCGTCTTGTTTTTCCAGGATGCCTCCGCCGAGGTTAGTCGTCCAACCTTTGCTCCACGCGGTGTTGAATCCGGCTTCGGCTTGCGTCAGATAATCGGCGTGACCGGTGAGTTTATAACCGCGCATAAACGCAACCGCCATCCACGCCAGATTGTCGTCCCAGCCGTCGGTCTGCCAGTCCGACCATTTCGACTCGAGGTTATCCAGCAGAGCAATAACAAGGGCTCTGTCGGTCGCGTTGCGGGTGTACTCATAGGCATCTTCCGCGACATAGATATCGACCGCCTGAGCCCATTCCCAATCGGGGTTTGTGGCTTGGGTCGTCAAGGTGTCAGCATAGTATGCCTTGCCATCCGATTGCACGAGATAGGCGCTGTTATAAGCATTGAATGCTGCCTGCGCGTTTTGAGCATAGGCCGTCGGCGCCATGGTTAGTCCAGCTAGGACAACCGAGATAGTTGCTAGGCCACCCGATAGCATTTTTTTGATCTGAATCATGAAAGACATCTCCTGTGAAGTGTTACGAGGTCAAGGAACCTGCCGCTCGCTCTCTCGAAACGAACGTTAAGGCGATCAAGATTGGGCGTCCGCATGCGTGACCTAGTTAGTCGGGAGAAGTATCATGCGGTTTGGAACAACAATCTTCGCGTTATGGACATTCCTGAGGTGAAGCACGCGTCGCTTCCCTCGAAACGATGCGGTTGCAAAACCCTGGCCAGACTCAGTGGACAGGCGAACATTGATTCACGTAGGACTTGTCACCGCAAAAATGATGACGAGCCTTGGTAGTCAAAATCACAATTCGCGCACAAGTGTGACACGGTGTCTAACTGTAAGAAATGCGCCATTAAGTCTGTGAGATTAGTGCTTTAGCCATGCGACAAAACATGATCACGGACATCTTCCGCACGGCTTCCGACACCCAACCGGAGGGCGGATGCCAGAGTTAGGCGAAGTTCGCAGGAGCACAGGCAGGACGGCGAGTGGAAATGGACGCAACTTCCGTGACATTCACAAGGAGAACTTGACGGACATCGAGTTCTGGACAATTTCTTGTTGTCTTCGCTAAGTAACTTCTATGAGCGCAATCAAGCTTTGTCTTTACTGTGAACGAGCTGTCCCGCAGTCGTCGCGCTGTCTCAATCCTTTATCACCATCACGATAAGTTAGCTTGAGCGGGTCACCTTCGGACCACTACAAATGAGACGCAACCTTGGCAGCGTGGATGGGAAAGCGCGTCGCAATCATTGACACGTGCAAAGAGCGCGTCCGTTTTTCCGGCGATTTCGCCGACGCGTTCTATAAGGACGATGCAATCCGCCATCTGAAAAGATTCCTGGCTCAAAGATGGTCGTCTCGTTCGACGAACAGGCTGTCAACACATATCAGACAGACCGGCTCAAGGAAGGCACTGCGCCCAAAACGATAAATGAAGAGACTGGGATGCTGCTTCGCATTTTCGGAGAGCCCGGAGATGTGTTACGTGTGCGGCTCAAGAAGCTCAAGAAGCGCAAGAAGAGCAAGAAGCTGAAGCTGATCACCGAAACCTACATCGGAAAGGCATACGAGAATCCTGAGAAAGACAGGATGTTCGTAGCGACAAATGAATCCCGAACGCCGGTGATCTATATGGCACTCATACTTGCTCAGAATGCGGGTTTCGCGACGGTGAGCTCCGAAAAGATTCATCTGCTCCGGATCAATCTTCGGAAGCGCTACATTCAGGTTGGAACGGCGAAGACACGGGCGGGCATGGGACGCATCGTGCCGCTCAACACCGAAACCTATGATGCCCTTCTCAACTACCTGTCCTGGCACGGGAGCGATTGGAGAACCACAGCCGGAGTGGTATCTCTTCCCTTCGGAAGCCCGACACCGCAAGACCACTCGTCCTGTGACATCGTTCAAGACAGCCTGCCGAAACGTGCGCAAGAAAGCGACGGTAAAGGGCCGCTGGCATGAGAACCGCCACACTCTGATTACGGACCTTGCAGAGAGTGGCGCGGGCGATCAAACGATCATGGACATCGCTGGCCATGTCTCACGCGAGATGCTGAAGCACTACAGCCACATTCGTATGGAAGCAAAGCGTCGCGCCGTCGAGGGCATTGTGGAACGCTGCAAAGAACATGCTGAGGCAGACGCAGAGACTCCTTCGATTTGGAACTGCTTCTGGCTTCCGGACTAAGTCAGGAAGGCTCCAGAATTACTCAGCAATGGTCAGGGTTCTGAAGGAGCAAGGGCACAAAAATGGGCACATCGACCTCAAAGGGCCAACATCGTGGAACCATTCGCTCTCGTAAGTTGTTGAGGAGTGATGGCTCCGCAGGTAGGACTCGAACCTACAACCCTTCGGTTAACAGCCGAATGCTCTGCCATTGAGCTACTGCGGATCAGCATGAACGAGGTGCCGGAGGGCGGGCTCCGGCTCAACTCGCATTCCCTTTATAACAAACAAGAGCGCTGAGGTCAAAGGCCCGCCTCCCTTTTCAAGCAGTTCAGGGATACAACACAACAGCAATGTTGTAAGTAGCAAAACTGGACTTACTTTGCAGGTCACATGCGCCAACTGCGGCGCTGGAGAATCCGCCCTGCGCAATGCGTGTGGTCAACTGTGCCGGTAAGCGATTGAGATCCGTGGAGGTAAAGCGCATCACGAAAGCTGGCCGATCTCCCTTATAGCCGGAAGACTGCCTGCAGGTAGCGCGCGCTGCTTCACTGGACGTTACATTCGAGGCTCCAGCAGCCGATATAAGCTGTGCCACCTGCGTCTCCTGCTGGCGATAGGATAGCGGCTGCACATCGCGCGCAAAATCTTCCACGCCCCACATCTGTCGCCCGGAAACCACCACGGAAATACCAATGGAATTCACAGTCGGATCAAGAATGTTGTCACGATGGCGCGGGGAGTTCATCAACGCCGTGTGCATCTCCACAACCGAAGTGCTGGTGGCAACGTTTTCTGCAACACGAGAGAATCGCGATCCAGAGGCAGCCGCTCGTTCAGCCAATCCAGACTCACCCTGAAACTGATGCGAGATCGCCTGTGCAGACCGCATGCGTAAAGCATGCTCCTGCGCCGCATGCGTCAGCGTTGGATTCCATGTAACTGCCGGCAGACCTGCAGCAGTACGTTCTGCGTTGATGGCTTGAAACAAGTACTGTTCTGCAACTGTGTGTTGTGCCGTGGCCATACGGCACAACATCACAAACATCCACAGCAGAACCGTTTTAACCCGCCAATTCACCTCGCACAGCCTCCCACGTACGCCGAATCCCCTCTTCCAGTTCAACGCGGTGTTTCCATCCAAGACTGTGAATCAGTGAAACGTCCATCAGCTTGCGCGGTGTGCCGTCTGGCTTCGTGGGGTCGAAGCGCAACACCCCTTTGAACCCCAAGACACGCGCAACAGTTTCGGCCAGTTCGCGGATTGTCACATCCTCGCCTGTGCCAATGTTGATCAACGGCGGTGTATCTTCACGCAGCAGCTTCGCATATTCATCCGCCGGAAGATTCAGCAGATAAACGCATGCTTCGGCCAGATCATCGGAATACAGCAGTTCGCGCTTCGGAGTACCGCTGCCCCACACTTCCACTGCTTCCGCGCCGTCTTTAATGGCTTGCGCCGTCTTGCGAATCAACGCAGGCAGTACATGCGAATTCTTCAGGTCAAAGTTGTCATTCGGCCCGTAGAGATTCGTCGGCATGGCTGCCAGATACTTCGTGCCAAACTGCCGGTTGTACGACCAGCACATCTCAATGCCCGCAATCTTCGCCAACGCGTAAGGACGGTTCGTCGGCTCCAAAGGCCCCGTCAACAGGCAGGTTTCCGGCATCGGTTGCGGCGCCATCTTGGGGTAAATGCAGCTTGACCCCAGGAACAGCAGGCGATCCACGCCCGTGGCATAGCAGGCTTCAATCACGCTGTTCTGAATCTTCAGATTGTCGTGAATGAAGTCCGCGGGATAGGTGTTGTTGGCAAGAATGCCACCCACCTTCGCCGCCGCCAACACTACAAACTGCGGCTTCGTCTCCTGAAAGAAACGTAGAACTGCCTCAGCATCCTGCAGGTCAAGTTCTGCGCGTGAACGCGTTAAAACGTGTGTGTGGCCTAGCCGTTTCAGTTCGCGCACAATCGCCGAACCCACCAGGCCGCGATGCCCTGCAACAAAGATGGGCGCATCCTTCGGCATGTAGGCCATCCCTAGGTCTCCCGTACGTTGAAGGGCTTGTAGCCGTGTTCCATCACCAACGCATCACGCTTGGCGGCGGAGTAATCAGCTTCAATCATCTCGCGCACCAGCTCATCGAAGCTTATACGCGGTTCCCATCCCAGTTCACGCTTTGCCTTCGACGGATCGCCGAGCAGCGTCTCCACTTCCGTCGGACGGAAGTAGCGAGGATCGACAGCCACAATCGTCTTGCCCGTGGTCTTGTCGACAGCCTTCTCATCCACACCGCTACCAGACCATTCCAGGTCCATCTCCAGCAGTTCTGCACAACGCTTAACGAAATCGCGCACGCTGTATTGGACGCCAGTGGCAATCACAAAATCCTGCGGCTTCTCCTGCTGCAGCATCAGCCACTGCATCTCGATGTAGTCGCGTGCGTGTCCCCAGTCGCGCTTGGCATCCATGTTGCCTAGAAACAGCGTGTCCTGCAGGCCAGCCTTGATACGCGCCATACCGCGTGTAATCTTGCGCGTTACAAATGTCTCACCACGCATCGGCGATTCATGATTGAACAGAATGCCGTTGCACGCATAGATGCCATAAGCTTCGCGATAATTCACCACGATCCAGTAGCCATACATCTTGGCTACTGCGTAGGGCGAACGCGGATAGAACGGCGTCGTTTCTTTCTGCGGAATCTCCTGCACCAGGCCGTACAGTTCGCTGGTGCTGGCCTGATAGAACTTCGTCTTCTTCTCGAGGCCCAGAATGCGAATAGCTTCCAGCAAACGCAGAACACCCAGCGCGTCCGAGTTCGCCGTGTACTCCGGCTCCTCAAACGAAACCGCCACATGCGACTGCGCTGCCAGGTTATAAATCTCGTCCGGCTGAACCTTCTGCACAATGTGGATCAGCGACGACGAGTCCGTCATATCGCCATAGTGCAGGATGAAGTTGCGATGCTGCTGGTGCGGATCTTCGTAAATGTGATCGATACGCGCAGTGTTGAAAAGTGACGTGCGACGCTTTATGCCGTGCACTTCATAGCCCTTCTTCAGCAGAAACTCTGCAAGATAGGCGCCATCCTGTCCGGTTACACCAGTGATAAGAGCTTTCTTCAACGTCATCCCTTAAGGTTGCAGTGGTTTTGGCGGCCTCTACGTGGACCGCTTTTTGTTCAGTCTACTCTGCCGGAACGGGAGGAACCGGTGGCCGCCTGCGACGACGGCGGTCCACCAGTGCAAAGCGGAACGGAGTCTGCGGACGTTCAAACGGAAGTCCACGGTATTCCGCAACAGCGGATTGCAGATCGCGTTCAAACTGTTCCAGAACCTGTTCGCGCCCCAGATTGCGTACAGCATACTCGCGAGCATTCAGCCCCATACGATTCCGCTGTGTCGGATTCTCTGCCAGCATGCGGACAGCATCCACCATCGCATCCACATTTTCTGGTGGAATCACAACGCCGCAAGGCGAGCTACCGTCCACACCGCCTGAGATCACGGTGCCAAGCTGTGTATCCGCGGGAGAGGACGCAATCGTGGCGCGTCCGCTGGACAACATGCCAGTCAGTTTCGATGGCATCACCAGGTCCGCTGCATCCGCGCGCTGTGGAAGCAGATGTACGTCGGCACAGTTCAGCAACTCATTCAACGATTCCAATGGCTGCAGTGGGAGCAACGTTACGTTTGGCAACCCCTGCACCATCTCTTCCAACTGCGCGCGAAATGCCCCTTCACCGCACAGAAGAAAGTGAATCGACGCATCGTCACGCAGTGCTGCAGCAGCCTTCGGCAACAACTCAAGCCCTTGCTTATTGCCCATGTTGCCGCTATAGAGAAACACCGTCTTCCCTTGCAGCCCAAGCTCAGAACGGAACCGATTGGGTGCATCTGGATCCTGTGGCTTCACCAAGTCCACATCTACCCAGTTTGGAAAAAGCACAATGCGTTCCGGTCTTACATCTTTTGTGAGAGACCGCTCCACCATACGCACAGAGATGCTGGACACGCGCTGAAATGCCTTTGAGAATGTCTTCTCCAGCAGCATGGCAAACGTATGGATCGGGCCTTTCTTCGGCAACATACCCAAATCAAATGCCGCGTCCACTTCAAAGTCCTGAACGTGTAACCACGCGGGCGTATGGGCTAACCGCGACGCCAGCAGCGCAAAGGGCGCGCAGAAAAACGTTGGTTCCACTGTCCAGATGATGTCCGGTGCACCCGCACGCGACGCCATCACCTCGCGCATCAGCATGGGAAAAGAACTCAGAGCAAAGGAGAACAAGTGACGCACCCGCTTGAGCCCAGTGACCTTCTCAGGAACATATAACGGACAACGAAATACCAGTGGCTCTCCGTATCCATCGCCAGCGGGTCCGCCACCTTCACGGATATATCCACGTCCGCGATAGTCGTCCGCAATTTTCCATGCAGGATAGTACGGAGGCGCCGTCACCACACGTACTCTGTGCCCGCGTGCAGCAAGCCAGGCAGCCATCTCGCCGGTGTATTTTCCAATGCCCGTCAATTCCGGGGCATAGTTCAGCCCGTAAATCAGGATGTCCAGATGGGGGCTCCTTCGCAGCCTGTCAGATAGAGATATCGCCTCTCATCATAGCGTCCGGGCGCGTCTTTCTTCGTCACAGTCTCGGGAAATTCTTGCCCACAGTCACAGGAAAATTTACGCTAAGCCGTTTTCCATCATGGCATTTCAGCCACCAGATGACCGGAGATGCTCTGCGCACGTACGATAACTTCATGCGTTCTCCCATCGCCCTGACGGCCATCGCGTTGCTGCTTCTCTTCGCGATCGCAGCCCTGTTGGCGCCGTGGGCTGCCCCTTACGATCCAGCCGGATTGCATCTTCAGCAACGCCTTTTATCTCCAGGTCATCACTTCCTGCTGGGCACCGACGAACTGGGGCGCGACATCTTCTCCCGCATTCTTTTCGGCGCGCGCCTCTCTCTTGCAGTCGCCGTCACCGTCGTAAGCCTGTCGCTTCTACTTGGCCTCATCATTGGCTCCATCGCCGGCTACTACGGCGGTTGGCGCGACACCATCTTGAACGTCTACGTGATGAATGCCTTCATGGCCATGCCCGGCATTCTTCTGGCCATTGCCTTCGTCGCCTTCCTGGGTCCAGGACTGCGCAACGTGATTCTCGCCCTCACCCTCTCCGGTTGGGTGAACTACGCGCGACTGGTCCGCGCGCAAGTCATGGCCGCGCGGGAACGAGAGTTTGTAGAAGCAGCGCGCTCCCTTGGCGCAGGCGACCTCCGTATCCTGCTCCGACACATCCTGCCCAATATCGTCCAGCCAGTCATCGTGCAGGCCGCTATTGGTATGGCAGGTGCCGTGCTTGCGGAAGCCACGTTAAGCTTCCTGGGCCTCGGAGTGCCACCGCCAGCCGCAAGCTGGGGTTCCATGCTCAATGACGCCCGAGCGCATCTGTTCGATGCCCCACACATGGTCATTGCCCCGGCTGTCGCCGTAATGCTCTGCGTTCTGGCTTTTTCATTTCTCGGAGACGCTCTGCGCGACTGGGCTGATCCCCGTACGCGTTGACCTCATCACAATTTCCACACCAATTAAGAACGCCCGGATCTCGTAAGAGATCGACGGGCGTCCGCAGACTAACCCTCCCCCAGGGTTGTCCACGAAATCAAAAATAGCACCTGAATCCAGTGAGTGCGTTGCACTAAAGTAACAAAAAAGTAACCTGATATATTTGGTTACATCAAATCGCGGAATATTTTTGTTCCGACGATTTCGGCTTTTATTCCGCTTTCACTGAGAATCTTGCCGACCACGTCTTTCGCAGCTTCCTCATGCCCGGATTCGAGAATCAACAGCACCGATGGGCCTGCACCGGAAAGCGCCACACCCAGTACCCCATGACTGCCCGCAACAGGTAGTAGCAGCGGCAACAGAGGGCATGCTGGAGAGCGATACGGCTGGTGCATCCTGTCTTCCATGGCACGCGCCAGCAGGTCCCCACGCCCTTGTGCAAAGGCAGCAGTCAGCATCGCCACACGCTGCACATTGGCAATCGTATCGGCCTTGGAATAGCTCTCCGGCAGCATGGCACGCGCCTTCTTCGTGGAAAGCGAACTGTCGGGCATTACTACCAGCAATGGCCAATCCACCGGCGGCTGGATGGACAACGCATCCACCTCGCCTTCAGTCGTCATCAGCGAGACGGTAAGCCCACCCAGAACACAGGCCGCCACGTTATCAGGATGCCCCTCACGCAGCGAAGCTTCAGTCAGCACTTTGTGCTTCGACCATCCCAGATTTCCGAAGTGCGAGGCGAGCATGACTCCCGCGACCAAGGCCGCAGCCGAGGAGCCACACCCCATCCCCAGCGGGATCTCATTATGCAGATCCAGATGCAAGGGAACCGCATCGATTCCCTGCCCGTCCAGCACGCTCCGGTAGGTCTCCAGCACCAATGAATCGTCCACATCGCCAGTTTGTGCGGTGTTACGTCCTGTTGATGTGATGAAAAAACGATCTGACTCCCGCGCCTCAATTTCCAGCGCGAAATCCATTGCCAAACCCAGTGCATCGAACCCCGGTCCAAGGTTCGCCGAGGTCGCAGGAAGCCGCAGTTTCAACACATCGGCCATGCCTACAGAGAACCTGCCATCTCAGCTTCCAAAGCGCGCATCACGGACGACTCGTTCGCATCCAGTACCAATGGAGGCCTGCGATACGGTGCTGCTTCCGCTACATCCGTTGCCAGCAGGTCCTTGTGAAAGTCGATGGTGTACTCAGGATCCTTCAGCGTATGTCCGGTAAGTAACAGAACCACGCGCTCACCCGTCTGCACATGGCCTGACTTCAACAGCTTCTTTAAGCCAGCCAGCGTCACTGCCGAAGCCGGTTCGCAGCCAATGCCTTCGGCACCAATCTGCGCCTTGGCAATGGCGATCTCGTTCTCGTCAGCCTGTTCGCACCATCCGCCCGTAGCTTCAATCACGCGAGCAGCCTTACGCCAGCTTGCAGGATTGCCAATGCGAATCGCCGTAGCGCGCGTATCCGCGGTTACAGGATGCAGTTGCTTCTCCGCGTTCGTGAACCACTGAAACAGCGGATTTGCGCCCGCCGCCTGAATCACGCTGATCTTCGGCACGCGGTCAATGAAGCCGAGGTGCTTCAACTCCGTGAATCCCTTGCCCAGAGCCGATCCATTTGCCAGATTGCCGCCCGGAACGATCACATGATCCGGAACCTGCCAATCCAATTGCTCGCAAATCTCAATCGCGGGTGTCTTCTGTCCTTCCAGACGATACGGATTGACCGAGTTCAACAGATAGATCGGATTCTCGCGGACAATCTTCGTCAGCAGCTTCACACATCCATCGAAATCTGTCTTCAACTGCACCGTCAGCGCGCCATAGTCCATGGATTGCGACAACTTGCCCCATGCGATCTTGCCTTCGGGAATGAACACAATCGCGCGCAGTCCAGCGCGAGCCGCATACGCAGCCATCGCAGCGGACGTGTTGCCCGTCGACGCGCACGCCACCCACTTGAAGCCGCGTTCTGCTGCAACAGACAACGCCGTGGTCATGCCCGTGTCCTTAAATGAACCCGTCGGATTCATGCCCTGGTGCTTGGCCAGCAGAAAATCCAGCCCCAACAGCTTGGCCGTACGCGGCAGGTCGTACAGGGGCGTATTGCCCTCGCGCAGTGTTACTGCGTTATTTTCGTCCTGCAGAATAGGCAACAGATCGCGGTAACGCCACACGCCGCTGGCATCAATGGGCAACGTGGAGTCGCGTCGCTCCGCCCACAAATGGCGTAGCGCCTGCGCATTGGGCCGTGGTGAGGCGGCATCGCCACGCGTTTCGCTCCACGGATACTCCACCTCGTAGAGTTCGCCGGTAGCCGGGTCGCGGAAATCGCTGCTAACAGCATCGGGAGCAATCCGCTCGCCACTTCCAATGCATCGAAGCTGATGTGAGACAAATGACATGGATGTATCTAGGGTATCGCACCGTGCATCGACTTCGCCTTTTCGCCGTAGGTATCTTCGCTGCCGTCCTCTGCTGCACCATTTCTTTTCACGCGCAAGACAAGACCGCGCCGAAGGAAGTCATCGTGTCAGCCGCCGCCGATATGGAACCTGTGCTGACAGCTTATACACCGCTGTTTGAAAGCCAGACAGGGCTAAAGCTCAAAATCAGCTATGCCGCATCAGCCGCACTGCTGCAACAGATTCAGAACGGTTCCCCCGCGGACATTTTCTTCTCTGCCGACTTCTTCTTTGCAGAACAGGCCGTGGCTTCCGGCCTGACCATGCAGAAGTCCCCCACTCCCTATGCCAAGGGCATGCTGGGCCTGTGGACGCGCAATGATTCGCGCTTCAAACCGTTTACCATTGACGTCCTCTCGCGCAAAGACCTTGGCTCCGTGGCGGTCGCCAATCCCGACCGGGCACCCTACGGCCGCGCCGCAATCGCTGCGTTGAAACATATGAACGTCTACGCCAACGTAGCCCCGCACATCGTGCAGGCAGACAGCGTTGCGCAGGCCGGGCAGTTTGCTCTCAGCGGCAATGCCGAAGTGGCCTTCATCTCGCGCACCATGGCCGTCTCACCCAAGTACAAGGACTCCGGACGATTCATATTGATCCCACTCGGCCAATACCCCGAAATCATCCAGACCGCCGTCATTCTGAAAAACGGCGCGAATCACGAAGGAGCACACCTGCTGCTGAACTTCATGCTCAGCGACAAGGTGCAATCCGACCTGCAAACGAAAGGTTTGAATAGCGTGAAGTAGCCGTCAGTTCTCTGTCGGCACAGTCACATGGTCAATGACCATCGTCTGAATCGTCACGCGCCGGCGCGTTAGCTTCAGTCCCAGTTCGCCCTCAAAGGTCATGCGCAACACTGACGTTGGATCGGCATGAATATCCGCCGCCTGGTCCACATACGGATGAAAGTCGAGGCTGAAATCGTACTTTCCGGGCAGATGCGTTTCATCCACCATCGGAGCACCCAGCGGATCAGAGACGTACGTCACAAAATCCTGCATCGTCCAATCTTTCGCCACCATGCCCATCGCCGAGTTCTGGTGCCACGCATCACCATCCTGCGCGGCAGGCTTCATCTTCTTCAATCCCTGCGGCCCCACCGTTACAACGTAAGCAGACGTCTCTTTTGTTCCCGGATGAAACTTCAACCCGAACCGCTCTGCCAGCAATGCCTGCAACAGCACGCGCATGCGATCTTCCGTAGCAGATGGGTCGGTCTTCGCAGTGATGTCGTAGTGCTGCTTGTCCATGCCGTCCATCTCTACGATCTGCGCCCGCTGCACGTGGTATGCCCACTTAATGCAGGTAATCAAAGTGACGTCATGCATACGCAGCGTGCCGTGCGAGATTTCCGTCTCACCATCGCGCTCAAACTTCACACTCTGGTTACTGGGCCGAATGGTGGCCACATCAAAGCTCTCCTGCGCCGAAGCACAAGTGCCGAAAAGAAAGAGCGCAATCACCATCAGCCGTGTCATACGCAACTCATACGCAGGGCCGCCCCTTCTGGTTCCATGAGAACGGTACACTCAAACGCGTGGACACCGCCGACCTGCTCCTGACGTTGGAACTGGCAGCCGTAACAACGGCGGTATTGCTGCTTATCGCCATTCCGCTGGCCGGCTGGATCACTTTCGCGCACACCCGTCTGCGCTACCTCGCAGAGGCTATCGTCGCGCTGCCACTGATTCTTCCGCCTACAGTGCTTGGTTTTTATCTCCTCGTAGGTCTGGGCCCAACAACGGCCTTAGGACGCGCAATTACCAGCCTCCTCGGCCACACGCTCGCCTTCTCTTTTAGCGGTCTTGTCGTCGGCTCCATACTGTACAGCCTGCCTTTTGCTGTGCAACCTGTCGTTGCAGGACTACGCGCCATCGACCCTGCATATCTTGAAGCCGCTGCAACACTCGGTGCCTCTCCACAGCGCACCTTCACACGCATCGCACTCCCATTGGCAAAGAGTTCTCTGCTCACCGCTGCAGTCCTCACCTTCACACATACCGTTGGAGAATTTGGTGTAGTCCTGATGCTGGGTGGCAGCATTCCCGGACGCACACGCACCCTATCCATCGCGCTCTACAACCTGGTAGAAAACGGCGACTTCAACACCGCCAATATACTCGCACTGTTGCTGCTCAGCTTCTCCACCTTGGCGTTACTGCTGCTTTACGCATTGCCACTATTCCGGAGGCAGCAACGTGCCTGATACTCCGCGGCTTCAAGTGCAATGCAACGCCCCCATCGGCTCCCTGCGCATTGATGCAGAGTTCACCACAACACATCCGTGGACAGTTCTCTTTGGTCCCTCTGGTTCAGGAAAATCCTCTTTGCTACGCTTCGTCGCAGGCCTATGGCAACCGAAGGAAAGCCGCGTTCTGCTCGATGCAAACGACATCACAGCGACACCTGCATACAAGCGAAAAATCGCACTCGTGGCACAACAACCAGCACTGTTTCCGCACATGACCGTGCGCCAGAACATTGCCTTCGGAGGCGAACGAAACAATACAGAGGCCATGGGACAAGCGCTCGAACTGTTCGCACTCAACGCTCTCGCTGATGCAAATCCCGCAACACTTTCCGGAGGAGAACGTCAGCGAGTTGCCATCGGGCGCGCACTCGCATCGAATCCGCGCCTCCTACTACTCGATGAAGTCTTCACCGGAATGCACCGTGCGCAACGCGACACTCTCATGCAGCAGATTCGTACGCATTGCGCTGCACGTAACATCGCTGTACTAGCCGTAACGCACGACTTGCCTGAAGCACTCGACGCCGATGAAGTTATTCGCATCGAAGCTGGGCTCATCACATCACAAGGAACACCCCATGAGGTTCTTGCAGAAGAACGCAGCGCTTGGCTGCGAAGCGTTATTTCAATGACGGAGAAGCTGTAGCCGCAGAAGAATCTGGGAGAACATAAGGCCGTCCCTGCCTCCATCCAATCTCCACTTTTGACAGATGATAGGTTTTGCCTCCATCGTCATTGCCCTGAAAAAACAGGAACGTGCGATTGCCGACCTGCAACACACCGGGATGTCCTGACTCCGAACTATTCCAGCTTCCCTTCGCTCCATTCGCCAGCAAAGGCTCATCGCTTAAGCGCGTAAAATGAATTCCGTCACGACTGCGCGCCACACCAATCTGTTGCGGTTCGTTGTTCCATCCACCTGCATAAAACATGTAGTAGAAGCCGTCATGCTCCACCACGGATGGCGCTTCCGTGCAGATGTGTTCCCAAGGCAGCTCCGGCGTCAGTGTGGGTGCATCCACGCTCACATCCGTCCAGTCACCACGTGTCAGCTTCGCATGTCTTGGAGCCGAAGCCGCGCCGATGATTTGCTTGTGCATCTGAGGATCGCGCGTCGCGAAATACATCATGATGCGATCTGGCATCACTGTCACTTCCGCATCAATGGCACGCCCTACACTCCACGGCATCTTCGTCGGGTGATAGACGGGATTCGCGGCATCTTTCACAAAATGGACGCCATCCACTGACGTCGCGTGACAGATGCTATCCTTCGCTCCTTGCCCATAGGTCTGGTAGAAGAGGTGGACCACGCCGCCGATAACGCGTGCGCCCGGCGCAGCAATGCCATTCTTCTCGACTGCCTGTGTCAGTGGTAATTCACCTACCTTCACCCAGTGCAGCAAGTCTTTACTTTCAGCAATGCCACGCCCCATCCCTTCACTTCTGCCGCATTCGGCGACTGATCCGGCGCACCTCCAGGGACTGAGTAATACATCAGGAAGTGGCCCTTGAACTCAATGACCGAAGGGTCTTTCGCAAATGGATGGCCGAGACGCGTGCTGTCGGAGTAGTCCATTCGTGATTGCGCATGGATGGAAACGAAACCCAAAAGTAGGACGGCAAGAATCCTGATTCGCATGTGCAGCGAAGTATAGCGACCTGCTCAGTCAAAGTCAGCCAACGCTGACCGGTTCCTGTTCCAACTCAATCCCGAACTTAAGCCGCACCGTCGCGATAATTTCTTCACGCAACGCGATGATGTCTGCAGCCATAGCATCGCCACGATTGATCACGGCCAACGTATGTCGCGACGAGATACCCGCACGCCCCATGGCATATCCACGCACAAAGCCAGCCTGCTCCAGGAGCCACGCCGCTGGCAGTTTGATGAAGCCATCACCCGCAGGCCAGTGCGGCACCGCATCCACGCCAATCCCCGCTGCCTCTGAAACCTTCAGAAGAATCTCTTTCGCCACAATCGGATTACGAAAGAACGATCCCGCTGAACGCGAATTCGGATCACCGGCATCCACCACCATGCCCTTGCCGCGTCGAATCACGCGCACAGCACCCGCAACTTCTGCAAGCGATGGTTGAGGTGTCCCCTCAAAGTGCTTACGAAGATCGGCGTACTTCAAACACGGCACGCCTCCCTCACGCAATCGGAAATCCACCCGCGTCACAATGTAGCGGTTGCGCTCTGACGTATTGAAGCGGCTGGTGCGATACGCAAATCCGCACGCCTCGTTGCTCAAATCGACATACTGACCAGCAACCGTATCGAAGCAACGAACAGAAACTATCGTCTCGCTGACCTCCTGCCCATACGCACCCACATTCTGCACCGGCGTCCCGCCCACAGTCCCGGGGATGCCCGCCAGGCACTCAATGCCCTGCAGCCCCAAATCCACTGTCTGCTGCACAAAATCGTCCCATACGACGCCAGCACCCACGCGCAGCACGTCGCCATCGCGCTCCACTCCCGAGATGGCCATCTGCAGCACCAATCCTGGGA
Source organism: Terriglobus sp. ADX1 (assembly GCF_036877645.1). Taxonomy (NCBI): domain Bacteria; kingdom Pseudomonadati; phylum Acidobacteriota; class Terriglobia; order Terriglobales; family Acidobacteriaceae; genus Terriglobus; species Terriglobus sp. ADX1. Next base: position 62,065 of record NZ_JAEDXV010000008.1, read on the forward strand.
AGCCTTCATCGGAAACCAGCAGATTGCTACCGCCGCCCAGCACAAACAGCGGCAAACCCTCGTTGCGCGCAAAGTCGCTCAGAATTGGAACTTCCCACTCGTTTTGACAGCGATAAAACCGTGCCGCGGGCCCACCAACCCCCAGCGTAGTCAGCGGCGCAAGCGGGATTTCCTTCTGAATATCAATCTGCATCGGCATCCCTTTGAGGCTACCAGCCTGCGAATCTCTGCAGCCCCCACCAGCATCCAGTTAGAATCAATACAGACACGGCCGCGGACCTTCACCCCGCCTTGGCCTGGAGGAAACACACATGTACCCAGAGATTATGGTGATCCCGATGCGCGAAGAACTGACCCGCGCGGGCATTCAGGAAGCGCGCACCGGCGCAGAAGTGGATCAGGCGCTGGCACAGCCCGGAACCACCATGGTTGTTGTGAACAGCATCTGCGGATGCGCCGCAGGCAAGATGCGCCCCGGCGTTCGTATGGCCATGCAGCACGCTAACCTCCCGGATCACAGCATCACCGTATTCGCCGGTCAGGACCGTGAAGCCACGGAAAAGGCGCGCGGCTACTTCGGCGGCCATCCGCCCACATCGCCCGCTATCGCCATCCTGCGCGACGGCCAGTTGGTGTACCTGATGCAGCGTTCCGCCATTGAATCGGCCAACGCACCTGCCATTGCGCAGGAGCTGGCACGCGCATTCGACGTGCACTGCGCCAAGGCCACTGCGTAAGTTCTGCAACAGCAAGTAGTTCGAAAACGGAAGGGCTTTGGCCCTTCCGTTTTTTGTCTCATCTTCCCGCCGCTGCGGACGATAAAGCAAGTGTGAGCCCGCCCCCGCTTCACCCCGTGCCCACACCTGCCGTTCCAGATCGCATTGACCTGCGTTCCTGGCGGCTCGACCAGGTCGTACGCGGACACGTACTTGCCGTACTGCACCGCTGCGATGGAAACAAGCTGCGAGCGGCCGAGGTGCTTGGCATCAGCCGCTCTACGCTTTACCGCATGTTGGACTCATTCTCCGTAATGGTGTCCACCTGAGGTCAAATCAGGGCCGCAGTGTCAGCGCAGAATCCGCTACACTGCGGCTCATGCGCTTTCTTCTTCCCCTTACAGCCGCAGCCCTTTCCGTAACCCTGCCGATGCAGTCCATTGCACAGGCTCCGCGTACCGCCGCCACCGCCAGCGTGGCCGAGCGTTCCCGCGCGTTGAACCGGCTGTTTGATGACTACTGGCAATGGACTCTGAAGCAGTCGCCGGAAACCGCCACATCCGTCGGCGACACCCGTTACAACGACCGCTGGAGCGATTACAGCGCCGCCGTCTTCAACTCCAACCTGCAGCACGAAGCCGAACTCATCGCGCAGCTCGGCGCCATCGACACCACGGGCCTTCCTGAGCAGGAACAGCTATCCGCCACGCTGCTGATGAAACAGTTCGTTGACGATCAGGAAGGTGCACGCTTCAAACCGTGGGAAATGCCCGTAAATCAGTTCGGCGGCCCACAGCTGACCTTCCTGCAAATCATCAACATGATGCCCTTCGCTACTGTGAAGGACTATGACGACTACATTGCCCGCCTGAACGCTATCCCGGCCGTCTTTATGCAGGTGCAGGAATCCATGGACGCGGGCGTGCAGGACAGCCGCACCGTGCCGCAGATGCTGATGGAAAAGGCACAGGCCCAGATCCAGAAGATCGCCGCTGCCAAGCCGGAAGAGAGCCCCTTCGCTGGTCCGCTGGCCAAGATGCCAGCCTCCATCTCTGCCGCAGACCAGAAGCGCATCCGCAAGGAAGCAATGGACGCCATCACGCAGAAGGTGCTGCCCAGCTACGACCGCTTCGGCCGTTACCTGAAGGCACAGTACATCCCCAAGTGCCGCACCACGCTGGGCGCATCAGCATTGCCAGACGGCAAGGCCTATTACGATTTCCAGATCCGCACCCTCACCACCACGAGCCGCACCGCCGACCAGATTCACCAGCTCGGCCTGGATGAGGTGAAGCGCGACGAAACCGAAATGCTCGCGATTGCGAAGAAGTACGGCTTCAATGATCTGAAGAACTTCAATGACCATCTGAAGAACGATCCAAAGCAGCATCCCACTTCTGCCGAGCAGCTACTCGATGCCTACAAGAGGCCGCTTGCGGCCATGCAGGCAAAGCTGCCGGAACTCTTCGGTCGCCTGCCCAAGGCTCCGCTTGAAGTAAAGCCCACACCGGACTTCCGCGCCGCCAATTCCGCCCCTGCCGACTATGAGCAGGGCACGCCCGACGGCAAGCGTCCCGGTGTCTTCAACGCCAACACCTACAACTTTGCCAACCGGACCTTCTTCACCACGGAAGCCATCGCGTATCACGAGGGCATCCCCGGCCATCACCTGCAGATCTCCATCTCACAGGAACTTACCGGCATCCCTGAATTCCGCAAGGAAGGCGGCTACACCGCATACGTAGAAGGATGGGGTCTGTACGCCGAACATCTGGGCAAGGATGCAGGCTTCTATCAGGACCCGCTCAGCGACTACGGCCGTCTGCAGGCTGACATCTGGCGCGCCATCCGCCTCGTCGTCGATACCGGCGTACACAGCAAGGGATGGACTCGTCAGCAGATGGTTGACTATTTCCACGAGCACTCCGCCGTGGACGAGCCATCGGTCCAGGCTGAAGTCGACCGTTACATCGCATGGCCCGCACAAGCGCTCGCCTACAAGAGCGGCCAGCTGAAAATTCTGGAACTGCGCGAACGTGCCAAGCAGAAGCTGGGAGCGAAGTTCGATATCCGTAACTTCCACGACGAAGTCCTCGACTCCGGCGCGCTACCGCTCGACATCCTGGAGAAGCGTGTAGACACATGGATCGCCGCAGGCGGCCCACCACAGCCAAAGTCGTAGCCGTTATCGCAATACTGCACTCCGTCGAGTTCTGACGGAGTGCAGTATTGCCATTAGTTGCGGGGATGAATTTGCACGAGGACAGTCAGCATGAAGCTCGGAATCATTAACAGCGCATTCAATCAGGTAGGCATGGATACAGCCACGGGCCTGGAGCACATTGCGCGCATCGGCTTCGACTGTGTCGACATCTTCACCGAGGCAATGACCATAACGCCGGAAGAAAGGCGTCTGATTGCCGATACATGTCAACGCCGCGACCTTCCGATTGTCTCGCTGCCAGTCGTCGCAACAGGTTTGATCGACTTCAACGATCCCGTGCGCGGTTTCCATCTGGAGCGGTGCAAGAAGTTTCTGCAGCTTGCCTCTGACTTCCAGGCAAGAAATATCGTTCTGGTCTTAGGCGAATACATCTGGCAACGCGAAGTGATCCCCCCGGAAGACCAATGGCGATGGGCAATTGAGACGTGTCGCATATTGGGTGACGATGCTGGGGCGAAAGGATTGGATATAGCGCTGGAACTGGAGCCTTTCCGATTGAGCCTGCTCAACAACGTAAGCGAAATGGCTAGGTTTCTTGCCGAATGCAATCATCCGCACGTTCGCGCCAACATCGACATCAGCCATCTCGTTCTTTCGGACTGTGGCCCGGATTCACTTTCACAATTGCGGGGAAAAGCGGTTCACGTTCACATCAGCGATTGCAATGGCATGGTGCACGGAGATCTGCCTCCGGGACGCGGCGTGGTGAAATTTCATCCCTACCTGCAAGCAATCAAGGAGCAAGCCATCGATGGTGCGGTATCCATCGAACTTGAGTACTCACCCGATCCTGCAAATATTGTTGCGTGGGTGGAAGAAGCGTATCGCGAAACCGATCGCCTGATGCAGTTGTGTGACTTGCGCTCATAGGTAGCGTAAGCCACAGGGTTCCGGCTCACCCGGACTTGATGGAAAAGCTAGCGTCCCAGATGAGAGCCGAACCACGCATATTGCCAGCCGCCGCTGATGGTGCTGAAGTTCGAACCAATCGTTCCACTCACCCCATTGCTATAGGCAATCTTGAAGGAATTTCCCCTCGATAAGGGCAACGATGCGGTCACACCCAGCCGCGAGTTATTCTGGCGCTCCTGCGGCGGGCCGTTGCTGACAGTAACTCGACCACCGCCATACCAGGTTGAGTCCACAGCAAGCCAAAACCCGCGGCGAACGGTATAGCTGACGTGTGCCTGAACGGTCGTAAGAGGAGTCTGAGTCCGAGTAGCGTGCCCGGTATAGAAGCTGTTGTTCGCGGTAAAGAACCAGGCGCCAGCGTACAGATCCAGATCTAGTTTCTTGACGGGCAGAGAGACACCGATCTCAGGCTTGAATGCCCATCGGTTGCTCCCGATATTGATCAGCTTCGTGTTGTCATATTGGCCGGATGGCGCAACAAAGGCCAGACTGGTACCAACAATGACGCCATGGCCTCCGCGCTGCACAAACTCGCGCGGAGTCAACGCCGGACTCCCCTTAAAGGTTGATGGAAAAGCGTCCCCTCACATCTGCCAAACCGGAGCGATGGACACTCTGCAGACCATTGCCCACAACACCGGAAGCGTCACCCCACGCATACGGCAACGCCGCGGTTAAGAGTGCCTGCCTGCCCAAAAGACCGAAGGTGTGCCCCAGACCAAGCGCAAGTGAATACAGGGTCGCCTTTGCATCCTGAATCGGGAGGCTAGGGTCAAAAGCAATGCCACCATTTGACCTCCCAAACCCCACTCCCACAAAGGAAAGGCCAACTGGCGATGCTGAATAAGCTCGCGGTTCCAGATCCTGCGCTTTGGCAGATATTCCTGCGAATAGCAGCAACGCAACAGGCAGAAAATGCACGACGCCACGCGTTCTCGTCACAATTGATCGAAAACATTGCGCGGGCAGGATCATTCCGTTGCCAGTGTATGCGCAAACCTCCGTCCCGTATGGACCCGACTCAAATTTCAAACACTACGTTACAACGTCGCCAACACCCGAGCACTCTTCAACCGCTCTTCCAGATGTCGCTCCAGCGTACTCACAGCAAAACGCCGCAACTGCTGCAACGCACCGCGTGACAACTCGCCTTCCTCAATCAACTGGGGCAAAGGTTCACGAAAGATGCGCGCCGCCGCTGCAATCGCCTCAGCAGGCAACATCACCGAGCCCTGTGGCCGCTTCGCTTCGCTGAACACACCATCCCGCAATGGCGAGTAATACACCGGCTTATTCCGCAGCGATTCCCCGCTCAACGCACAGCGACCAAGGTCAGGCATCCACCCCAGCAAACGCGTAATCCAGAGCGCAAAATATGTTGCAGAAACCGCTGTTGTCCCTCGCCGAAGCATTGGCGCAACCGACGCCGCCAGGCGAAACACGTCATCCTCCGGCGCATGATCCGGCAACGCACCCTCCAGAATCTCCGCCAGGAACGCCAGCCCCGCGGCGCGCGTGTAATCCACCGGCTCCTTCAGCGGCGACCACACAATCTCCAACCGCTCCAACCGCACCACATCCTGCTTTGGCCGTTCCACCCAGGCAGCCTGCACCTGCGTCATGGGCTCCAGCGCCCCGCCAAACCGCCGCCGCGACTTCATGGCATGCCGCGCCACGCCACGCACCACGCCCTGCTCGCGTGTGAAGAACGCAACCATCAGGTCTGCCTCAGCAAACGGCCATGTGCGAAGAACGATCGCCTCGGATTGATGTGCGGTAGGCACTCATTTCATTGTGCCAAATGCAAAGACGCGCAGCCGAAGCTGCGCGTCTTGAAACCATTTGCAATGAAAGCTTAGCGACCGTAGTGGTCAGCAGCCTTCTGTGCGAAGTCCACCCACTTGTCGGGCAGATCGTCCGCTGCGTAAATTGCGCTCACCGGGCAAACCGGAACGCATGCGCCGCAATCGATGCACTCTACCGGATCGATGAAGAGCTGTTCGTTGCCGTCGTAGCCATCCTCGCCCTTCTTGGGGTGAATGCAATCTACCGGGCAGGCATCGGCGCAGGCCGTGTCCTTTGTGCCGATGCAGGGTTCTGCGATGACGTATGCCATGGTGGGTGAATCCTTTCCAAACTACGAAAATGTGGCCCGACACTGTTCCCTCAAACAGGTTTAATGGGCTTCGAAAAGATAATAACAGTTGTGGAAATCGGACTTTTGCGGACGGATATCCGTCTGCGCTACCGTTCCGCCGCTGCAGCCTCATCCCGACGCTTCTTAAACTCTTCTGGCGTAGGAATTGGCGACACATTGCGCCCCGCGAACATGTCCGCAAATAACGTACGCATCTCCTTGCCGATCTTGCCGTTCGTGGCCAACACCTCGTGCGAATCCAGCAGAAACGGCGATCCGTCAAACCGCGTAATCTCGCCGCCTGCTTCTGTCACCAGCAACGAACCCGCCGCGGTATCCCATGGGTTCAAATTGAACTCCCAGAAGCCTTCCAGTCGGCCGCAAGCCACGTACGCCAGATCCACCGCAGCAGCGCCTGCGCGCCGCACGCCATGGGACCGCAACGTGAACTCCTGATAGAAGTGGATGTTCGGGCTCTCATGCCGCTTGCGCGAAGGAAAGCCCGTCGCAATCAGCGACTCCTGCAGCATCGCCGTTGGAGCAACATGAATCTGGCGCCCATTCAGATACGCGCCCTTACCCTTCTCGGCAATAAACAACTCATCGCGCAGCGGCTCGTAGATCACACCGGCCACAATCACGCCGTCAGCATCCACCGGCGTTCCAGCAGGCCGATGCTCCAGCCCCATCGACACGCAGAAGTACGGAAACCCATGCGCAAAATTCGTGGTGCCATCCAGCGGGTCAATGTACCAGCGGTACTCGCTATCCAGCTGCTGCCGCGTTCCCTCTTCGCCAAACACACCATGCTGCGGGAACACAACACGCAGACGCTCGCCAATCAGCTTTTCGCTGGCGCGATCCGCCTCTGTGACAATGTCCACATCGCCTTTGAACTCGGCTGTCACACCACGTTCGTAATAGCTCTTGAGCAATGCTCCGGCTTCGCGGGCAATGGCGGCAGCGGGAACGGCAAACGGAAACTGGCTGGCATCAAGTTCTGGCATCGCCACCAGTCTACGCGTCAGCGAGCGTCTGCGTAGTAGCCGGTCTTGCTACGCACGCTCAACGTCTGCGCGGCGGTTGGATCATTCAGCGTCACGCTGATCCTGCGAAGGCTGGAATCGTTACCCCGTTTCGGCGAGTAATACCCAATCAAGTACTGATTTCGTAGATCATCCGACAAATGCGCAAAGGCTGTCTTCAGGTCTTCCTTCTCTGTCACGTAGAAGTACTTGCCGCCCGTATCCTCAGCCATCTGGATCAGCGCATGCTCTCCAGCAACGTTCCGTCCGGCATCCGAAAGAATCGGCATGATGATGATGGGATAGATCGCAGCACCAGCCCGCTGCGCTTCTGCAACAGCCTTCTGATAGCCAATTTCCTTGCGGATGGAGTTGTCACCACCATCCGTAATCAGCACCAGCACACGCCTGCGCGTGGCATCCGGCTTCGCTTCGGTCAGCCGCTCACTCGCAACATAGATGGCGTCGTACAGCGCCGTATCTTCACCCTTGTTGAGCCGCTTCAGGCCGTCGTCAATTCGTCGCCAGTCATTCGTATACGACACCACTTCCGTCGCGTCATACGCGAACGCGATCAGGTCCATCTCATCTTCCGGTCGAAGCAATGTCTTCGCAAACGTCTTCGCCGCATCACGCTCCGTACGAAACTGCGAAAGCACGGAACCCGACGTATCCACCGCCATCACAATCGACAGCGGCGTACTCGCCTCGCGCTCAAAGATGGCAATCTTCTGCGTGCGCCCATCTTCCTTCACGGTGAAGTCATCCTGCGTCAGCCCGGAGACAGGCGCGCCATGCGCATCGGCTACATTCACCGGCACATTCACCAGCCGCGTCTCCACGCGGATCACCGGCGCAGCATCCTGCGCAAACACAGGCAATCCCAGGAGAAAAAAGACAGGCAGGCAATAGCGAAGACGCTTCACGAAAGAGAAAACTCCAAGGGCAACCATACACCCTGCCTCATTGGACTGAGACGTTGGCGTGCGGGATAGCGGCTACACCCAATGTTGACTCGCAAGACTAATGTTCGCTCGAAGGTTGAAGTGCTCGCTCTTGAACCTTACCTCGGATTTCGAATCGCGACCCAGTCCACGAATATCGGGTAATAACGACTCCGTCAGAACAACAATCACCAATCGCCTTCTTCGGGTCGAAAAGCTCCACTACAAATTGGCCATCCTCCGCATAGGCTTCGTATAAACCCGAGTGAGCCCGACTTCCGGTGTGGCAGTAAGCCAAAAGTTTGGGCTGTCCATGATCCACCTGAAAGACATACACATAGTTAGTAGTTTGAGTACCACCCGTGGAGTACCTCAGATTTACGATGGCTTCTTCCTCACCGTCGCCGGTTACATCGCCATAGTGGACAGACTCCAGTGTGAAGCCCTTGGTTTCAACTTCAGTCGTGACCATATCGCGACCTCCAACGAGATGGATAGGCCGCCGTGGGCTCATCCCGTTCTCTGGTCCAAGCCACTGCATATTTCCATGACCGAGCAGCACTCCGCTTAGGGGATAAGTGTGGTTCTTAAAATCGATCTTCTGTATGGACTGCCCCGACAGAACACCAGGCATGAGCACAAACGGTAAGAAGAACACTAAACGAAGCATTCACGCAGCCTAACACTGATGGCCCGTGACAGTGCGATCAAGTTCCCGGCACAATCTCTGCCGGAAACGGTTCACCATCCACCCAAACCGCACCATCCACAAAGTGCTCTTTCTTCCAGATAGGAACCTGCTTCTTGATGGTGTCAATCAGCCATCGACAAGCCTCAAACGCAGCGCCACGATGCGCGGAAGCAACAGCAATCAGGATGCTCGTCTCACCCACTTCAAGCCGTCCCAGACGATGCACCACCGCCACATCACGGACACCAAACTTCGCAATCGCCTCAGCCGCAAGCTGCTGCATTTGCTTCAAGGCCATCTCTTCATAGGCGGAGTAATCCAGAAACAGCGTCCGCCGCCCACGCGTGTTGTTCCGCACAATGCCATCGAAGACAGTGACAGCGCCGTCCTCGCCCGTCTTCAGCGCATCTGTGATCTTCTTTGCATCAATCACATCATGCGTGAGTTCAATTCGCAGAGGTGCGCCACCACTCACCGGCGGCAACAGCGCCACTTCATCGTGTTCCGATAATTCCTGAGAAGCCGATGCATACTGCTGATTCACCGCCACCGCAATCTTCTCCCACAGCTCGCCCAGTTCAGGCGACAGTACGCGATAGTAGCGCACCAGGTCGCCAACATTCGCGCCGGGAAACTGCTCCAGCACTTCTTCCGGGCCAAAGTGATCACGAAGCACGCCGAAAAACAAAACACGTAACTGCATGTCTCTACGATAAGACGGATCGCATCCTGACGTAGACTGTGCTCACAATGGACTGCTCATCCCTGTTTCTTCGCTGCTCTTTCATCAGCCTGGCGACTCTTTCCATGTACGCGCAACCTACAGGGTCTGTTCACGGTACTGTAGTTTATGGCGACACGGGAAAGCCTGCCAGCAAGGCCAACATCTGGCTGGAACCGGCAAACAGGCAACATGCAGGACCGCAGATCGATCCCATAACCGGCGAATACGAACTCCGCGATTCCGATATACAGCAACAGAGATTTCCCGCAACAATCGCGGAAGATGGCGTATTCAACGCGACGAGCATCCCTGCAGGCGATTACGTAGTTCACGTGTATGCTCCGCCCTATCTGTCTCCGGATGACAGCGTCTATCCCATCTCCAAAACAACTCATGTTGCCACCGGTTCACAGGCCTCTCCCAAAGCTGTCCATGTACAGGTTGTCGCAGGGGAAACCGCGAACATAAGCATCCGTCTTCAGCGAGGAGGCATAATCGAAGGCACGCTACGGCGGACCGACGGAGCGCCAGTCGCTTCTGATCCAACGCCACCCTTTGGAGCGGCCATGAATGCGATGCGTAAGACGGGCGACCGCGAGTATGCCCGCAGCGGCGGATCAGCCCATCCTGATGCCAGGGGGCACTACCGACTGGAAGGCCTCGGCCCCGGAGACTATGTAGTTTTTGCGGGCTTACCGGGTCCCATGGTGTCAACAGCCACCGGAATGATTGGCAGCTCTGGTCTGGCGATTTATGCTCCCGGCACAGCCAGTCCCAGTCAGGCTGCGATTATCCACATCTCCGGCACAGAGACGAAATATGCAGACGTGACCTTGCCTTCTCCGGCGTCACTCCACCGTGTAGAGGGCACGGTAATCCTCGATGATCGGAATGCACTGCGAGGCGTGGTGATACGACTGTATCCCAAAGACGAAGGTGCACTCACCGCTGGCACGCCCATGCGGACTGATGGAGGATTTTCTTTTGAGAATGTTCCGGATGGCGAGTACACAATCACCATCGATTTCCCGCCTAAGGTTGAAGTCGTAAGTGCAGATCCTGCTAACGGCAAGGTTCGTATGCGCATGAAGCCTGCTCTCTACGCTCCACTCCAGCAAAACGTCACACTGGCGGGCCAGGATGTCACCGGAATCCTGCTGCATCCGCTGCTTGTCTCTTCAAAGTCGGATCACCCCTAAGCGTTCTTTGCAGAGCTTTTCTTACCATCTGCTTTCTCTATTGATTTGCGGGCTTTCTTCGCAGCGGACTTCTTCGCAACATGATATTGCGCCAGCAGACGCCGTCCCTCCGCAGCCAGCATGTGCGCCTCATGCAGCGTCTTCGGCAACTTCTCACCCCATGCCTGCGCACTTAGCGCCAACCGCGTTGGCCTTCCCTTCGCATCCTGCATTGGCCCACGTGGATTAGTGAACATGCGAACCAGGAACGAGCCTTTGCGGCGCATCTTCTCCGGCGTATCGGCAGGGCCTCTTACTCCCGGCTTCAGCTTCGCGCCAGACGTTGCCGCATACCAGGCGCGCCCAGCGTCCGTTAGGCCACCTTTAGGATCGCGCCCCTCCTTAGGCATTGATCGCGGTACAGACTTCTTCCTCGCACTTGCTTTCTTTGCAGCTGCTTTCGCCATAGACACTCCGTTCTCAAACATAAGAGCATTTACGACACATTTGGGTTGATTCACAAAAACGCACAAAAGAAAACGCGCGACCATTTCGATCGCGCGTCCTCCGTTGTAGTTGCAATGCAGTTTTACGCTGCCTGGTGCACCAGCTCCTCGCGCACGTCCTTGTCCTTCTTCAGCTCGCTCATGGTGTGCGGCAAAGCGACCGCCAACACATCCTCAATGCGCGAAGCGTAGTGAATCGTGATGCCTTCCGTCTGGTCGTCCGTCAGGTCTTCCTCAACGTTCGGCTTCACATCAACCGGCAGAATCACGTCCTTCACACCAGCACGTTTTGCAGCAAGAAACTTCTCCTTGATGCCGCCCACCGGCAACACATTGCCACTGAGCGTGATCTCGCCCGTCATCGCCAGCAACGGACGCACCGGCATATCGGTAAGCAAGCTAACAATCGCCGTAGCCATCGTCACGCCTGCGCTTGGGCCGTCCTTCGGGATCGCTCCCGCAGGCACATGCAGATGAAGATCAATGTCCTTCAACACATCTTCATCCAGTCCCAGCGTGGTCGCGTTGGACCGCACCCACGTCAGCGCTGCCTGCATGCTCTCCTTCATCACGTCGCCAATCTGGCCCGTGATCTGGAAGCTGCCCTTGCCCTTCATCTTGTTGGCTTCAATGAACAACACATCGCCGCCCACAGGAGTCCATGCAAGCCCAACCGCAACACCAGCACGCTTCGTACGCTCTGCAATTTCCGTATCCACGCGAACCTTGTAACCACCCAGGAACTCGCGAATCACCTCGGGCGTCACGGTCAGCGTCTCCGTCTTGCCTTCCGCAACGCGGCGCGCCTGCTTGCGGCAGACCGTACCAATCAACTGCTCCAACCGACGCACGCCAGCTTCACGCGTGTAATGCCGCGCAATAATGCCCAACGATTCACGCGGGAAGATGATCTTCGGTTCAGCCGTTTGCTTCGGCAATTGTGATTCCGGAACCTCCGGGCTGCTCTCCTCAGTGGAATGCGCCACTGCCGCATCGCCACTCAAAAGATCGCCACGATCATCGGAAACAGCCGCCACCGGCGTACCATTCTCTGCTTCGTGCCCCTTTACTTCAGGCTCGTTGCCGTCGATGCCGTTTTCCTTGATCTGCCGCGGAGCCAGATACCGTTCCGCAATGCTGATCTTCTCCTCCTCGGTATAGCCGGTGAGTTCGATGATCTCCATACGGTCCAGCAGCGGTGCCGGAATCGGATCAAGCTGATTCGCCGTGCAGATAAACAACACCTTGCTCAGATCAAACGGCTGATCCAGGTAGTTATCGCGAAACGTGCCATTCTGCGCGGGGTCCAGTGTCTCCAGCAGCGCGCTCGCCGGATCGCCACGGAAATCGCGGCCCAGCTTGTCGATTTCGTCCAGCATGAACACCGGATCATTCGTCTCCACACGCTTCAGGTTCTGGATGATCTGTCCCGGCATCGCGCCAATGTATGTGCGGCGATGTCCGCGGATCTCCGCTTCGTCGTGCATACCGCCCAGCGAAATACGCGCAAACTTACGTCCCAGCGCGCGCGCAATGCTCTTGCCCAGCGACGTCTTACCCACGCCCGGAGGTCCGACAAAGCACAGGATCGGCCCCTTCATGTCCGGCTTCAAACGCCGCACACTCAGATAGTCCAGAATGCGATCCTTCACCTTCTGCAAACCGTAGTGATCTTCGTCCAGGAATGCAGCAGCCTGCGGAATATCCACCTGCTTACCGCTGGACTTGGCCCACGGCAGCACCGCCAGCCACTCAATGTAGCTGCGCGTCATGCTGTAATCCGGCTGCGCGGGGTTCATCCGCTGAAGACGATTCAGCTCCTTCAGAGCCTCCTTCTTCGTGTCCTCCGGCATGCCCGCGCCTTCAATCTTGGCGCGCAGTTCCTCAATGGCCTTGTTCGTCTCGTCGGTTTCGCCCAGTTCCTTGCTGATGGCCTTCTGCTGCTCGCGCAGGTAGTACTCACGCTGCGACTGCTGCACAGCATCTTGCACCTCGTTCTGGATCTTTGAACGAAGCTGCTGCACCTCAAGCTCCTTCACCAGATGCTTGTTCAGGCGCTCCATGCGAGCTTCCACATCCGTAGTTTCCAGCAATTCCTGCTTGTCCGCCGTGGTCAGGAAAGGCAGTGACGAACCAATAAAGTCCGCCAACCGGCCCGGCTCCTCGATATTCAACGCGATCGTCTGCAGATCATCCGACAGCGTCGGCGATGCCGCCACAATCTGCTGGAACTGCGAAACTACATTGCGCTGCAACGCCTCCAACTCCGGCGTCTTCTCCGCATCGTTGTCCGGAATCAGATCGTAGCTCGCTGTCAGAAACGGCGTGCGCTGCTCAAATTCGCCCAGACGGATGCGCTCCGTGCCTTCTGTGAACACAAAAAGGCTCTGGTTCGGCATCTTCACCACTTTATGGATGGTGGCTAGAGTACCGGTCAGGTGCAGTTCGCTGGCGTCAGGCGTGTCTTGCCGGGCATCACGCTGCGCCACCACCAGGATGGTCTTTTCGTCGCCCAGGGACTGGATGAGCTGGATTGAACTGTCACGCCCCACGGTCAGAGGCAGAACCGCATGCGGGAACAGCACGGTATCGCGAACGGGAAGGACGGGGAGAGCGCGCGCACTGCGCTTGCGGTCCGGGTCCGAAGCCGTCGGCTGGATCACGCTGACAAAATCATTCGACATAGTTGAGTGTCCTTCCATCAGATATTCGCATATCTGATGCATCAAGTCACGACCGGATTCATCCCGGTCTCACAAATCCACAAAAACAACCCGGCCCGCCCTCACAGGGCCGCTTTTGTCGAGATTGTGGGTCTCAACTGCCTATCGGCAAAATTCGCCGTCTTCAGAATGGATGCTGCGGCACAATTCTTCGCCGCTCGGTACCGCATATTTCGCCGCAAATTGCTGGCTGAATCGAGCGCAGCGGAAGTTTACTCCTGCGGAAGCCCCGCTGCCTCGTATCGGCCCAATTCCACGACTTCCCGGCACGATTGGCGCAATCCCGCCACAATCGCATCCGCCGCTTCTGCCGACGGAATCCGCAAGTCCACGAAAAATGTGTACTCCCAGGGGCGTCCCGGCACCGGTCGCGAATCAATCCGGGTCAGGTCTGCTCCTGCCGCCACCAGTTCCTTCAGCGCTTCCAGCAATGAACCCGGCCGATGCGGCAGGTCAAACGCCAGCGACAGCTTGTTCACCAACGCCCCCGCCGGACGCATCGCTTCCGCATCTTCCGCCCGTGTTAGCAGGAAAAAGCGCGTGAAGTTCTTCGGATCGTCCTCCAGGCCGCTGCGCAGAATCGTCGCCCCATATACCTCTGCGGCAAATGGAGCAGCGATCGCTGCTTCATCCGTTATGTGGTCTGCCATCAGATGTTTGATCGCGCCGGCCGTGTCATAAAACGGCACAGCTTCCAACGCCGGATGTTCCATGAAGAACTTGCGGCACTGCGATAGTGCCACCGGGTGCGACAACACACGTTTCACCTGCTGCTCAGCCACGCCCGGAACAGCCATCAAAGCGTGCCGAATGCGAAGCGAGCACTCCGCCACAATCTGCACGCCATAACGCAGCAACAGATCGGAATGGTCCGCCACCGCACCATGCAAACTGTTCTCCACCGGCAATACGGCGGCATCGGCATCGTGAGAACGCGTCAGTTTTTCCAGTACTTCCACGGATAGTGCACACGGTAGTAATTCCACTTCGCCCAGCAGTTGGCGTGTTGCCAGGTGACTGTTCGAACCCGGCTCTCCCTGGATGGCAATCTTCTTCAACTCACTCTTCTCCTGAGCATGTCCGCGCGAAAACAGATATTTGTTTTCGCAAAAGACAACTCGCCAAGTTTACCCGGCAACTATGTTGGTGTGGCTGCAAACGTCGTGTGCTGCATGACGTTGGTACACACTAATTCCCCGCCCCGGCCCGGCTGGCCAGGGCATCTGGAGAGTCGACGATGCTTTGGACAATTACTGTAATTCTGCTTGTGCTGTGGCTGTTGGGCTTAGTCAGCGGCTATACCGTCGGTGGCTGGATCCACATTCTGATCGTGCTCGCAATCATCTCGCTGATCTTCAATCTTCTGGCAGGACGTCGTTCACTTTAGAATCTGCAAAAATCAACGCACCATTTTGAAGCTCATGAAAGGCCATCGCATCCATGCGGTGGCCTTTCCCGTTGCAGGCTGCATCATACCCCTCGTTCGCGTAAGAACGCAGCGTAGCTGCGAAGGAGGGACGACACGATGAACACCGATCAGATCAAGGGCAAGATGCAGAATGCATTCGGCAAGGCAGAAGAAGCAGTGGGCGAAGCGGTAGGCAATCGCAACCTGTCCAATGCGGGCGCAGAAGATCGCGTGAAGGGCGCCGCCAAGGAAACCTGGGGCAATGCCAAGGAAACAGTGCACGAGGTGCACAAAACAGCCAAGACGCAGGCGGACGTAGCTACCGGAGAACCTGTAACGGCACGTGACAAGTTCGCCAGCGGCGTGGAGCGTATCAAGGACTCGGTCAACACCAAGATGGACGAGGTGAAGACACGCGAACAGATCAAGCGTGACGAACTTCGCCGCAGCGCATAGTTGTTTGCACCGAAGCGGCGAGAAGCTAAACTTCTCGCCGCTTCTTTTTATTGCTGCAAATTACTTCGCATATCGAGCAAGTGCGCGCTCCACAACAGGAGCCAGCAACTCATAACCGCGATCATTCGGATGTACTCCATCCACCGTCAGTTCAGCGCGCATCTTCCCATTTGCATCCGCGAGCGGTGTATTGAAATCCAGAACATTCCAGTGTTTTTTCTGCGCCATCGCCAGCAACAAATCATTCAGATGATGGATGTTTTCTACCGTCCGCAGCCCCGTCAGCGGACGCACGCAGTCACACACAGGCGTCATCTGCGCGACAAACACCTTCAATCCATTTGCCTGCGCAAGCTCACCCATCGAGAGAAGGTTGTCGCGAATCTCCTCCGGTGAAAATCCCAGACGCATGTCATTGCTACCGCCTTCCAGCACAACCGCTTGCGGGTGAAGTTCCAACACATCATGCCGCTCGCGCAGTAGAAGCTGTTGTGTGGTTTGTCCGCCAATGCCGCGATTGATCCAACCTGCATAGGGGAACCACTTGCCGTTGTGGCTGCCCCAATAATCAGTGATCGAATCTCCCAGGAACACTACGCGAGCTTTCACGTTCGCATTGGCATCGTGATAGCGACGGCTCTGCGAGAAGTCTGCATCAGCGGAGTTTGCAGGAAGCGCTGTCTGCTCCCATCCGCTAGCAGACAAGACAAACATCATGACCCACACGGCAGAACGCATCGCCTCTCCTGACGGCCGCCATTGCTTCCAAAGGCCAAAGGAAGGTTAAACGATGCACTTCCCCAAAAGCGATGGAATCTATCGGCTTTGCAGATTCCGCACGGCAATATCAGCGGCCACGGAAATAAAGAACACGACAGAGATGATTCCGTTCAGCGTGAAGAAAGCAGCATTCATACGACTGATGTCTTTAGGCGAAACGAGGCTGTGCTCGTACAACAGCAATCCAGCCACCAGTACAACGCCGACAATCGCAATCGGCCCCAGGTGAAACAGCACCACCAGCCAAGCCAGCAATCCCAACATCAGAATGTGCATCAATCGTGCCAGCAGAAATGCCCCCTGCATGCCAAACGCCTGCGGCACACTATTCAATCCATGCGTGCGATCATGCTCAAAATCCTGGCACGCATATAACACATCAAAACCCGCAACCCACAGCAGCACCGCACCGGTCAGCACAATGATGCGTGGATCAAGCGTGCCCCGCACTGCAATCCACGCAGCCGAAGGTGCAATGCCCAGCGCCAGCCCAAGCACCAGGTGCGACCAGCGTGTCAGCCGTTTCATGTAGCTGTACGAAAGCACCACAATAATCGCAATCGGGCTCAGTAGCAACGTCAGATGATTCAACATGGCCGCGGCAAACAGAAAGATCGCCAACGAAACAATGGTGAACATCGCGACAAATCCCTTGGACAACAGCCCCGCGGGAATAGCGCGCGTCTTGGTGCGTGGGTTCAGGCTGTCAATCTCGGCATCGGCCCAGCGGTTAAACGCCATCGCCGCAGTACGCAGTGACACCATGCACACCACAATCCAAAGCAATGTCACCGCATGCGGCCATCCGCCCGCGGCCAGAACCGCACCGGTCAAAGCAAAAGGGAGCGCGAAGATCGAGTGTTCCCACTTGATCATCTCCAGCGTAATGCGCGTGCTGCGCCATGTGTGTGCAAGCGAAACGGCCATACACCTCTTAGTGTATGGCCGCATGCCTGCTGCGATCTACTGTCTAGTTTTCGCTCGACGCCTGATTCGCCACCTGCAGGTTATTTGTGACCTTGAACGCGCCCGGAACACCGTTCGCCCGGATACCCGCAGCATCCTTATCCGACTGACGATCCACCACGCCGGTCAGCGTAATATCGCCGTTCACCACCGTAATGCGAATGGGCTTCGCCGGATCCATCGCATACCGCTGCAGCGACGGGAAGCCGTAGATCGCCCGCGCCGCAGCCAACCGGATACGGTCATCGTTCGGCGAAAGCGGCGCCACTTCAATGTCGTCCACCACGTCCTTCACACCGGGGTAGTGCGACACCAGCGAAATCGCCGAATCCTTATCCGAAGGACCGTACGCAACGCCACCCAACGTCACCACACCACCTTGTACGCTGATGGTGAAGCTGTTGAAGGCCGTCGTGCCATAGCCCACGCGGTCATACGCCAGTTTTTCCGCGAGTTTGTCGCGCAGCTGCACATCCGACAATTCGCTGCTGCCCTGCACCTGGATCAGGTTCTGTACCGCAACAACGCCCTTCTTGTGATGGATCTTGTGTTCCGCATCTTCCTTGGTGGCATACAGATCCACATTGCCGGTCAACGTCACCATGCCATTCTTCACGGTGCTGTGTACATCGCTGAACCGCTTGTTATCCAGCGACTTCTGCACATCTGACTGAATCTGCGTATCCGGCACCTTCGCCTGGGCACGCAGAGCGAGCGTAGGCGTCATCATGGCCGCCAGCGCCAATACCATTCCCGCATTCGTTCTGATCTTCATGTCATCCACCAAAAGCAAGAACCCGGATTCCTCTGCAAAGTTGCTCTAACGATACCGCTTGCGAATCTTGTACACCATCGAGAACACGCCATTTTCGTCGCGTGTCACCACGATGGCTTTGTTATCGCTCAACTGGTACTGCAACTGAATCAACTGCTGCGCCGACGTGTTGATGCTGGTCGCAAACGTCACCGTGATCTGCCGCGTTACCTGCTGCTCAACCGTGATGCGCGCAGAAGAAGCACCAATTGTTCCCACATACGCAGGATCAATCTTCACTTTGCCGCTACCGCCGAACAGCTTGTTCACACGATTGGAAACCGTCGCATTCAACGCGCCGCCCAGCAACGCATTCGTCGTTGGATCCTGCCCCTGCTGTTGCAGTTGCTGCGTATTAATCGCGGCTTCTTCCTGCGTGCGTCCCAACGCCAACAGGTTGAAGATATCCGCCTGAGACAACGGTGGCTCCGACCGGTACGTCAGCTTGAAGTTCTTTGACGTTCCGTGGACACCGATGGTCACGTCGTAGTTCTCCACGCGTGCCGTCGCATCCAGGTCAATCAAAGGATCAATGCGGATCGGATTGTTGAAGTAGATCTGACCACGTTGCAATTGATACTTCGTTCCTGAGAACGTCGCAGAGCCATCGTTGATGGTCACCTTGCCCAACACCGCAGGAACGGCCGCAGTGCCGCGCAAGGACAGGTCCACAGTACCCGCGATACGTGCGTAGCTGTTCTGGAAATCCAACGCGGGCGACGACTGCACGTGAACATTCAGAATGATCTTGTTCAGCAACGAATCTGGATCAGGCGGAGCAGAAACATCACCTGCAGCGCCCGCAACAGAAGCGAAGTCAAACGTTTCTGCAAGACCAAAACGCGTGATGAGGATGTTGCCTGAAAGTGAAGCGCCATCGCCCGATCCCTGCAACCGAAGCGACGCGTTCATCGTTGCAGACACGCCGTAGTAGCGCACACGCACGGCAGTTGCGGTTGCCGTCATGTCTGCAAACAAACCGCCACGGAACTGCACAAACCCCGTCAGCTTAATGCGTCCGCCACCGCTCGTCGCCGTGACGTTGTCCATCACCAACCGATCGTCGGTAAACGTTGCGGTTCCGGTAATGTTCGAAAGGCCATTCGGAATCGTGTCGTAGGCAACGTTCGTATTGCTAAACGTCATCTTGCCGCCGAGATTCGGCTTGGATGTCGTTCCGCTGGCCGTCACATTGAAGCTGATCATGCCAGACGCAATCACTTGTGGCTTCAAACGATGCGCCAAAGCAACATTTAAGCTGCCATTCGCCTGCGCATTGATCGCGCCTCCCTGTGCAGGCAACGGCTTTCCATCAGGAGAAAATAGCTGCACAGAACCAGAAGCATGCACGTCCGTCTCAGGTCCGGTGACATGAAGTTCATCCAGCCGCACCGTTCCGTTAGTCAATGAAGCATGCACCGGAGCCGCGGAGGCAAACGTTAATCCCTGCGTAGTCACTTGCAGCGGATTCACCGTCAGCGTTCCGTTCAGCGATTCAGGTTTCTTCGCCGGTCCGCTCACATTCAGTTCGCCGTTGATCACCGAACTCGCTTCAAACGACGAATCCATCAACTTCAACACTGGCGCTACATCGAGATTGCTGAAGGTGGCATGCGCCTGCATGGGATAGTCACCCACCAACTGCAACTGACCATTCGCATCCAGCTTCGCAGTCAACAGATCGCTGTGCGCCTTCAGGTAGACCATGTTGCCGCTGCTGTTCACGTCAGCAGTCAACTGCCCCAGCGCTTGCTTTTGATACGTCGCGTTTGCCAGTTGCAGATGCGCATTCAATCCCGGTGCTTCCAGCGTTCCATCCGCATCGGCTCGGAAGGTCAACATGCCATCCACTGGCGTACCGGCCTTGCGAATCGCAAGCAGATTCGACAGCCGAACATCATTCGCCTGCAGATGCGCACGAACATGCTTCGACGTCAGGTTGTAGCTGCCGTTGCCGGTCACCTCAGCGCCCTGCGCCTTCACATCCAACGTGGACGCAGAGATCTCCTGCCCACGAACCGCCACCTTCGCCGTTACCGAATCGTAAGGCTGGTCATACGCCACACCATTGCGTAACGACAGTGTTCCATCGCCCACAAGATTGCCGAACGTACCATCCACGTTGGCATTCACGGCAACAACGCCAGTAACAGGCAATGCTCCCTGGCCTGCAATCTCAAGCACGTCGTGAATCTGCGCATCGGCAAGCTGCAGCTTTGCCTGCACCTGCGTCTGATCGTCAAAGTCGTACGACACCACGCGACGCTTCACCACACGATGTGGCTTCACCGAGCCCGACGCATTCAAAACCGCCGTGCCACGATGAATCGTAGAACTCGCAACCGTCACACCAGACGGTGAATACTCCGCATCTGCAACCAGTGAATCGATCGCAACATCACCCGCGCTGCCCAGATGCGCCGTGAGTTCGTTTGCCTGCAGATGTCCCTTGATATCGAGCCCTGCAATCGGCCCGGATGCAACTCCCTGGAAGTGCGCATCACCATGCAACGCCACAGGCAGCGCAGCGCTTCCCTTCTTGCCATTGCTCTCGAAGCCGATGGTGTTCAACACTGAATCGAACTCGGACAGATCGCGAAAATCTGCAATCAGATTCAAACTCGTCAGTGGATCGCCATTCCCCACACCCAACGTTCCCGTCGCCTGAATCGTCGATGCCGGTGTATGTGCCTCCACCTGCTGAATCGCAACAGTTTCGTTGGAACCGTGATACGTGGCCTTCACTACGCCCGTCAGCGGAATGTTCTGCGCGGCGCCGCGACGACGAAGATTCTGTGGCGCCAGCTTTAGATCCGCGCTCACAATCACCGAGCTCGGAAGATCCTTCACCGCTCCGCCCCACTCCACATGCACAGGACCATTCACGGCGGTATCAATGCCCAGGTCCGAGTAATGACGCGGTTCGGTAACCTCATTAATCGTTCGCAGCGAGATGCCCGCCAGCTTCACATCAATGTAAGCGTGCGCACGTTCCACCGGCGTAATTGCGAGTGGCCCCGTTGCAGGCGGCTTGGCATTCGCAATCTTCGCAGTTGCATTTGCAGTCTTCTGACCCGCCACAATCGTGGGAGATTGTGCAGGAGTCTCTGGCGGCACCTCTCCCAGCCAGTTATGGATGCGCATGTCACCGGCAACCGTGCCACCGCCGGGAAGATTCAGCACAATCGCATTGAACAGCAGTTCCGCAGGCGTTACCTTCAGCGACGCGCCACCGTTTACACCGTTCACGATCACATATTCATCGTGATAACCAACAGAGTGAAGCTTCGCATCACCCACCAGAAGGTATCCCTTTTCGCATTCAGGAGAAGGAGGCAACACCTTCGTGTTGGCGGGATTCGTATTCGGATTATGACGTTGCCAGAAGCGCGGCTTCTTCTGCGCTTCCTGCGGTGCAACCGCGCAGGAATGTCCTGCCAGATTCAAATCAACCGTACCCGCCGTCAGTCCCGGAAAACCACTCAATACCGAGATCTGCGGAACCTCTACATTGCCCTTCACCGTGACATTCCAGATAGGATTGTCGAAATTCTCCACACGCGCAGTCGCATCCAGATGCGATGTTTTACCCGTATCAAAGCTCAGTTGCTGAATGCTGATGAGCTTCCGCCCAATCTCCGCTTTTACCTTCAGCCGAGACTGCGCCTCCGGCATTTGATCCATGCGTGTACGAATGTCGCTCACGCCGATATCGATGCCGTAGTGGTCAGTGCGTGAAATGTAATGCACATTCACGCCAAGATCGCGTGCGGCCAAATCAAATGGAATCGCGCGATCGTTCAGCAGTGCAACACCATTCGCCAGTTCCACTTTCGAAGCCTGCAAGTCCAGCAGCGTATCCATCACCGGCTCGTTACTGGTGCTCTTCGTCTTCGGCACAGGCTGATTCGTGCTGCCATCCTTATTCACGATCAGGTGGATCTGCGGCTTATCCACATGCAACAGCGACAGCGTGATGTACTTCATCGCGCCCTTGGAATCCGTCGCATGCGAAAACAGGCTCTTCAACGTAATGCGAACAAGGATGCGATCCGCCGAAAGATACGGTGCTTCACCCGGTCCTTCGAGTCCATGAATTACCAGACCATCCGCTTCTACTGCCAGATGCATCAAGCTGAACTGCACCTTCGCCAGATCCACCTTGCCGCCCGTGGCATCTTCCAGCGTGGCAATCAACTGCGTGCGAACACGGTTCTGAAAGTCATCCGTCGTCGTGTAGAAACCCAATCCCACAACGAGCAGAATCACCAACAGCATCACCGAGCCCGCAATCCACGCAGTGATACGCCACGCGCGCGACTTCTTCGGCGTGGGTACGTTGTCGTTTGGTGGAGGAGTCTGTGCGTCCAGCAATGCCATCAGGGCGCCTCCTGGTTCGGTTGCATCATGCGAACGTGCCCGGAGTCACGCAACGTCTTCAGCCATGCATCCAGCAGCGTGCTTACCTGCTCCTGCAAAAGAATCTCTCCAATACGGTCGCGGATGGAATCCAGTGGCGGTGCAGTTGCCTTTTGCTTTGCATACTGCGGCAGCAGCGTGTTGTTGTAGTAATCCTCAATCTGCTGGTCGCCGATGCGTATTCCGCTGCGGAAGCGTTGCTCAATGAAGTGCACCACCTGCGCTCGCAATTTCATACGAGCGCGCAATTCGTCTTCCGTGAATCCAGCCTTCTGCAGAAAATTCTTCCAACCCGCATCACTGGTGCAATCCGCATGTGCGCAAGCAGGCAGATCTTTGCGCAGATCTGCCTCCTGCTTATTCACTTCGTCATCGGAAATGGCCACCGGCGGGAAACCACCAAGTTGCTGCAGCAGAAGCGTGCGATCAATTAAACGTGTGATCGCTTGTTCACGCTCCGGCTTTGTTTCATCTTCCTCGTACGGATACAGCTTCGAAAAGCGCTCCTCTTCCTCCACATCGCTTTCCAGAATCAGATCGCCATTCACAATGACGGCAATGCGATCAATCACGTCGCCACGCTCGGCTGGCAACTTATGCGCATCGGCGCGAGCCTGCTCTTTAGTCTGCGGCTTACCTTCTTCAACAGACTTCGGCGCAGGCTTTTGAGCCACCAGCGAAGCAGCCGTGAACGCGACTCCGACGGCCAACAGGCAGTTCGCGAGATCGAAACGGAATGGAGAAAAGCGCATCATTAGAAGCTCTGACCGATCGAGAAGAAGAACTGGAAGTGGCTTGACTGCCCCACATGGTGCGTGGGCACGGACTGAGTGTAGTCATCAATGATGGGATAAATCGGCGGATTCAAGTTGTAAGCCGCGTCCAGACGAATCGGACCAATAGGCGTGTTGTAACGCGCACCCAAACCCACCGCATGTGAGAAGTAAGCAAAGTCGCAAGTGCCCACCGTAACAAAGCCCGACACCTGGCGGCAGGTATCGCGGTTCGGCTGATGGAAACGCGCAATCGACGGGAACACATCGCCTACATGCAGAAACGCATTGCCCATATCGTGGAAGAGCACAAACGAAACACTCTCACCCACAAGCGGCAGCACGGGCGCCGGCATACGCAACTCCAGCGTATTGATCAACACTGCCGATCCACCAACCGGATATCCCGTCGTCAAATCGCGCGGACCAGCCTGATTGATACCAAAGCCACGATGCGATGTCGCACCGCCCGCATACAGTCGCTCTGGCAGCGGAACCGAGTTGCACGACGCATTCGTGTTCAGCAAATTACCCTGGCAACCCTCAATGCCCGCATTCGGATTTGTGCCAGAGGTCGTCTCCACACCAAAGCGTGTGTTACGCGCAAACGTATACTTCCGCTTCTTACCCCATGTGTAATACGTGGAATAAGTCACATCCACCTTGTTAAAGTCCGTCTGCGATCCGAAGATGCCGTTCGCCAGGAAATCCGTAAACGACAGATACATGCCCTTCTGTGCATCAAGCTGCAGAGGTGCACGCGTGTCGTGATACCAGGTAAATGCCGGACCACCCACGCGCACCGGCTGCGACAGCAGTGGAATCAGGTTTGCCGTAACCTGCAGGCTGTTCTGATCCACCGACACACGCCGATAGGTGAAGTCATAGATGAACGTGTCGGCCTTCGGAACCTTTTGCGTTAAGCGGAACAGTCCTTGCAGCGTGCTGGCCTTAAACGTGGAGATGTTCTGCACGTTGGAATAACCACCGCTCACCTGCGTGGAGAAATTCGGACGCCCAAGGAACTTGGGCGTATTCCATGTAGCCGTCGCAATCCGCTCAAGCAAGCCATACGTCACGTGGAATGCCAGCGACTGATCCGTACCAAACAGATTGATACGCGCCACATCCGCAGATACACGGAACGACGCGCCTGCCTTGCCTTCCGGCGAACACGTTGTATTGCCGATCGACTGCTGTGCGCGGCAGTTCGGTTGCGGCGTGGAAAGCTGAGCTTCAAAACCCGCGCCATACGTCACATCCCAGCGCTTCGCTTCCGTCAACTGCACCAGCACATTTTTACGATCAGCCAGGCCTTCCGGATTCTGCACTGCAACATTGGCCTCGTTGAATACAGCAAGATCGTAATAACGACGCTGCATCTCCACGATGGCGCTTTCATCCAGCGGATCACCCGGCTTCAGCAGCAACTGGTCATTCACTAACTTCTGCCGCACATGATGCACACCAGAGATCAGCACACGGTCCACGTTCACCTGCTCGCCCTCAGTGACGAGATACGTAATGTCCGTGCGAGTCGCATCATCCTTACGGACGGCCTGACGCACCTCTACCCTGGCCTGATCAAAGCCCTTGGAGAGATATGCCTGCAGGATGTTATCGCGATCATTCGAGACGTTGGCCAACGCAAACGGCTGATTCGTCTCTGCCGTAATCAGCGCCTTCATCTGTTCTGCGCGCGCGTCATCCACACCGGTCAGCGTAATGTTTCCAAACTTCTGCTGCGGACCTTCGTCAATGTGAATGTTCACCGTAATGGTGCCTATCTTCTTGTCTTCGTCGCCCTTCTTCTCATCCGTCGTGATCTTCACTTTTGTGAAGCCGTTCGCCATGTAAAGCGACGTGATGGAATCAATGTCATTCGACAGCAACACGGGTGAGAAGCGCCCAGAGCGAACGTAAGAATCCGCCTTGACCACCTGCATGCGTTCCTTAATATTGTCCGTCTCGAAATACTTGTTGCCGGTAACATTCACGGCAATCACCTTGTATTTCTTGCCAGGATTCGCATGGAACGCAACTGTCTCTGTCAGGTTGCTGGGGGGCGGCAGCGGAGTGCCATCTTCTGCATACGATGGGGTGTCCGACACGCCGCTCACTTCCGGCGTCACCTCGGCATCAAAGTACCCTTGCCGCTGCAGAAATTCGCGAACGTTATGAGCGCCTTCGTTCAGCAGATCGTTATCGACAGCGCTCTCTTCATAGATAGGCAGCAGCTTTTTCTGTCGCGACTTTGATACCTTCGCACCATCAATCGTCACCTTCACCTGCGGTCCCTGGAAAGCGCGGAAGGTGTAATCCAGTTGCTGACGATCAGCCGCATACTGGCTCTTTTCCAGCGCAATTGCAGCTTCCAGCCGATCCTTCTTCTGGTAGTACTTGCGCAAGCGGGTCAGGCCATTGCCCACCGTATCGCGCGTCACTTTGTTCTTCGTCTTGAAGACGAAGAGAGTCTTGTTTTTCTCCTGCAACTTACTACGCTTGCGGAACTCATCAATCGTCAGCCCCGGATCGCCATTCACGGTGACGTTGCCCACCAGCGCCTGCGTACCAAGATTGACCAGGTAGAAGACATCCACCTGCTTGCCATCGGGCAGATGCTCCGTTGCGGAATGAACCATGGGAGCGTAATAGCCATTCTGCGCCAGCGTCTGCCGGATCGCTTCTTCACCAGCGCGCACCTGCGAATTGGTAAATGGCAATCCAGCCTGCAATCCCGAAGCAGATACCAGCAGCGAAGTCACTCGCTCCGAACGCACACCCTGGATATAAACGTGGCCTACAAAGTAGCGCGGCGTGCCCACGTACAGCAGCGTCACACTGCCATCGCTGTTCAGCACACTGCGCACTTCAATGTCGCGATAGAGTCCGGTAAGAAACAGTCTGCGAGTCGCCGTCCGAATTTTGTCGGTAGAAACAATGTCACCCGGCTTCAGCCCCAACTCTTTCTGCGGCAACGGATCGTTCTCGCCAAACTCGACGCCTTCAAACTCAACGGCGCGCAGCTTCTTGCCGCGCAGCGCCCAAATACCTGCAGCGGCGTTATCGGCCGCTTTGCCCGCCTTTGCGTTTTGATCCTGAACAGCATCCTGCGCCGCAGCACCTGCGGTGGTAGCAGCCGTACTGGCACCACTGGTCACATCGCCGGCTGCATTCGTCGTGCCGGGAACCACCTGAACCGTCTTGCCGCCACCGGGAACGGGCTGCGGAGCTCCTGTAACTGGCTGCTGTTGCTGATTACCAGAGGTGGCCGCGCTCGATGGCTGTCCGTTAGGCTCCTGCGCATACATCGTCAGGGCTGCGCCTGACAGGATTACCAAGCCCGCCGAGTACAGTGCCTTCCGTCGCAATGCATCCCCACCTGTCCACAGCTTCACCAGCACCAGCGTTCCTGCTCCCCAGAAAAACTCTCAGCTCTACTGCCATGATGCCTGTTTTCAGGCAGCTACGCTTGGCATGAAGGCATAAACAAATGCTTTACACCCAAAACCCGGGATATGGAGCGGTTGGATGCAGGTTCACTCAATCGGGTTCGCTCCGTGTTGCCTTGGAACTCGTACACTGAAATAGCAAGGAGTTGCTTCAGCGTGACTGCAGTTTCCAGCGAAATATTTTCATCAGACGATCGCTACTCACGCCAGCGTCTCTTCCCTGCCATTGGCGCTGACGGCCAAAGAAAACTTGCCGCATCGCATGTCGTACTCGTAGGCTGCGGCGCCACGGGAGCAGCCTCCGCAGGATTACTTGCCCGAGCTGGTGTCGGCACACTCACCATCATCGACCGCGACTTCGTGGAACCCTCCAACCTGCAACGGCAAATGCTCTTCACAGAAGCCGACGCAGCCGAGGCTCTCCCTAAGGCCGAAGCCGCCCGTCGCCGCATCGCGGACATTAATGCAGAGGTAAACGTCCAGCCTCACATCGCTGACCTGACACCCGCCAACGCCGCCACGTTGCTGGCAGATGCGCACGTCATCCTCGATGCCACAGACAACTTCGAAACGCGCTACCTGATCAACGACTTCGCCGTGCAGAGCGGAACTCCGTGGATCTACGCAGCCGCCATCGGTTCTTACGCTGCGACCATGAACATCGTTCCCACAGGCGATTTCCGCACAGCATGCCTTGCCTGCATCTTTCCAGAGCCTCCGGGAGGCACGGTCGAAACCTGTGACACCGCTGGCATTCTCAATACCGCCGTCAACTTCACGGCATCGTTGCAGGTTACGGAAACGCTCAAGCTCCTCACAGGTCAACCAGCCGCTTTACGCCGCACGCTACTGTCCTTCGACCTGTGGACCGGCGAACGTTCTGAAGTACAGGCAGGCAAGCCGCGCCCCACATGCCAGGTCTGCGGCCAACACAACTTCCGCCACCTCGCAGGCGAAGGCCGCCCACACATCACCCTCTGCGGTCGTAACTCCGTGCAGATTCACGAACATCATCGCCCGGTAGACTTCGTATCGCTCGCAGAACGCCTTGGTCCGCTCGGCAACGTGCGTTTTAACAGCATGATGCTGCGCTTTCAACACGGCGAATACACGCTGAGCGTCTTTGCAGACGGCCGCACCGTCATCCAGGGAACCAGCGAAGTTCCCCGGGCACGAGCCCTCTACGCCCGCTTTATCGGCAGTTAAGTTTGTTCGATATCCGGCAATACTTTCCCTGTTTCGTACAACCTTCAACCCTGAAAAGCTATCCACTATTTTTGCGCATCGGAATCAGTGCAAATCTTGGGCAGTGATGCCGTCCTGTATGGTGGAGTACAGCCTGCAGGTCTTTCTAAGGAACGACGGCTCACCATATCGGTGTGCCAGACCG
This sequence comes from Terriglobus sp. ADX1, assembly GCF_036877645.1. Taxonomy (NCBI): domain Bacteria; kingdom Pseudomonadati; phylum Acidobacteriota; class Terriglobia; order Terriglobales; family Acidobacteriaceae; genus Terriglobus; species Terriglobus sp. ADX1. Next base: position 90,303 of record NZ_JAEDXV010000008.1, read on the forward strand.
GGGTTGCAATGGAAGTTCAGGGCTACGGAATGACACAAAACAATACGACCCCGGTTGCCGGGCACTTCAAGCGGAATCCCCCCATCGCTGGTGAGGCAGACGCTCTGGAGCGCGCAAAAAACGGCGACCCGGATGCTTTCTCCAAGTTGTATGCGCTGCATAAGCGGCGCGTGTACACCCTATGCCTGCGTATGCTGGGCAATGTTTCTGAGGCAGAGGATATGACGCAGGAAGCTTTCCTGCACCTCTACCGCAAACTTGGCTCTTTCCGCGGCGAAAGCGCATTCTCCACCTGGCTGCACCGTCTCACGGTGAACCTGGTGCTGATGCACCTTCGCAAGAAGGGTCTTCAACTTGTCTCTCTGGAAGAGACCATCAACCCCTCAGAAGAGGACGCGCCCAAGCGCGACTTCGGCTCGCGTGACCCGCGTCTGTCCGGGTCCGTTGACCGTGTCGCTCTGGAACGCGCTGTGGCCACACTGCCTCCTGGATACCGCCTGGTGTTTGTGCTCCATGACGTTGAGGGATACGAACACAACGAGATTGCCGAGATGCTCGAATGCTCAACCGGCAACAGCAAGTCGCAGCTTCACAAAGCGCGGCTGAAACTGCGGGAAATTCTGCGGCAGAATGAACATGCCGCCTTGGTGCAGGAGTCAAAATAATGCCGGAGCATGATGAAAAGCGCTGGACCTGTGAAGAGTTCGAAAAAGCTCTCCCTGAGCTATTCGAACGCGCAGAAGGCGGCAAGCTGAGTGCCGATCCTCGTTTTGCGGAGATCCTGCGGGACTGTCCGCAGGCCGCCGAACTGGTCCGCGATCTGGAGTACATCGCTGAAACCGCACGAATGCTGCTGGAACCAGAGGGTGAAGGCCCATCTTCTGACCTCTGGGGCAAAATTGAGCGGGAGATCACATCGAAAGACAGCATCCAGTAACCCCTTTCACAAAGGAACAAGAGCGGCGTCCCAACCGGGACGCCGTTTTCTTTACTACAAGCGAATTTCACAAATTCCTTGCCCACCACCTGCCCCGGGTGTATGCTCCTCACCAGAGATGACGCAGTTTACCCAGCCCGCTTCCTTTTGGTACCGCTACTGCTTTACAGGCGCGGCCCCGGCGGATTCTGCGGTCTTGAAATACTGAGAAACACTCAAAGACCAATCTCGATCCTCCTGAGCCGCGACCCAAAAAGGTCGCGGCTTTCGCTTTTCCGGAATACAAACCAGACATAAACCTGAGACCATCATGACAACGCTCGTAGCCGAATCCGCCGTGACCCCAACGCCCGCCACCACCCTGCTTACCGAACGCATCGTCCTCACCGGCTTCATGGGCGCGGGCAAAAGCACCGTAGGCCGCCTCCTTGCCACGCAGCTCGGCTGGAACTTCCTCGACGTCGACACCGAAATCGAGCGACTCTCCGGCGTCACCATCGAGGAAATCTTCGCGACGCACGGCGAAACCGAGTTCCGACGCCGCGAATCCACCGCCATCGCCCGCAGCCTGGGAGCCCGCAACACCGTCATCGCCCTCGGCGGCGGCGCACCGGAAGAGATCACCAACCGCCTTCTGCTGGAGCAGACACCGAACACCACCGTCGTCTTCCTCGATGCCCCCTTCGCAGTCCTCTTCGACCGTTGCGTGCTGCAGGAAGGCGCCGCGGTCCGCCCCAATCTGCAGGACCCCGATGCCGCAGCAGCACGCTTCCAGCGCCGTATCCCGCACTACATCCGTTGCTCGTCGCATCGTATCGTCACGGAGAATCTGTCCATCGAACAGACCGTAGAGGCCATCCGCGCACAGTTACTGTAAACATCAATCAACGCCAGAGGGATACTCTGCATCCCACTGGAAGTAGTGCATTTGTCATCTCGGAGACTCCCCCTGACCGATCAGCTTCAGCCCGCGCCACAACCCGCCGACATCCAGCGGGCCGATGCAGATACCGGCTTTCCCTCCCGCGATTTCCGCGAGACACGCCGCCACATCGTCTTCACCGTCAGCCTGTTGGTGCTACTTGGGCTGTTCTGGAAGATTCGGCACGTACTCGGCATTGTGTACGTCTCCGGTCTACTGGCTGTTGTCTTGAATCCGGTGGTGATGAAAATCGGCCGCCTTCAGATTCGCGGACGCGCCATGCCGAAGCCCCTTGCCGTGGCGACGCTGGTGGTGGGACTTGCGCTGGGCCTGTTTCTTCTCTGCTGGTTCGGACTGCCGCCGGTGCTGAATGACTTCCGCAACTTCCTCTCCGACGCCCCTGGCCGCATGCCGGTGCTGATGGCGCGGTTGCAACGAATCCCCATGGCCGACAAGATCGGCCTGACACATCTCAACGACCGCCTGGCCTCCACCATGGAGACCTTCGCGAGCTACATCTTTACTTCCCTGCCGCTATGGGCCGAGCATCTGCTCGACATCCTCACCACCACCATTCTGTGCGTGTATTTCATCCTCGAAGGCCAGGAAGTCTACGACTACTTCCTCTCCATGGTCGTTCCCAAATCGCGCGTACGGCTGGCCAATACGCTTCTCGTGGCAGAAGAACGCGTCTCCCGCTGGCTCATCGGCCAGTTGCTGCTGATGCTGTTGGTAGCCATCTACAGCGTGGTGGTCTTTCGTATCCTGAACGTCCGTTACTTCCTTTTGCTGGCCGTTCTCATGGGCCTCACCAACATCATTCCTGTCGCGGGAAACCTCGTCACCATCATCCTGGTTGCACTCATCGCCGCGGCGGATTCCTTCACCAAGGCCGGTCTCGTGATCCTGGCCTACGGCATCTATACCCAGATTGAAAATGCCTTCCTGACGCCACGCATCATGAAGTCCAGCGTCGATCTGATGGGTGTCACCGTGCTGATTGCGCTGCTCATCGGCACTGCCATCAGCGGCATTCCGGGAGCGCTCGTCGCCGTGCCCAGCGCGGCTGTGGTCGTCGTCTTCGCCAACGAATATCTCGTCCAGCACGAAGATCCTGATCGCCTCTCCGTGCTCGATTAACGACATCCCCGGCCGCCGCTGCGATATCCTTAAAAGCAGAACCCAAATGGTCACCGCAGCATCCATATCGGCCACACAGAGTGCTCGTCGCAGCACCCTCTTCGCCGACTACATGGAACTGGTGAAGCCGCGCGTCACCCTTATGGTGATGATCACCGCAGCGGCAGGCTTCTACCTTGGCTGTCTGCGTTCCGGCATCAGCCCCTTCAATCTGCAGTTCGTTGAAGCGATGATCGGCATGGCAGTGGTCACCGCCGGTTCCGGCACGCTCAATCAGGTCATCGAACGCCGCACCGACGCCATGATGCCGCGCACCGCCAGCCGTCCCATGGCCGCACAGCGCATCTCGTACACACATGGCCTCATTCTGGGCATGCTCTGCATCGTGTTGGGCTCGGCATTTCTCGCGGTCACGACCAATCTCATCACCAGCATGCTCACGCTGCTCACGGCCATTGGCTACGTCGCCATCTACACGCCGCTGAAGCGCATCAGCATGATCGCCACCTTCGTCGGCGCATTCCCCGGCGCGCTGCCACCGCTCATCGGCTGGACTGCCGCACGCGGATTCATCGAATGGCCCGCCGTCGCACTCTTCGCCATCCTCTTCGTGTGGCAGTTCCCTCACTTTGAGGCCATCGGCTGGCTCTATCGTATCGACTACGCCAAGGCAGGCATTCGTGTCACCGCCGTAGCCAAACCCGGAGGCGTAGCCACCGCAGCGCAGGCGCTCTTCTACGCCGTCGTCATGATCCCGGTAAGCCTGTGGCCTGTTTACCTTGGCACCGCCGGTTGGATCTACGGCGTGATCGCCATCGTGCTGGGCCTGGCCTACCTCTGGTACACGCTGAAGTTCGTTCGCATCACGCGCGATCTGCCACCCGCAGAGTCCCGCAAGATCGCCCGCGATCTGCTCAAGATCAGCGTCATTTACCTTCCGCTTCTGCTGGCCGCCATGATGCTCAACGCGCGGGGCCGCATCTTCTTCTAACGAGGCTCCATGACTGCCAACACTCAGACCATTCCCGAGCAGGAACGCATCAAGACGCCGCCCTCCATCATCGCGGCCATCCTCGGCGTCTCCATCGTGGCAAGCCTGTTCCTCTTCTGGCTGGTCTACTATCACGCACCTGCCGACACCAACCACACGAAGCTGCTCTTCCTGCCGTCACTGAACGCAGTCTTCAACGGCCTCAGCGCCATTGCTCTGGTCATCGGCTTTGTGTACGTGAAGCAGCGCAAAATCAAGCAGCATCGTGCCGCCATGTTTACGGCATTCATCTTCTCCACGCTGTTCCTGGTCAGCTACATCCTGAACCACGCGCTGCATGGCGAATACCGCCTTCCCATCGCACACACCGGCCTGCTGTGGAACACCTACTGGCCCATGCTGCTATCGCACATCGTGCTCAGCGTCGTTGCGCTGCCCATGATCCTGATCACGTTCTTCCTGTCGCTCACGCAGCGCTTCCCGCAGCACCGTAAGCTGGCGCGCTGGACCTTCCCTATCTGGCTTTACGTCTCGGTCACCGGCGTTCTGGTCGCTGTCATTCAGGCGGTCGTTCACGGATGAGTACACCCGCAACCAAAGGCCGCACCCGCCCTGACACCCGCGCTATTCTTCGCGTCTCCACCATCATTGAGAGCGTCGGCATCCTCTGCGCTCTCGGCGTATGGCTCAGCGGCGGCATGACCGTCCACGGCCCCAAAAACAACTTTGGCTGGCTCGTCCTCATCATCGCCCTCGGCTGCATTCCCACTGGCACCTTCTTCCTGCTGCTGGGCATCGCCAAATGGTTCGGCGACCGCAACCGCACTGACTAACAAGCAGTCTGACAACCGGTAATGAGTGAACAAAACGCGGGTGACAGGTTCGCGATCCGAACCTGGGCATCACGCCTCAGCGCGATGATACGAACGGAGTTCGTCATTCTGAGCGAAGCGAAGAATCCCAGCGCAGCTTCGCACAACGATGCACTGGATAATTTCTGGCACATACCCGCGAAGCTCGTACGATTCGAAGAATCGTCATCCTGAGCGAAACGAAGTGAAGCCGAAGGACCTGCATTCGTCCGTGCTCACTACGATTCCACCGGGAATCCACAATCCCCCGGTAAAATCAAACAGTGACCGCAGCACGTAAGAAACCCGCAGCAACGAAGAAACCTACCGCCGAGTATCTGGAATCTCCTGAAGCCATCGCCGTCGTCGATGACATCCTGGGAGCCATCGGCCTGACCCACGGCACCCGCGCCACGCGCCGCAACACATGGACCGAAGGCGCACGCCGCCCCGTGGGCAAAAAGGCTGACCTCGCAAAGAAAGCCGCCGTCACTCCGAAGGAAAACCCGAAGCCAATCTTCGTTGAAAACCTCAAGGCAGCCGAAGCTCTCGCCCACGGCTTCTCAACGCGCACCGGCGGCGTCACCCGCGTCTATCGCCCGCACCTGCCCAAGAATCTCGGTGACCTGAACCTCGGCTTCACCAAGCACGATGAAACAGACAACGTCCGCGAAAACCGTCGCCGCTACCTGAAAAGCATCAAGGCCGACCGCTTCCACAGCTTCGGCATGCTGCACCAGATTCATTCCCCCATCGTCCGCACCATTGCAACATCAACGGAAGCCACAAGCGACTTCTTCGCGCCCGCGCAGCACAAGGCCGACGCCTTACTCACTGACGTCCCCGGCGTCCTGCTTACGGTGCAAATCGCGGACTGCGTTCCCGTCCTCGTCTTCGACCCGAAGCGTCGCGCCATCGGCGCCTTCCACGCAGGCTGGCGAGGCACACTCGCACGCATCGTCGAACGCGGCATCGGCACCATGCGCCGCCAGTACGGTAGCGATCCGGCAGACCTCATCGCCGCCATCGGCCCATCCATCGGCCCCGGCAGCTACTCCGTCAGCGAAGACCTCCGTTACGAATTCTCGTCGCAGTTCGCCTACTCAGACACGCTCTTCAAAGATGTCTACGACCTCGGCCCCATCCGCGAGAAGTATCCGAACCTCTTCCTCACCGCGCGCGCTCCCGGCCACTCGCCGCTCGGCCCCCTGCTTCACCTGAACCTGTGGGAAGCCAATCGCCGCCAACTCCTCGACGCTGGCCTGCAGGAAAAGAACATCAGCGTGCTCGAAGAAGACACAGCAGCCGACACCGGTCGCTTCTTCTCCCACCGCGCAGAAGACGGCTTCACCGGCCGCATGATGGCCTCCATCGGCATGACGAAGTAGCCACGAAAACGGGTGCCCCACATCTCGATTCTGAGATGTGGGATAAGCTTCGCAACGCGAAGCTCAAACGCACGAAGTGCGTCTTCTTTCGGAAGGGCAGGGCTTCAGCCCTGCCGTAAAAGCACCAAAAGGATCGGGGCTTTAGCCCCTGAGGCAATTACAGCTCGAACGTATCGTCGTCCGTATGTTCACGGATCAACCGTTCCGTGAGCACATCCAGATCCTCGCTCGTCTTCGGCAGCACAAACTTCCCGTCCACCCAATCCAGCTTGAAGCTGGTAGACAACGCGGAAATCCAGATCTGTCGCACCGGCGTATTCGGCGTAAAGACGAACTTCGCCTTGGGCGCGTCGAAGATCACGTTCAACACGCCATTGTTCTCTTCCGTCTCATAACCACCCAGGTCTTCACCATCAATCAGGCGCTGCTTGAGCTGTTCGAGAGCCGCATCAGAATCACGTCGAAAGGTCTGTTCATCCACCATGGTGAAAACAGTCTACGACGATTCCTTTCCACAACGAGAAAGCGGAGCCCGAAGGCCCCGCTGACTTGTAACTCGCCGACTACCTGACTCACTCCGTTTAGAACGGGATATCGTCGTCCGTGATGCCTTCATTGGCATAGTCGTTCTGCGGCGTACGCTGATCGAAGCTCGCGGTATTGCCATAGTTGCCGCCACCGCTGCTCTGGCTGTAACCGCCGCTGCTGCGACCGCCACCACCGCCTTCGCCACCACCCAGCAGCGACAGGTCGTTCACGATGATCTCCGTGCGGTACTTCTTCTGATTCGTTTCTTTGTCATCCCACGAACGCGTCTGCAGCTTACCTTCAATGTAAAGCTGCTTACCCTTCTTAACGTAGTCGCGGACGATCTCTGCCGTGCGGCCAAAGCAGACAAGGTTATGCCACTCCGTCTTGTCTACCCAGTTGCCGCTCTGGTCCTTCTGACGGTCGGCAGTGGCCAGCGTAAGTTGCGCAATCACCATGCCGCTGGGAGTCGCCCGGATTTCCGGGTCCTTACCCACATTGCCCAGCAGAATTACTTTGTTCACGCCCTTAGCCATTGCACCGCTCCGATCCCTTTTGCTATCGACCGAGTATAAAGGAAACCCGCATCCCGCCGCTCCCAGTACCATGACATAGGAATGCCTGCGCCTCTCATCACACCGGAATCCCTGCATCAACGCGCCGGACGCATCTGCGTCGCTGTCTCCGGCCCGGCAATGTTTTCGCTTGCCGCCGCAACCCTCCCGGCGTGCCGTTTCCTAGAGTTCCGCCTCGATTCCGTTCCCGATCCCGCATCGCAACTGCCGCAACTACGCCAGTTCCTCTCAGAGCATCCGGAAGTGACAGCCGTCGCCACCTGCCGCCGCCTGCCCTACGGCGGAGGATTCACCGGCACGGCGCAGCAACAAATCGACATTCTCGCAGAAGCCGCAGCGGCAGGCTGCCAGCTCATCGACATCGAAACGGAAACCGCAGAGGAGCTCGGCACCGCCGCACTCGATACGCTCCGCGCCAACGGCGCCGCCGTCATCCTCTCCTGGCACGACTTCCACGGCACACCCGCGCTCGAACCCGAACTCGACCGCATGGCCCCGTTCGCGCCGGACTTCCGCAAGATCGTCCCCACGGCCACCACGCTGACGGAAGCGCTGCAACTCATCGACCTGCTCGAAACCCACGGCACCGATGGCCGACTCATCGCCATGAGCATGGGCTTCCGCGGCACACTCACACGCGTCCTCGGCCCACGTTTCGGTTCGCTCTTCACCTTCGCGTCGCCGGAAGGCAACGCAGGCACCGCACCCGGCCAGGTCAGCCTCTCCACGCTGCAAAACCTCTACCGCGCAGAATCCATCACACCCGAAACCGCGATCTACGCCGTAGCAGGGCTGCCCATCACCGGCTCGCTCTCGCCGCGCATGCACAACACCGCATTCCGCGAATCAAAGCGTGACGCAGTCTACATCCCTCTGGAAACCGACATCCCAGCGGAACTCCTCGCCGTGGTCGACCGCCTCAATATTCGCGGCCTCAGCATCACCATGCCGCTCAAGGAAACCATCCTGCCGCATCTGACAATCAGCGACGCCGCAGTGCAGCAGATGCAAACCTGCAACACCCTCGTGAAGATCGCCGAAGGCTTTGCCGGACACAACACTGACGTCCCCGGCATCGTCGGCCCGCTGCAACGCGCCATTCCTCTCTCAGGCGCAAAAATTCTCATCCTCGGTGCAGGAGGAGCGGCACGCGCCGCCGTCTTCGGCCTCCGTGACGCAGGCGCACACGTCTATCTCCTCAATCGCACCCACACCCGTGCAGAAGCACTCGCAGCCGAGGCCGGCGTCCACGCCATCCGCCGCGAAGACCTCGCCGCACACACCTTCGACGCCATCATCAACAGCACGCCCTACGGCATGCGCAATCAAACGATGGAAGCCCCCATCGCCGCAGAAGAAATGCGCGCCAAGGTCTTCTTCGATCTCGTCTACAACCCCGTCGAAACACCACTGCTGCAACTCGCACGACAAAACGGCCTGCACGTGATTCCCGGCGTAGAAATGTTCGTGGAACAAGGCGTTCGCCAGTTCACGTATTGGACCGGCCAACCCGCGCCACGCGAAGCCATGCAGCAAGCCGTTCTCGAAGCCCTGAGTTAACACACAAGTTTGCAGGAGCCCCATGACCTTTTCGCGTCTGATCTTTCTTGCCGCCGTGATCACCTGCACCGCAGCCGCTCAAACGCCGGAAGGCACACGTCTACCTGTTCCCGGCAAGCCCATCCCTGTTGATGTGTTCGTCGAATCTCCTGCCACGGCTCCGGGTGATCTGCAGATCATCTGCCTCTTCGCTTCCACGCCAGAGAACAAACTCGAGGCCTCGCTTGCTCTTCTGGATACGAAGCTTTCCGGTGCGCTCACCACGGTTCGTACCCCACAGCTCTTTCGCGGCACCCTTGGCGAAACATTGCTGATTACGCCGAATCCAGGCGCCATTGCAGCGAAACGACTGCTCCTCATCGGTCTCGGGGACCGTGATACGTTCACGTCTGCTCGCGAAGAGTTCATCGGGGAAGTTGCGTATGCGGAAAGCGAACGCCTTGGCGTCGCCGCTCCCACCTTTGCACCAACGATTCTTGACGGCGGCAAGACTGGCATCGATACAGGAGCTGTAGGCGCTGCCTTCCTGAGCGGCTTTCTCCGTGGCCGCGCCATCACGCTGGCTCTGCACGCTCCGCCCGTCGTCCAACGCCTTACGTTTCTGGCTGGGACGACTCACGCAATCGATACCCAGCGAGGCATGGCCAGCAAATAACCACCTGATCGGCAAAACCGCTCATCCGCGCAACGCGCCACCACGCGCAGCGTCGAGAACGGTACGAAGTACCTTGCCCCACCGCTTTCCAACAGCTAGAGTCAAACGCGTATGCGTCTTCTCCGTGTGCTCATCGCTCTGCTCGCCGTGGCAGGTACCGTCGTCTCCGTCCTTGCCCTGCGCGTCCACAATATGGACCCCAACGCCGCGCCGCCATGCGCCGTCACAGAGCAGTGGGACTGCGGCACCGTCAACCACTCGCGCTTCGCCGTCTTCCCTGCGCGTGGCTTCGATGAAGACCCCAACAGCAAGGGCCACATTCCCGTCGCCACCATCGGCATCATCGGTTATGTGCTGATCGCCATCCTTGCGCTCCTGGGCCGCGATTTCATCACCTTTGAAGCCGCACAGATCGGCTGCTTCTGCGCACTGATCCTCACCTACCTTGAAAAATTCGTCATTGAGAAGTGGTGCATCTACTGCGTCTGGTCGCAAAGCATTATCGCCGCCATCGTCATCCTCTCGGCGGTGAACTTCTGGATCGCCAATCGCGATAAAGCGCGTACCGGCCTCCACATTCGCGCCATCTAAACGCATCAAAGAAAGAAGCGCGTATGGGCTGGCTCGACATCATTCCGTTATTGCAAAAAGTTGTGCCGTTGCTGGCGCGTAGCGTTCCCATGCTTGAGGTCTTCGTCAACTCTCGCGGTAACACCCGCGAAGAGATGCGCGCCTCCTTCGATCAATTCACCACGCAGGTACGCGGCGACATCACATCGCACAACGCCGAGCTATCGGACGCGCTCGCTGCCAACACCGAACGCCTCGGCCATCTCTCATCCGACGTGGCACGTCTGCGCACCATCACGGAAGAGCAATCCGCACGTATCGCTGCCTCAGAGCAGAAGATCGCCAGCATGGCAGGCTCGCTGCGCGCGCTACTCATCCTCACCGGCGTGCTTCTTCTTATCTGCATCGTTCTTCTCGTGCTGGTCGTTACTCATCACGCATGATCCAGCAACCCATCACCGGCTTCCATCAGGACGAAGAAAGCCACTGGATCGCAGAACTCGCCTGCGGGCACACGCAGCACGTCCGCCACGATCCTCCCTGGCAATCCCGCCCCTGGACGCAGACGGAAGAAGGCCGCCAGTCCATGCTGGGCCACACTCTTCCCTGCAAGCTCTGTGAGCAAGCGGTAAACTAAAAGCATGGGAATCACGCGGCAACAGGCCCTTGACTGCTTCGCTTCAGACGACCTTATCGGCATCGGCATGGAAGCCGACGCAGTGCGCCGCCGCCTGCATCCCGAAGGTGTGGTCAGCTACATCATCGATCGCAACATCAACTACACCAATTTCTGCACGGAATACTGCACTTTCTGCGCGTTCTATCGGCCGCTGAAGGGCAAACTGGCCAGCGAAGGCTACATCCTCGACTTCGAGACCATCTACGACAAGATTCGCGAAACCGAAGAGATGGGCGGCACCGGCGTGCTGATGCAGGGCGGCATTCACCCCGACCTGAAGATTGACTGGTTTGAGAAGCTTTTCACCGGCATCAAGCAGCGCTTCCCCAACATCTGGTTGCACTGCCTCTCCGCCAGCGAAATCCTCGCCATCGCGGAATACAGCGAAATCAGCCTGCGGGACACCATCATGCGTCTGCGCGACGCGGGCCTGCAGTCCATCCCCGGTGGTGGCGCAGAGATTCTGGATGACGATGTGCGCAAGCGCATCGCCCGCCTGAAGTGCCGCACCGAAGATTGGGTCAGCGTTCATCGCACCGCACACTCGCTCGGCATGCGCACCACCGCCACCATGATGTTCGGCGTGGGCGAAACCGTGGAACAGCGCGTGAATCACTTTGAAGTGGTCCGCCAGCTTCAGGAAGAAACCGGCGGCTTCACCGCATTCATCCCGTGGAGCTTCCAGCCGCACAACACCGCACTCGGCGGCCGCGGATGGGACGAAGCCACCAGTGTCGAATACCTGAAGACCCTCGCCATCTCGCGCATGTACCTGGACAACATCCAGAACGTGCAAAGCTCGTGGGTCACGCAGGGCCTGAAGGTACTGCAGATGGGCCTCCGCTTCGGCGGCAACGACGTGGGTTCCGTCATGCTGGAAGAAAATGTGGTTAAGGCGGCAGGCACCGCCAACTGCACCACGGAAGAGGAACTACGCCGCATCATCCGCGGAGCAGGCTTCAAGCCCGTGCAGCGCGACACCCTCTACACCACTTACTTCCTCAACTAAGCAGCGCATCGATCACCCAGGTGTACCAAAAGTGCACTTGGTGGCGATCCAATACGCATACCGAAGACTTACCCCTCCCACCCCAAAAATCCGTGTGTATTACCGCTCCGGAAGCATCCAACATCCAGTAAGCCAAAATGGCGCTCGGAGCGTCCCACAACTTAAACAGAAGAAGCGTGTCTCTGACATACGCACGGCTTTACTTACAGGAGTTCAGTGATCCCTATGAAACGGTCTTTTTATCTTCATGGCCTCTGTGCTGCAGCGGTGGCTCTGTCAGCGATTTCGCTTGCTCCAACCGCCTTGGCTGCAAGCCCATCCACGCCGGACACCCCCAAGCCCCTCGCGGCAGCACCACTCTTCAATCCCAGCGCGGTCAACGTTTCCTCGGACGACTTCCACTACCAGCCTTCGGGCGTCAGCAGCAGCTCGGATGACGCAATTGCCGCAGCCGATCCCGCAGCGTCGTTGAACTTTGACGCCGGCACACAGCCGCCTCCGGGTCGCCGTTCTTATGGCCGTTCGCGCTATCAGGACCGCATGCACAACCCTGACGGCTCTACCAAGATCGCCTTCATGGCAGGCGGCGGCATGACCGTCCCCACCGGCGACACGGCAAAGTACTACACGCCAAGCTGGACCGTTGCCTTCGGTGGCGGCTGGAACTTCAACCGCATGTTCGGCGTCCTCGGCGAGTTCCACTATGACCACATGGGTGTCACCGGCGGAGCTATCAACTACGAGTACAACAACGTTCTGAACTACCTCCAGCAGTACGGCTATGGCCCGAACGACCTCGCCGGTTTCGATGCCAACGCGCACGTACTCTCGCTCACCGTGAATCCGATCATCAACTTCTCGGATCCGCGCAGCAAGATGGGCGCATATGTCACCGGTGGCGGCGGTTGGTATCGCAAGAGCACCAACTTCACCCTCCCCACGGCGCAGACCGGTTGCAATTACTACTACTGCCAGACGTTCTACACCACATACAATCTGGACTCGTACAGCGCCAACGCCTTCGGCTGGAACGTGGGCTTTGGTCTCACCTACAGACTCAGCGAGTTCTCCAGCGAACGCCTCTTTGTAGACGCCCGTTACCACTGGGTACCTATCAAGGATGAAGGCTTCGCACAGGACCCGTTCTTCCCCTTCAACCGTCGCCACACCGGCTACATCCCGGTCACCTTCGGTATCCGCTTCTAATTTCTTCTTCTAACTTCGCAAGCCCCGTCTGAGTCCAACAGACGGGGCTTCGTTTTGAAATCACAAGAGTGTTCCCCGCCAGATTCCCCATCACATCCAACACTCCGCTTTCCACCGCATCCCATCCGTTAGCCTGAAATCAGTTCAATCTTTCTGGAGTTCTGTTGTCGCGTCGCCGTTCTGCTTCCCTCTGCCTTGCCCTTGTCGCCGTCACCAGCTCCCTTCAGGGCTGCAAACACTTTCGCCATCAGGAAGAAAAGCAGAAGAAGGCGCAGGCAGCAGCCGTAGCCAAGGCACAGAAGAAGCCCAGGCCCGAACCGCTTGGTCCTCCCATCAACATCGCAAACGACTACGCCTACCGCATCTTTCAGCGCACCGCCTCCACCGGCATGATCGCAGTCGTAGTCCGCGGCGATGAAACATGGATGGCAGGCTACGGCCACGTCTCCCCCTCAAATCACGACACGCCACAGGCCGACACGCTCTTCCGTCTCTGCTCCATCTCCAAGATCCTCGCGACCGACCTGCTCTCAAAGCTCGTCGCCATGAAGAAAGTTTCGCTCGACGACCCCCTGCAGAAGTACGCCCCGCAGGGCATGACCGTGCCCACCATGACGGTCCGTGGTCCAGCCGATCGCCCGGTCGAACTCATCGACCTCGCCACCCACACCGCAGGCATGCCGCGCGAAATCGCCTATCCTCCGCAGGGCGCAGCGCACTTCACCTTCCCGGACTTCAACTACCGCTGGCAGTGGCTACCCGCCTTCCGGCTCCGTTCACAACCCGGCACCGCAGCGCATTACTCCAACATCGGCTTTGATCTCCTCGGCGACGCCATCGCCTCCGCCAGCGGAATGAGTTATCACCAGTTCTTCCAGCAGCAGACGGCGCAGCCCCTCGGCCTGAAAGACACCACCCTCACGCCCACGCCCGACGAGTGCAGCCGCCTGATGGGAGGCATGCACGAACCCATCGAATGCACCGATACGCAAGCCGCCGCAGGCTCCGGTGGCATGTACTCCACCGCCAACGACATGGCGAAGATGCTGCGCTACTTCCTCGACCTGCCCGGCGTTCCCGTCCACGCGAACGAACTCGCCACCCAGACCGTCATTGACCCCGCCAACCTGCGCAGCATTCAGGGTCTTGGCCACGCGGGTCTGCCCGACGGCCTCGGCCTCGGCTGGATCGAAATCAACAAGGACTACGGCCCCTCGCGCATCGTGCAGAAGACCGGTGGCGGCGCAGGTTTCCAGACCTACATCGCACTCAATCCCGCACGCCACACCGGCATCTTCTTTGCCCGCACTGACGGCCGACGCCCCGCCGGCAACATGTTCCGCGAAGCCAACGACATGCTCCTCGCCATGGTCGGCCTGCCGCCAGTTCCCGAGGACATGAACGACCCCGAGCGCGAACTCACCGCCGAAGAACTCCGCGCCGCCAACGCGAAACTCCGCGGCATCCGTCACGGCAAAGCAACGGCAAAAACAAAGACCGCAAAGCCAGCACACGGTGCAGCAGCAAAGCCCGCCGCAACACCGGCAAAAACAGCCACCACCAAACGAACCGTCACGGCCCGCAGCCGCACGGCTAAACCAAAACCACACACAGTCCGCCGCAAACAGCGATAAATAACTACCCCAAAACTTGGGTGCCCCACGTCTCGCTCCTGAGACGTGGGATCATCGCGCATCCGAAGTACCGTGATCATACGAACGAAGTTCGTCCACGCGCAGCGTCGAGAACAGTACGAAGTACTCGAGAACGGTACGAAGTACACTGAAACTCCATGCACCCCGGTCAGCCCCATCCCGACGCGGAACAGAGCCTGGCCGAAACCTCTGAGCTGAAGCGCAATACGGCCCTGCGCAGTGTTCTCGCGGCCAGCGGCATCACGCTCCTCAAGATCATCACGGGCCTCTCCACCGGCTCACTCGGCATGCTCAGCGAAGCGGCGCACTCCGCCATCGACCTCGTCGCCTCCTGCCTCACACTCTTCAGCCTTCGCCTCTCCGACCGCCCCGCCGACGAGGACCACACCTACGGCCACGGCCGCGTGGAAAGCCTCTCTGCCTTCATCGAGACCGGCTTCATGCTCGCCTCGTCCATCTGGATCATCTACGAGGCAGTCCACCGCATCCTGCGTTACGCGCACGGCCAGAGCCTCGACCTGCAACCCTCCGTCTGGCCCGTCGTCGTGCTTCTACTTTCCATCGCCGTCGACTACACACGCTCCCGCGCTCTCGCCAAAGTCGCACGCGAATCCCACTCCCAGGCACTTGAAGCAGAAGCCCTGCACTTCGGCACCGACATCTGGTCAAGCCTGGCAGTCCTCGTCGGCCTGATCGCCGCTTTCCTCGGCAAACGTCTCGGCATCCCCGCGCTGGAACTCGCCGACCCCATCGCCGCTCTCATCGTCTCGCTCATCATCCTGAAGGTGACGTACACACTCGCGCGCGAAACGGTCGACGCGCTGCTCGACGCCACCACCCCGGAGATGCGCAAGCAACTCGTCGACGCCATTCGCCACGTCGAAGGCGTCGCCTCCGTCAACGATCTCCGCATGCGCCGCGCCGGCACACGTTACTTCGCTGACGTTGCCATCGGCATCCGCCGCAACACAACGCTCCAGCGCTCGCAGCAGATCGTCGCAGCCGCCACCGAAGCCGTGCAACAAACCATGCCCGGCACCGACGTCGTCATCCGCACCATCCCCTACGCAGGCCGCAGCGAAAGTGTCTTCGACCGCGTCCGCGCCGTAGCTCTGCGCAACAACCTCTCCATCCACGACGTCTCCGTGCAGGACGTGGAAGGCGGCCTCGCCGTGGAACTCCACCTCGAACTCCCCGAGCACATGCTGCTCCGCGAGGCACACGATACCGTGACCCGCATTGAGTCGGAGATGAAGCAGGAAGTCCCTGAAATCCGCTCCATCATCACACACATCGAGTCAGAAGAAAGCACCATCGAACCCGCCATCCGTCTGCAGCACGACCGCGATCTGGAAGACGCCGTACGTCGCGCCGCAGCAGGCTTCTCGGAGGTTCTCGATGTCCACAACATCGTCACCACACGCAGCGGCGACCACCTGCAGATGAGCTGCCACTGCACCATGCACGACGACCTTCCCATGAGCATCGTCCACCGCGTTATCACGCAGATGGAAGCCGCCTTCCTCCGCGAACGCCCCGAGGTCGACCGCCTCCTCATTCACCCCGAACCAGCCACAGACAACGACCGCTAGCTCGCGTTTGAGATTGGTGGACCAGGCTTCGCAACGCGAAGCTCATACGAACGAAGTTCGTCCACGCGCAGCGTCGAGAACGGTACGAAGTACTAAGATACCCACAGTGAAGATTCGCATCCGCTATCACGACAACTCAGGCGAACTCTCCGCCGGTGCCGCTCGCTTCTTTCGCATCGGCACCACCGTTCTCGCCATGACGGCGGTCGCGCTGTTCTCCGCGCTCATCACCATGCGCCTCGCCATCCATACCGGCGAAGTAGAAACCCCCAGCCTCACCGGCATGACGTTGGAAGAGGCCGCCAACGCCTCCAACAATCGCAAGCTCAATCTCACCGTGGAGAACCGCTTCTACTCCACCACCGTTCCCGCCGGACGCGTTCTCTCACAATCCCCCGCCGCAGGAGCCACCGTGCGCAAGGGCTGGCACATGCGCATCACGGAAAGCCTCGGCCCCCAGCGCGCTACCATTCCTGACACCGTCGGCATGAACGAGCACGACGCAGGCATGGCCATCCGCCGCGCCTCACTCGACCCCGGAGCGATGGCCCACATCCCATCACCCGGCCCATCGGACGTGGTGCTTGCACAAACCCCACCGGCGAACGCTGAAGGCGTCGACAAGCCGGAAGTCAGCCTCCTGCTCACCGAGCCTTACACCGCACAACCCAAGGCATGGGTCATGCCGAACCTCGTCGGCCTCAGCTACTCTGCTGCCTCTGCAAGAATGCGCGAGATGGAACTACGCGTTTACGCCATCGTGCCGCAGCCCGCACCCGTCGTCACTGATCCGAGTATCCCCGCACCGCCACCAGTCCCTATGGCTCCCGCAGGCTACGTACTCTCGCAAACCCCACTCGCAGGCGCCCGCGTAACCGCAGCCGACATAGCCAAAGTCAAAATGAGCGCCGCAGCCGCCATCTCCGACCCCACAACCCTGATCACACCAGCCCCCGCAAACGCGACTCCACCAACAGCGAAGCCGCGTTAACCGCCGCAACCCCACTCTTTACTTCAAGCCATTCGCAAACGCCTCAATCGTAGTCGGCCCATAGAACTTCTCAGTGCCGGATTGCCAAAGTGAATCCGACCGACTTAGTTCGGGCTTGGCCTTTCAATGCTGTCGACAATCCAATTCATCGACGGCACTTCTTCCTTATCAACCTTCAAACCCAACGCGCGCAGATCGTAGGGTACTGGCGGAGCGGAGTCCTCATCTGCTGGCAAACGTCGCAATACAAACTTGTACCTGCCTTGTAAGCCTGTCCTGTCTTCTACGGGATGCTGCGACGTGAAGGTGAGATAGGTCGCAAGAACAGACATGGAGGTGTTGTAAAAGGTGTAGGTTCGCTCGCCATTCTGGGCCGCAAAAACAAACACGGCTCCGTCTGACAGTGGCTGCGCCGCCCCACCCTCCGGCAAGCTCGAATCCTCCACCAACGCCGAAGACTTAGCCCCAATGCGCAAGGCGTAGCCATCAGTCTTCGTTGGCACACTGTGGATGCGTAGCTTACAGCGCTCTTCCAAAACTTGTCGAAGCATGCGCTGCAACACTGGCGATGTTTGCGCGAAGTTCTGATGCAGGCTGCTCCACGCTGCAACATCCGCTGGCGCCACCTTGGCCCGGAGATCGTAGTTCTCACTCCCGACCCACGAAGGAGTACCCTTCGAGTCGTAAAGATGGTTGAAAAAAGGTGCTGGAAAATAGGCGATTAGAAGCGACGTCTCTAACGGCACCCCCAACATCTCATAGCCATCCGGCGAGAACTTGCCGCCAGGTCCCCTCGCACTTCCACTCGGACGAATCGACACCACATCGAACTTGAGCAACTTGGCATCTTCAGGTCCGTTGTTCGTTTGGGAAACTGCAGATACTCCAATTGAAAAGCAAACCACGACACATACGCAGCGGACAAAGGCAAAAGGTGACACTCTTCTCATCGAGCTTCCACCTACAAAGGAAATGACAGATCGCTTCGCCGGGAAAACATACCATAACCGATCGCACATTACTATGTAGTTTTCTTCACTGCTCCCCTCCTGCCACCAACTCGCCTCCAAACCCCGTATCCTGAAACAAGCGTGAAATCCAGTAACCAACCCGCCATCTCTCCCGCGCGAGACGCCGCCATCCAGATCCTCTATCGCGTCATGTCCAGCGCCGCACACTCCGACGATCTGCTGCATTCCCCGGCCGTCAACCGCCTCTCCGCCGAAGACCGCAACCTCACCACCGCGCTCGTCCTCGGCGTCCTCCGCTGGCAGTTGCAACTCGACGCCGTACTGCGCCCCATGCTCCAGCGCCCCGACGCCGAACTGCACGACGCAGCTCTGCTCGCCCTCCGCCTCGGCATCTTCCAACTGCTGCACATGGACCGCATCCCGCCGCACGCCGCCATCCATGAAAGCGTGGAGATGGCCCGCGCCAACGGAGCGCCCCACGCCGCCGGCATGGTCAACGCCATCCTTCGCCGCGTCCAGCGCGAAAAGGAAACACCCAGGCGCACTCCGCTCGTCGTCCCCCTCACGCCGGAAGAGCAAGCCCACCCCGAGTGGCTGCTCTCCCGCTGGCGCAAGAACTTCGGCAACGCTGTAGCAAGACGCATCGCCGTCTACGATCAGCAGGAGCCCCCCTCCGGCCAGCTTTACACCCCGGAAGAAGGCCTTCCGCAGATCGACGACGGCTCACGCCTCATCGCAGAAATCACCGCCGCCTCCGTCACCAATCCCAGGCGAATCCTCGACTGCTGCGCCGCACCCGGCGGCAAAACCGCAGTGCTGGCCATCCGTCACCCGCAAGCAGAAATCATCGCCTGCGACATCAGCCCAAAGCGTCTGGAAGCCATGCGGAAACGCATGGACCGCTCCGAATCCACAAAACATGTGAAGACGCTTTTAGCCGACATGACCGCCCCGCCATCCACGCTGCAAGCCGGAAGCTTCGATCTCATCCTGTGCGACGCGCCATGCAGCGGCACCGGAACCCTCGCTCGCAACCCGGAGATCCGTCACAGGCTAAGAGAAAGCGATCTGCCCCGTCAGGCTGACCGCCAAAAAGCAATCCTGACACAAGCCCTGCGTCTGCTCGCACCCGGTGGACGCCTCGTCTACTCCACCTGCTCACTGGAGCCAGAAGAAAACCTCGAAGCCGTAAAGGCAGCAACCGCTTCAGGAGCCTACCGCTCCATCGACCTCGCATCGCTGCTGCCAGAGTCCGTTACATCCGCAGCTATCGACGGCACACTCCGAACGCTCCCCGGCACTCAACCTTGCGACGGCTTCTTCGCAGCGCTGCTTGAGAAAGCTGATACAGCTTAAACAGAAACGGGCCGCTGCAAAGAATGCAGCGGCCCATTTCGTAAGTTGCCTTGCGTTACTGGTACGCACCCATAGACGGGGTAGTACCACGTTGATTTCCAATAATGTCGATGGGCGACATCTTGGATGAAGTTCCTGCTGACTTACCAGCCGAACTCGATTGCAGAGCGAAGCTACTGCTTGAAACAAAGCTAGGTGCAGTTGTAACTGGTCGCGAGTCAAACGACGGAGCTGCGCCAGCACCCGACCAGAGGTTATTCGTACCAGTTACTCCCTGGCTCTTCGGCTCAATGTAAGGCTGCGCTGCAGACGGCTGAACGCAGATGTTATTCGTCAGATTAATGCCGGCTCCAGCGTAGACCACACCAAAGCATCCATTCTGATTACCGATCGTGTAAGCGCCTGCATCCACTACAGTGTTGTTATAGATCTGCACCGTACCGCTCGTGGAAGCGGGCGGATCAGAGTTGATAGCAATACCAGCTTCGTTCGCTACGCCATACGGATTTGCCGCAGTCGCAACGTGAGCTACAACGTTGTTATAGATCTCGACCGTTCCCAGTGAAGGATCGACCGACGCCAACTGGATGCCATCGCAGTATCCACCTGTGATGTTGTTGTCATGCACATGCAGGTCATACTGATTGCCGCCTGTCGTAGCGTGGAACATAATGCTGCGGCAGTAGCCCTTGAAGTTCTGACCAATGGTGTTCCAGCCCACATCCGCATGGTTCGCTCCGGATGAGAAGTAGACAGCGTGATAGGTCTTGTCTACGTTTCCGCCGGTGTCGTGAACATTATTCCCCTGGAATGCCCAGGTATCAGCAACGTTTGTGGTTTCTGCAAGAACACATGCCGTTCCACCGAGACCAGAGGGAGGAGCGGGGCACGAAAGGCTGTTGTTGATGATGCGGATGTTACCAGCCTCTGCATCGATAGCAGAGCTTTGCCCAACAATCGTGAGGTTAGCGATGGTGATGTTGCGTCCCCATCCCTTTACACCGTTCGAAATGCTGGTGCTGCCAACACTCACAGTACCGCCTGGGTAGCCAACGATTGAGATCTGACTGGTTGGAGACGAACCACCAATATCCGTTGAGATAGCGGCATTGTATCCACGTCCATCGTCGAAGCTAACATCCGTTCCCGGCTCCAGATAGATCACGGTGTTCTGCGAAGGTGAAGAAGAGTCCCTTGATGTAACCGAGTTGTAAGCTGCACGCCACGTTTTAAATGGAGCTGCGAAGCTACCGTCGTTCGTATCAACACCCTTCGGCGATACGAAGACGATAGTCGTCGGCGTAACTGTGAAGGGCGAGCCATTGGATGCAAGTCCATTCGCAGTCACAACAATATTGCCCGTCTTTGCTGCCGATCCAAGCTGGGCAACAATAACGGTATCGCTCCACGAGCAAAGGCTGCAGTTGGTCACCAGGTAACCACCAAGCGCAACTGTGCTTGATCCTTGCGATGCTCCGAAATGGCTACCGAAGATGCGGACATACACACCATTTCCGTTGTCACCACCGGTGCCCGAACCCACATTAAGATCCGTGTAATTAATGTGCGGTGCGCCAGATGTGGAGCTGCCCGAGGATGGCTGCGATGCAGTAACAGCAACAGATGTAGTTGCGGTCTTGCTTGTGCTTCCATTGCTGGCAACAAGCGAGTACGAAGTCGTCGCTGTTGGGGAAACACTCATCGAGCCCGAAGTAGCGACAGCCGTACCGTTAAGCGTTACTGATGTTGCCGATGTCGTGCTCCAGGTAAGAGTAGAGCTCTGACCTGAAGTGATCGAAGTAGGTGATGCTGTAATAGTTGCCGTCGGACTCGTTGCCGAAGCAACTGCAACAGATGTCGTCGCGGTCTTGCTTGAACTTCCGTTGCTTGCAACAAGCGAATAGGAAGTAGTCGCTGTCGGAGAAACACTCATAGAGCCCGAAGTAGCGACAGCCGTACCATTAAGCGTTACCGATGTCGCCGATGTCGTGCTCCAGGTAAGAGTGGAGCTCTGACCTGAAGTGATCGAAGTGGGTGATGCTGTGATGGTTGCCGAGGGAGTTGTTGCTGCTGCCGCGACTGTTACGGATGTCGTAGCGGTCCTGCTTGAACTTCCGTTGCTTGCAACGAGTGAATACGAAGTAGTGGATGTCGGGGAGACACTCATGGAGCCTGAAGTCGCTACAGTGGTTCCATTAAGCGTTACAGACGTAGCGGATTTCGTGCTCCAGGAAAGAGTTGTTTTTTGACCCGCGGTGATGGATGTAGGTGAAGCGCTAATGCTCGCCGATAAATAGGAACGACGCGACGAATAGCGCTGTGCGAATGTACCGTGAATACCACCCATAAATACAGACACACCGACGCATAAGACTACAAGACGACTTCTTTTAACTATCAACTGAACTACTCCAGGATTGGGTGAATCAATCGTGCTGAAGTAGTTGCATTTCAATGGCCGCAAATGGCCGATTTTTTATGTGCGTAGTATGAGCAACTTGCGCAACCAATAAATCAGGCACTGAAAAAATGTGCCGTGACACCGGTAACTTCTTCCCAAAAACATCGCGCAACACTTTTCTCGACGACAAGTCAACTCATCGAGCCCGCCACGTCGGCCCAAAAACATCAAATTAAAAAGAAATGATTTTCTGAGTTTGCGCATGAGCAAAACTACTCGCGATAAGCCCGATGACATCAACACATTCGTTTCAACGAGGCTCACAAAAGCGGCGTTATTGTTGAGCGAAGCAAAGCGGACACAAGGGCTCCTTTCCCTCAACGCCTTAACATTAAAGCGCTCATACAGCCACGTGTCTTAATCACAATTGGATATATTAGATTGCTGAATTAACTTGAGCCTCGCGGCTTCATTTCCGATAAGCCTACTTACATTTACACAATCGCTCGTTCCGCCCTGTCAAACGTCTACGTCTGCTTCATACTTTGCTCGTCAGTCTTCCGAAGGCTGATTCACTTGATCGATAACCAGAGTTGGAACGGGACCCATTTGAGGGACAAGTTCTAGGCCCAGTTGATCCCTGACAGCATGAAAGATCGTCGGCGCATTATCGAGTTCTGAGGAGGTTGGCTCTTTCTGTGGAGGAAGCTTGGGACGAAATGACAGCTTGAAATCGTATGTCCCTTGAAGACCAGTTTTATCGAGCACCGGCCTCTGATCGTTTTGCAGGCGCTGACTGAGCCAATAACAAAGGTAGTTCAAAGGAACACGGCTACCGATAACTTCGTTATTGGGACCATCGCTGATAGGTATGTTTCGGTCGTTGCCTGCTTCGACACGGGTCATCTTGAGCCCTGACTTTGCGACAGTCAGAAAGAAGACTGGGCCTTCCTTCGTTTCGAAATGCATTTTCAATCCGAAACGGTCCGCCAAAGCGTTCTGAAACATCACGTGAAGATCGTCGATGCTGTGTTCATTTCCTGCCTTGACTCTCACATCGAACTTTTCAGTGGATGTCCACTCCGGCCCTCCAACGATCTGGCGAAGAGGAATTCGGTACATCACGCTGAGCATCACCTTCAGAGTTGCCGTTGCGTTGTACCCAATCCCTCCGGGGAGAGGAACAATGCCTCCAGGGATACCGGGCTTGGAAGGTTTGACGGACACAACGTCATAGACCAGGCGATCGGATTTGCCTTGCCCACCCGCGATATGAAATTGAGATCGCGAGAAGAGACACCAGGAAGATGTACCTCTGCCTCCAAAGCACTCGGATCTCCATCAGCTGAAATGGCCAACCCAGGAAGTCTATCAATGGCCTAGGGGAATACCGGTGACGCCATCCATTCTCGAAAGGTCTTAATCGACAATGTTCGACTGACTGCTTTTAATTCGAGTTTGCCTGAATTCCGGAAGGATAAAAAGTAGCTGTCAAGCCCCTAAGCAGCCCAAATCTAACAAATCAAAAGAAATAGACTTGGCATGTTATTTCTCTGAGCTTATTAAAATAGAAATAGCCGACAAAAACGTGTTCGCTCGCTGCCTCTAAAGCCTTTAGAAAGAGGATTTTGCCTTTAACCCCAATGGGCAGACGATTTTACAGCCACTCGCGCCATAAACCCAATAGAAAGACGATTTTAGAAAAACAGGGGGGAGGGGGTACCCTCCACATCAGGAGCCCAGAATTTCGCCGCTCTTCAACTGAAATCCGCGCAGGAAATCCGCAGCAGGCATCCGTTTCTTGCCCTCAAGCTGCACCTCGTCGAAGACGATAGCCGACCCGGAACCGCAGGCCACTTCCATCTCTCCATCGCGAATCGTCAGTGTACCCGCAGCCGCGACACTTGGCTGCGAGGCAACATGCATTCCATGCACGATCAGCTTCTTCCCGCGTAACAGGGTGAAAGCGCCGGGCCAGGGTTGGAAGCCGCGGAAACGCTGATCGATCTCGCGTGCAGTATGAGTGAAGTCGATGCGCGCATCATCACGCGTCAGAATAGGCGCAAGCGTCGCCAGCGAATCATCCTGCTCTTCTGGCGCAACAGTTCCCGCTTCCAGTCCCGCAAGCGTCTCCACCATCAGCTCCGCACCAATCTGTGCGAGAGACACAAACAGTTCGGGCGAGGTCGTCGTCTCCGTGATGGGAACGGACCGCTTCAACAGCATCGGTCCCGTGTCGAGTCCCGCATTCAGCCGCATCGTAGTTACGCCAGTCTCGGAATCACCCGCCGCAATCGCCCACTGAATGGGCGCAGCACCACGCCAGCGCGGCAACAGCGAACCATGCCCATTAAGGCAGCCATACTTCGGCAGGTCGAGCATCCACTGCGGAATGATGCGACCATATGCGACCACGATAATGGCATGGGGCGCAATGGCCTCCAGCGTGGAGCGAAGCTCCTCGTTGGTCTTGAGCTTCTCCGGCTGCAGCACGGGAATACTGTGCGCCACCGCCGCGACCTTCACCGGTGTGGGATTCACCTCACCACTGCGCCCAACCGGCTTATCCGGCTGCGACAACACCAACGCCACCTGATGCCCGGCGGCGATGAGCGCCTCCAGGGTAGGTACGGCAAAGTGCGGCGTACCGCAGAAGACCAGCTTCATACCCTACCGCCCTACCACTCACCATTCTTGATGAGCTTCCGAATACGCCGCAGAATCAGGTCCTTCTTCAAACGCGAGAGGCGATCGATGAACAGAATGCCGTCGAGATGATCCAACTCATGCTGAAAGGCACGAGACAGCAGTTCTTCACCGTCGATCTCGAACCACTTACCATCCACATCCTGTGCACGCATGCGCACGCGGAAATGGCGGTTCACCTTGTCCCGGATATCCGGCAACGAGAGGCAGCCTTCTTCCTCGGTCTGCTTCCCTTCCTTCTCGATGATCTCCGGGTTGATAAGGACAAGGCGCTCTACCGGGTTCTTGCCCACAGACA
Organism: Terriglobus sp. ADX1; assembly: GCF_036877645.1. Taxonomy (NCBI): domain Bacteria; kingdom Pseudomonadati; phylum Acidobacteriota; class Terriglobia; order Terriglobales; family Acidobacteriaceae; genus Terriglobus; species Terriglobus sp. ADX1. Next base: position 115,284 of record NZ_JAEDXV010000008.1, read on the forward strand.
GGTCAACCACGTACATGCGCTTGCTGATACCAATCTGCGGCGCAGCCAGGCCAATGCCCTCGGCGGCATACATGCTCTCAAACATGTCATCCGCCAACTTCTTCAGGTCGGCATTGAACTCGGTAACAGGCTCTGCCTTCTTCTGCAGCACCGGTTCCGGATACTTCACGATGGGATAAATCATTGCCTTAGAACTTCCGGATCTGCTCAAGATAACCATTGAGGTTGCGCTGTGTTTCTACGAGGCTGTCGCCGCCGAACTTCTCCAGCACCAGACGTGCCAACGTGATGGCAACCATCGCCTCCGCCGCCACACCAGCAGCGGGAACCACGCAGACGTCGCTGCGTTCATATGCCGCCTTCACCGGTTCGCGGGTATCGAAGTTCACCGACGCCAACGGACGGCGCAGTGTGCTGATCGGCTTCAGATAGCCGCGCACAGTCACGTCCTGCCCGTTAGAGATGCCACCTTCAATACCGCCAGCGTTATTGCTCTCGCGGGTGAAGCGCGTATGCGCAGCTACAGCTTCCTCTTCGGTGGCGTAGTGAATGGCGTCGTGCACGGTGGATCCCATGGATTCCGCAGCAGTGACGCCGCGGCCAATCTCAACCGCCTTCACGGCCTGCAGACTCATCACAGCCTGCGCCAACAAACCGTCCAGACGACCTTCCCAGGTCACGTGGCTGCCAATGCCAGCAGGCATACCATGCGCCACCACCTCAAAGACCCCACCCACGGTATCGCCCGTGCGCAAAGCCTTATCCACCTCACCCTTCATCTGCTGTTCCACTTCAGGGTCGATGCAGTTCAGCAGGACTGTCTCGCGGGCAGTGCTGGCAACAATCTCATCCCACTGGTAAGGCCGCTGCAGTTCCACAGCGCCTACACGGACGACGTGCGAAAGCACTTCAATACAAAGCGAACGGAGAAACATCTTCGCAATAGCGCCAGCGGCAACACGTGCCGTGGATTCACGAGCAGAAGCACGCTCCAGAATGTAACGAGCATCGGCGAAATTGTACTTCAGCGCGCCTGCCAAGTCAGCGTGACCGGGACGTGGCGATGCAACAGCCTTATGCCGCGAGGGGTCGCCTTCTTCTACCGGGAGAATCTCCTCCCAGTTCTTCCAGTCGCGGTTGGCAATGGTCATCGCAATGGGCGAACCAATCGTCTTACCGTGACGAACACCAGAGAGGATATGCGCTGTATCCGTCTCAATGCGCATGCGACCACCGCGGCCGAAGCCCTGTTGGCGGCGCCACAGTTCACGTGCAAGGAATGCGCTGTCCACCGGAACCCCGGCGGGGAGGCCGCTGAGCATGGCCACAAGAGCCTCTCCGTGGCTTTCACCGGCTGTAGAGAATTGAAGCATCTTCCACCCTGATCAAAACTAGATTGTAACAAGTAGCAGGTAGGTGCTACGTGGTGGGTCGTGAAGTCGATCGCAGGAAACGACCACCTCAATTTGTGCAGAGACACTACACCGCCTCCCCCGAAAAGGTGAGGCTGGTTTGGCTCCGCTGGGGCATAGCTAACACTGCGGACGAGGACTAGGCTGTTTTTCGTAAGCCTATGGAAATGCAGAATCAAAGTGATATCACGCCACTGCTGAATGAGGAGATCCGTCGCTTCGAGACGGGCCGCGTGGCGTGGCTGCATTTCACTCCAGAGGTGGAGGAACGCTACCTTCGCGACACGGCCGCATCCCGGACAAGCACGCTACTAACCCACGGTCTGTTCGCGGGCATTGTGTATGACTTCTTCCTTCTCAGTGATTACTTCATGGCGCCAGACCATATACTCCGCGCCGTACTCGTACGCCTTTTGATCTTCACGCCCATCATGCTGCTGGCAGCAGCGATTGTTCGCTACCAGCAAAATGTAGCCTTGCGTGAGATGAGCGTTGCGTTCGCCTGCCTGACGGGGGCCCTGGGCATCCTTTACCTGCACAACGGCATAAACACCACTGTCTCCATTGAGTCTCAGTTGGGCCTGATTCTGATGCTGTTGGGCATGAATTGCCTGATCCGTCTTGAGCTTGTATATGCGACTGCGACGACGTTCCTGATTGCAGTGGCAGATGTGTTGTGGCTGAAGAACGACACTTTCCTTCCCGTAACACATAAGTTGGTGCTGGGCGGCATGATGATTTGGTCTGTGCTCCTGACCCTCGCTGCCAACTATGCCATCGCGCGTGATCGCCGTTTCTCATACCTGCTGCAACTACACGGAAGGCTGCAGCGAGGGATGCTGGCTGATGCGAACGCAGAACTTGTGGCGCTTTCATCTACAGATCGCCTGACCGGATTGCCCAACCGGCTGGCGTATGACTCGCGACTTACACACATATGGAAGATGACTCGGGAGAGCCGCACCCCGCTAAGCGTGGTGATGGTGGATGTCGACCATTTCAAGCTTGTGAACGATACATACGGCCATCCCTATGGTGATCGCGTTCTGCAACGTGTCGCGTCGCTGCTGCAGCAGGCACTCCGCGAGGAAGACGATTTTGTGGCACGCATTGGAGGCGAGGAATTTGTGGTGCTGCTGCCCCACACTGACTCCACTTTTGCAATCAAGGTAGCGGAACGTATCCGTACGCTGGTGCAGGTGGCTGGTTCACCCGCATTACAACGCGATACGACATTGCACCATGAGGTGTGGACCACAGTAAGTTGTGGCGTAGCCACCATGTGGCCTGCTCACCCCGGCAGCGATCCGGTCCAACTGATCGCGGACGCCGATGCGGCCATGTACCGAGCAAAACAGGAAGGCAGAAACCGTGTGTGCTGCGCACCTGTCCCACCGTCGTCTGCACGACTGACCATCTTCCCTGGCGGCGCACAACGCGCATAGCACTGCACCTTACTGCGTATAAACGGTTACATCACACGAAAATCTTTCGCGAGTGCTACGCTTAATGCCATGGCGATGACCCTTTTTCAACACGTGCGCCAGCGCCACACGCCTGAATTGGCGGCGCTGATTACCGCAATTGCTGATGGCGCGGCAACCATTGAACGCAGAATTCGCACCGCTGGCCTAGAGGACATTCTGGGCGCGGCCGGCAGCGAAAACGTGCAGGGCGAAGCACAGCAGAAGCTGGACGTTCTGGCTGACAATACGCTCATCGAAGTGATGAAGGCTCTTCCCTCTGTGGCCGCTGTGGTCAGCGAGGAAGACGAAGAACCGCTGATCTTTGAAGACCGCCCGAATGCAAAGTTCATCGCCATCTTTGACCCTCTCGATGGCTCGTCCAATATCGATGTCAACGTCAATGTGGGAACGATTGTTTCCATTCAGGCAATGAAGCCGGGTACCTCCGTCAAAGAAGCCATTCTGCAGCCCGGCACAGAGCAGATCGCCGCACTTTATGTGAACTATGGCCCTTCCACCATTCTGGTTTACACCGCTGGTGATGGCGTACATGCTTTCACGCTTGCAGAAGGCGAGTTCCTTCTCAGCAGCGAAGACATGAAGATGCCCGAGCAGGGACCGTACTACTCCATGAATGAAGGCAACATCGCCGAATCGCAAAAGGTGTACGGCAAGGCCATTTCGCGATTCCGCGACGGCACCCTCGTCGGTGGTAAGAAATACAGCTCGCGCTATGTGGGATCGTTCATTGCGGACTTTCACCGCACACTTCTGAAGGGCGGCGTATTCCTGTATCCGTCGACCCAGAAAGCTCCCAACGGCAAGCTGCGTCTGCTCTATGAGGCAAATCCTTTGAGCTTCATTGCAGAGCAAGCCGGAGGTGCTGCCAGCAATGGACGCTATCGCATTCTGGAGATCGTGCCGACGGAACCGCACATGCGCACGCCCCTGATCATTGGCAGCCAGTCGGAAGTGGCCGCGATCGGCGGACTGATTTCCATCTCACCAAGGGAGTAGTGTGACGGAAGTTCAGTCAGCCAATCGCATCTACTACGACGAGCCCGCAACGCTGGAGTTTACAGCCGAAGTCACAGCCATCCGCGAACTGGCAAAAGTGGATGGCCAGCAGGTATGGCAAATCGCGTTGGATCGCACCGCTTTTTATCCCACCAGTGGTGGTCAGCCTTACGACACAGGAGTGCTTGTAGCAACGGCGCGCTCCGGCGCTTCGCTGGAAGTGCCCATCACAAACGTCGAAGAAGATGAAGCCGGTGAGGTGTGGCATACCACCTCCAAACCGTTGCAGGAAGGTACAGCGGTCTCCGGTCGCATAGAAGCGGCGCGCAGACGCGATCACATGCAGCAACACAGCGGCCAGCATCTGCTTTCCGCTATTCTCGACCGTAACTTCGCTGCGCGTACTGTTTCCTTCCATCTCGGCGACGATGTTTCTACCATTGATCTGGAAGGTCCTGCGCTCACCGACGCGCAACTGCAATTTGCAGCACAAGAAGCGAATCGCATCATTGCTGCAGCGCTGCCACTCGGCATCCGCTATGCCACCAGCGAAGAAGCCGTTGCGATGAAGGAACAAGGGCTACTGCGCAAGCTGCCACCTCGCTCCGGCAATATCCGCATCATCGACATTCCAGGCATCGACACCAACGCATGTGGCGGAACACACGTAGCCACCACCGCCGAAATCGGTCCGCTTCTGCTGCGCGGAACAGAAAAGGTGCGTGGCAATCTGCGGCTCTCTTTCATTTGCGGAAGCCGTGCGCTCACAGCAATCAATGCGGACTTCCTTACGTTGCAGGAAGCCGCAGCCAGGCTCACGACAGCGCCGTCCGAGATCACCGCAAGCATCGAGCGCATCCGCACAGAGAATCGCGTTCTGCAAAAGGAACGCGCCAACCTGCTGGACGAAATCGCATCCTTGGAAGCAGCCAAGCTGGCCTCCGCTATGCATGGAAGTGTCATCCACTCGCTGCCCCCGGATCGCGACGCCGCGTATGCAAAATTGCTGGCATCCAAACTGATCCGCGAAACAACGACAGCAGTGGCATACATCGTCGCCACCGATAGAGAACGGTCCAACGTGGTCCTGGCCGCGAAACCTGGCATGCTCGACTGCGGAACCACACTGCGAACCGCGTTGAATACACTCGGGGCACGTGGCGGTGGCAGTGCTGAGATGGCACAGGGAGCAGTCCCACCAGAACAAGCGGAATTACTGCTGAACGCGCTGCGTCCTTTGATCCCCTAAACCCGTTTCACCGTTCCAACTCTCCCAGGAAGCGTCTTCCACGCTACTTTGAGCGCGGAGACGCTTCCTGATACACTCAGGTTGTTGCTCGCGCCGCGAAGCGCATCGCTGGAGCGGCAAATAGGCATGGCAGATGCCTGCCAACCCCTCAAGGGCCTGTAGCTCAGCTGGGAGAGCGCCTCGTTCGCAACGAGGAGGTCAGCGGTTCGATCCCGCTCAGGTCCACCAAACTTTCAGCAAATCTATGCACACCGGCGAGATTGGTATCTCTGTGTCGGCACTTGTGTTGTCTCCGCCAGTCTCCGTCTCGGGATTTCATTAAACGGAGTAAGAAGAACCGTGCCTTGCCTCACGATGAGCTGCCTATCGTTCTCTCTGCACCGATTTTTGGGAGGCTGCAAACTCATAGTCCTATCTCAGAATGCAACATGCAAACCGTATCAACCAGTGGCCGTGCTGGCCACGATCCACCGATCCTCCAGCAAAGAGCTCTTCAGCGCCAGCGTTGCGCCTTCAATGGCTTCTTCATCTGAAATTTCGAAGGCTCTTGCAACATAGCGTTGCAAATCGACATGACTGCCCGCTATTCCCACACGGAGAGCATCGGAAAGAAACGGAGATATCTGCACTAAGGTGGCTCGCCCCCCTGAGTTCGTGCGGGTCGCGTAATAAGAGCGATTGGACTCAAGATGCGATGAAGAGCCTTCCATGAGGCTCTGGATGAGCGCGGCAAGATCGAAACCCAAGTCAACCAACGTGACTCCCGGCGCGAGATAAGCAACTTCCGGATCTTCGCCAGCTGATGGTGAGGCGAACGGCGTGGCTGCATCTGGGCCAATCTCGGTGGCGCTTGAGAGGTTGAGCGCTTGCTGAACTTGTACGAGTGTCATGACCACATCATTGCGGTCTGCAATGGATGTGCGGACGAATTCAAGAAAGTCCGAACGGCAGATCTCGCTGGCGTAGTAGCGACGCAGGTCAGATTTCGTCATGGGACCACGATGTAATACGCTCCACGCTTGCCATGACTCACGGAACTTCAAGACATCTTCCACCTGTGCAATCGCACATAACAACCAACGAAAATGCTCCACGGCCATTCCCAGGAACTCACGCAATTCAAACAGTGTTTCCCTATCAAGAGAGGGAGTGGGAATCATATAAAAATTCGGGAAGATATGAGGATAATTTCGAATCAGTTCGAGGTCCTGTTCAGAACTTCCAAGCCCCTGATGAGACATATCTGAACAGTGATCTTCGAGTACGAGTTCCTCTGCATGGTTTGTGTAGAGGGGCGTGCCCGCTAATGGTGCGAGCAAGTTGATTTGTGGATGCGACAGGGAACAACGTGCGGACTGCATGTAGATCTTCAACGTGTCCTGAACATCGCTCCATTCTTCTTCTGGAAAACCAGTGATGAGCGACGCCGTTGTACGAATCCCCAGGTGCTCGCAGACCCTAAGCATCTCCTCTGCTCGGGCCGGGTCAAGATCTTTGTCGATGATGCGCTGCATGCGCACTGATCCTGATTCAATTCCGAAAAAGAGACCGCGACATCCGCTTGCACTCATTTGCTCCAGCAATTCCTTATCAATGCAGTCGGTGCGAGCACTACAATCCCATGTGAAATCTTCTCCTGAAGCCTGCATCGCTTCGCAGAATGCGACGACACGCTTTCGATCCACAGTGAACATGTCGTGGACGAGTTCGAAGTGACGAATGCCGTAGGTCGTAGCGATGGAACGCATCTCTGTCAGGACGCGGTCTGGGGATCGAAGCCGAAACCGTCTCCGAAAGAAATCATTCGTGGAACAAAATGTGCAGGAGAAAGGGCATCCCCGGCCGAGTTCAATCGACGCGGATTTCGCACCATGAAGATAACTGCTGAGGTGATAGGACGGAGATGGCAGAGAATCCAGGTCCTCAATGACAGGTGCGTTGGGAGTACGCCGCACTCCTTGTCGGTCGCGGAATGTCAGCCCAGGAACTTGTGAGAATTCATAGTCACCCTGTAATTCACGCAGCAGGATAGGAAGAGATTTTTCCGCCTCGCCACGAAGAATGAAATCGACGAACGGAAAGCTGGCGACGACCTTCTCATCCACAACAGATGCTTGCGGACCACCGAACAGGATGGTCGCGTAGGGCCGAATCTCTTTTACCGCGCGCGCGACTCTTAGACTCAGCGGAAACGTGCTGCAGATGGAACTAAAACCGTATACATCTGCGTTGGCGCGCACGACCGTAGACGCAAGATGATGAGCGAAGTCATCGATGCGATCAGCCCCAACGTCAGCGGCAAAGCGAAGGTACTCTGCGTTGACGTCAAAGACGTGGGGACAATCTCCCTCTGCTTCAAGAACCGCAGCGACACTTAGAATGCCAAGCTGCGGCTGCAGAGCAGCCTGTTGCACTGCCCTGCTCGCAATCTCTTCTCGTGTTCGAAACTCAGTGACCGTCGGTGCCGTGACGAGCGCGAAGTGCATCGGTGTGTCTCCACTTTCCGAATGGGAATCGCGCTAAAACGGAGGGTATCCCTCTTGCTCAATACGCAGCTCGAGTGCGTAAGTGGTACCGCCAGATCCTGAACTTTTCGGGTCAACTGCTGTCTGACCTGGGGAACATACCTGCTTAAACGGAAGTTCTTTCGTTCGCAGCAATTCCTGAAGCTTCGCAAGAAAGATCCGTCCCTCTTCTGTATAAGGAACTTTCACCTCGAGAGATTCCCGTTTCACTACTGTGGGCGACAGCCCAAGCGATCCGCCAGGTTGAGGCCTCGCGGTTTTCGCTGACTTCGAAGCATTCTTGGGTGAAGAAGTTGATGGAGCCTTTGTTACCTTGGAAGTTTTTTTCGGAGAGGGGGACGAACCAGGAACACGTGCCATGTTACCTCGTTATCTTCTCAATCTTGCCCGGCGTTGCTATTGGAAATAGCCCAAGCGAGATCGATTATGGGTGATTTGTTAGCTTTCCGAGTTGGATTGTAGAACTCTGTTCCCCAAGGTTCAAATAAATTGTGTCGCCTGCAACCGATAAATTGAAGATGCGAGGTAAGACGTTGTCGATGGATGCTCTTTGCTTATGAAAGTGCGCAACGTCGAAGCGAGTTCCAAACGTTTTGGTCTTTACGTCGAATGGCAAACCATAGATACAGGAAAAGCCGTCGGCGTTGGAAACATAAAAGATCGTCTTACCATCTCCGGACCAGCGAGGATGCCACGGTGTACCGGCACCGGTAGGGATCGGAATCCAGGTGCGATCAGCCTCTCCTGTTTGTGGATTAAGGCGGACCGCATACATCCGTTTGCGATCACTTCGCGACTCCATGAACAGAAGAAGGCCGTTCTCTGAAGACCAATTTATATCTCCAAGGGATCGATCAGCCCCTTGCAAGATGACCTTTACCGTACCGCTGGAAGCATCCATCATGTTGACAGTACCGTGTGCCTCATCACGAAAAAAGAACGTTCGATTGTGTTGAAACCATCCCATCGGCTCCATGCAATTCATGCAGGCTCTCTTCATGGTTTCACCAAGCTGTCCTGTATAGATTGCGCTCCTACCATCACTTTCGACTTGCTGATAGGCGATCCACTTCAGGGCGCCATCGATGATCGGGGACAGTACGGATGTTCCGGAATCAATCAATGTAGTCTCTTTGCCAGTAGTCGTATCTCGTAGAAGAATTTGTCGCTCTCTCTGTCGTCCTCTTTCGTAGACGATAGCTCTACCTCCTTCAGCAACGTAGGGAGAACCGTCCACGCCGGCATCCTGCGTTATTTTCTCCAGCTCATGCTTCTGTCCTTTCGCTGCGCGCGTGATGCGCCAGACATGCAGTGCACCTGATGTCCGCGTGAACGCAATATCTCCATGGGATGAAAGGGACGGATCCAAATCTGCCGCATTCTCATTGAGAAGCCATCGCATCTGGTCGGTTGCTTCGAGTGAATGCGTATCCAACCTGAGGGAGAGAAGGCCTGAGCGGCGTGAGTCAGCAACGGAGCTGAAGACGAGGCTGTCTGAAATCCAGTTGACGGAGTTCAACCTACTGGGAAGTAGTTTGACCGATCGTAATTTTGCAAAAGCATTCGTGGCGTGCGGCACACCATTGTCGATCTTCAAGGTCCACCAGTCGTAGCAGCCGTGCGGCTCCTGATCGTTTCCTGCACAGCCGCCGAATAAGACAGCGGTACCGTCAGAACTCCACACCGGGAAGCGCGCATCTAGAAATGTCGGCGCAAGCTGCTGCGGTGTACCCCCTGCGAGCGGCATTACGTAGAGCTTTCCGGAAAGATTGCTCTGATCCGGGTCTCCGGTCCAATACAACAACCGTTGACCATCCGGAGAGATGGCTGGATTTCTGCCCCGCGGTACGAGCAATTTGGTGCCCTCTGGATTCTGCACGCTTGCGATATAGATGCCTCCCCCGTTCCGTTCTGAACGATAGGCGACAATGCTGCCGTCGGACGAAAGGCTTGGATCTCCATCCCGTGAGGAGTCGCGCGTGATGCGCCTCAGCGCCCCCGACGGCAGTGGCTGAACGAAAATGTCGAGATTTCCGCTCTCCGCCTGATCAGATGAATAAGCAAGATACTTCCCATCCCGAGAGAGTGAGGGACTTTCGGATTCGTCGGTGTCGGGGGTGAGCTGTCTCACATCACAGATTTGGCAGGGCTCCGTCTTTGGCGTGTGTACCGCCCTCAGAAGGAACGCCCCTCCGGCGATCACCAGCACGGTCGCGGCAATTGCAAGTAAGCCGGAGTGCTTTCTCCAACTGGGTAACAGGAGTGCCTTCCGTACCGCAGCCATATCGGCGAACCGATCCGCCGGATTGTGCTGCATACAACGTCGAATCACTCCGTCCCAGCGGGCAGGATAGCCTCGCTTCGCAGCTTTACTCCTAGCCGCTACTCCGATCGTCGTCGGTTGCGGACGCGAACCGGTCATCATCTCGTACAGGACAACACCAAAGGCATATTGATCTGCCAGAGGGCTCACTTGTCCGTGCTCGTCTTGTTCCGGCGCCATGTAGCCGGGCGTGCCCATACCGCTCACCCCGTCCACCGCGGCTTCTCCCGGCCGAATACGTATTGAGAGTCCAAAGTCCGTGATTACCGCACGGGTAAGCCCGTTTCCTGCATCGGCCAGAATCACGTTGGCGCTTTTGAAATCTCTATGGGTGACTCCTTGTGCGTGCGCAGCTTCAATTCCCGAGAGAAGCTGGGATGCAACAAGCACACCCAACTCAGGAGCAAGCCGTCCGTCCTGACGGATTTGCTCAAGCAGCGTGGGTCCCCGTAGCAGTTCCATAGTCAGGAACCAGGTTGGCCCCTCGCCAGGTTCATCATGCAGAAAGAGCTCGTGAACACGACAGATGTTCGGGTGGGAAATTTCGCGTGTGTGCCGTACTTCCTGCTTGAATCGCTCGATAACCTCAGCATGGATCGCGATATGGGGCAGGATGGTTTTAACCGCAACCTCCTGATTCAACTCTTTGTCCCAAGCCTCATACACCTCCCCCATACCGCCGGAGTTGATGAATCGCCTGATCTCAAATCGTCGCGCCAGGATATCTCCCTCACAGAAGCGTGGAGGGCGATTCTCAGGTTGAAGGTAGTCATGGAGATCACCCGCGGCGTCCTCAAGAAAATCACCGGCGGAAGCATCCGATTCCAATAGACGCAGGACTTCAGCTATAAGGTCCGGGTCTCCTGAGCATGAGGTTTCAACGATGGAGCGCTGCTGTGCTTCAGGAGCGTCCACCGCGAGATCAAAAACCTGCTTAACGCGCTCCCACCGTTCAACATCCATAGGGCGCGCTGCGTCTTGGCACGAGTTCTGCGTGCAGCCACGCTCTTGCCATGGACCAATCGCGTTTCGCGGTCCGGACAGAAATATCAAGCGCCTCTGCAATCTCTTCAAAGGAGAGGCCGGCAAAAAAACGCATCTCTACGACCTGTGCCTGCCGCTTATCGAAGGTCGCAAGCGCCTCTAAGGCACTGTTCAGCGCCAAAATATCGATTGGCGGCGCTGACACCAGCGCTTGTGATGAGAGTGTGACCTGTTGATGGGCGCCTGGCCGTTTCGCCGCTTTGGCGGATCGTGCATGATCGACCAGCACACGACGCATGATATTCGATGCGAGGGCGAAGAAATGGGCCTTGTTCTGGCAATCGAGATTGTCCAGATTGAGTAGCTGTAAATAGGCTTCGTTGACCAGAACGGTGGGCTGGAGCGTGTGGTTTGGACGCTCAAACCGCATCTTGCGCTCTGCAAGCGCATGGAGCTCACGGTAAACAAGCGGCATCAGAGCGGAAGCAGCTTCTGAGTCGCCTGCCTGAGCGCGCCGCAGTAACTGCGTGACGCGTTGTGGCTCAGCATTCGGATTGAGTGAATCCAACATGGGAAGTCCTCGAAAAAGCCACTTCAGTGTCGAATGGCCCGAGTATACCCGGAATTACTCCGGGCTCTCCAGTGATATGCCAGATTGTCGAAAAAACATTGGCACGATCGCCACACTTTTCACGCATTAGGGAGTGAGGACGGAAAAAAGTCCCTCAAGTGCTTGGAGGCAGTCGTGATCTTGCAGCCTGTTACCCGTCACATTCACACAAAAACTGTCCTTCGAGTAGGTCTTTTCCTATTGAAGGTCTTGGTATTTCTGCCGTTCTCTCTGCTTGCCCAGCCGCGGTCAACCGTATTCACCACGATCCCCATGGTTTCTGCCACCGATTCTGCGATGCACATGTCCGGCCAATACTATGCCGAAGCTGTGGCTGTTGCCAATGATCGCCCTGATCACGAGTAACCGCTTCAACCTGTTTTACTGCGCTTTCTGTGTCATTGAATTCCCGATTCCCTTTTCCCTCCAGGAACGGGGTTCCGCTTTGCTCTAAATCGTTGATTTCCTGCATCAGGATTAAGCCAAGGATTCAGTATGCCGAAGACACGTACCGTCGCTGTTATTAGTACCTCTACTCCCTTTCTCCATGCTGTGGTGGCCGCACTAACCTTTGAAGGACATGAAGCCATTACCTTCGAAACCTTACCAGAAGGCCTGTCTTTTGCCGAAGGTAAGCCACTAGACGCAGTCGTCGTTGACGTTTCTTCACGACCACCACGCGACGAGGCCTCTCTCTCGAAACTAGTGCGGATTGTCGGACAAGACAGGATATGGATGGTTTTGCCCATGGGCGTGAGCCACTGGAAGGAAGATGCCGGGAGATTCGGCATCGACCATACTCTGAATGCTCCGGTTCAACCCTCTGAACTCGAGGAGATCCTGGCCCATCTTCAGGATTTGCCAGACGTATTCACTTCGTCTCAAGGAGAAACGCCGCACGGTACCAAGCCGCGATACTTCCATATCGAAGACATCCCAAACAATCGGTACTTCCTGACGGCCAGTCCGGAGATGTGGCGTATCTATGAAAACATCTGTCTTCTGGCTGCAGTGAATGTGCCCGTCCTCATTCTGGGTGAAAGCGGTGTCGGTAAGGATGTGATCGCGAACCTGCTGCATAAGCGGTCACGGCGAGCAGCCCATCCATTCTGCTCGGTCAACTGCGCGGCGTTGCCGCCGGACTTGCTTGAAAGCGAACTCTTTGGCTATGAAGCTGGCGCGTTTACGGGTGCAGTAAAGGCCAAGCCCGGAAAGTTCGAACAGGCAGACAAGGGGACGATCCTGCTGGACGAGATTGGTGAGATGAGCGCAGCGATGCAGGCAAAACTGTTGCATGTACTGCAGGACGGTCGGTATTCCCGTCTTGGCGCCAGAAGCATCTCCACAGCCGATGTCCGCGTGATTGCAGCGACAAACATCGATATCGAGAGCGCGATCGCAGACAGGCTTTTCCGTGAAGATTTGTACTACCGCATCAACGCTTTCACCATCAAGGTGCCACCGCTTCGGGAGCGCCGGGAAGAGATCCCGTACCTGGTGGAAGAGATGATCAAGCGGCAGTCGGCTGCACTGTATCAAGAACCCGTTTACGTCTCGCCTCGCATGATGTCTGTGTTGATGGAATATCAATGGCCGGGCAATCTGCGCGAACTTGGGAACGCCGTAACTCGCATGCAGGTCTTAAAGGGACATGAATCATCGCTCGCAGACATTGAAAGCAAGATACTCGGCAGAGCTTCCAAGGCCCCTGTATGTTCCGTCGAAACCCCAGTTCGAAGCAACGTAAATGAGATGCGATCCATTGTCCGGAATTTCAGGGATCAGACCGAAAGTCGCCTGATTCAAAAGGCTCTGGAGGAAGCACGATGGAATCGGCGTCAGGCGGCACTAGCATTGCGCATTAGTTACCGCACACTGCTCTACAAGATTGACCAATACCAACTGAAAGGCACACGCATTCCCCTGCGCATTAGCACGACGCAGGATCGAGAATCGACGGCACACGCGTAAGCTCTCCTTCATCTTTCGACACACACTTGATTCACCCTCGCGAGAACCTTACACAGAGCCTGACCCGATCGATGTGGGCCAGCCGAACCGGCTCTGCTTGAGCAAGGCAAGTCGGATTCGGTGGCCATGAATCGCCGTCCCCGTAAACCACACGGGGCAGGCGAAACAGGTACTGCTCCGATCCACCATCCCTCACTCCCCGATTTTTGGCATCATGAACCACAGCCAATTTGGCTGACGGCAGTGCATCTCCAGCACTCACACTCTTCACAGAAAAATTCTTCCTAACCGCTTTCAAAACTCGTTGTCTAATCGAGCGAATGGAACGGGACGAGTCAGCAGCCATCCAGCGTGTGCTTCGCGGTGATCGCGACAGTTATCGCCTGCTCATGGAGCGGCATTATCCCGTTGCGTACCGCATGGCCTTTCGCATTACTGGCAACGCCGAGGATGCAGAAGAAGCCACGCAGGACGCATTCCTTCGCGCCTACCGCAAGCTGGAGAGCTTTCGGCACGACAGCAACTTCTCAACCTGGGTGAATCGCATTGCAATGAATTCTGCACTCAATCTCGTGGAACGCCGGATGCGTGACATCAGCCATGGGGCGCAGAAGCTGGACGAGCCAGCAGCACCCGGAACGACGCCACTGCAGGTTGCCGACGGCCACGCGGGCCCGGAGAGGCAGCTTCTGGATGCGGAATCGGCTCGGTTGCGGCACAAGGCGATGGAAGAGCTCACACCGATGGAACGCACGGCTTTCACTCTGCGGCACATGGAAGACCTCTCCATTGCCGAGATTGCAGAAGCGTTGCGTGTTCCACCCAATTCCGCGAAGCAGGCAGTCTTCCGCGCCGTTAGCAAACTACGCGTTTCATTAGCTTCACTTGCAGGAGGAATGCGATGAGCAATCAACATTGGCATGACAACAATCTGCAAAGTGATGAACAGGAACTGATCGCCTTCCACCTGGGTGAGCCGTGCAACGAAAAGGTAATTCGCGCGCGCCTGCAGACGGACGATACATATGCTGCGCTTTCAGAGTCCATTCAGCGTACACTTCGCGTTTTTTCCGCAGAGCCTGTTCCCGCTCCAGATATGCAAGCTGCATGGCAGCATCTGCGAAACAGTCTCCCTGTCCTTGAACCTGCAAAGAAAACATCCTTCTGGCAAAGGTTCGCATTTGTTCCGGCAGGTGCTATCGCTGTGCTGCTGCTCGTTGCAATGTTTTTCGTGCCACGTCTTCTGCGCAAACATGCGGAGCCAGATGAAGCAGGAGTGATCCAGCTTCGACCACCTGTAGAGAACGTTGGAACGCAAAGCATCTCAGAGCATCTTGATCGCGCCGAGCGCTGGCTCACGGTCGTGAATCACGCCACTGCGCCGCTGGACGAACAGACACAGACAGAAGGCGCGCGATTGCTCACAACCAATGCAGTCTATCTGCGTGAGGCGCGCAACCGTGGTGATCTACCGGATGCGGTTGCACTGGAACGCCTGGGGCGCGTGCTGACATCAGCGCACAATCCCGAGGAAGGCGGAATGCAGCTCCGCGTGGAGATGAACACTGACGGACTTTTGTTCGACCTGCGCATTCTGCGCCAGAACCACAGCCATCTGACTGGAGAACCTCAATGAAACTCAACCTTCACACAGCATGCCTTCTGATCGCCTGCTGCACTTCCCCGCTGATGCATGCAGCCGTTATCGAAGCCCCTACTGCAGTCTCTGCTGAAGACGACTACACCCGCGGCACACAAGCGTTGGACCAACAGCGGTGGCAGGACGCGATTGCCAGCTTTGACCGCGTAGTAGAAACCAAGGGTAAAAAGGCGGATGCCGCGCTGTACTGGAAGGCATATGCGTTAAACAAACTTGGTCGCGATGAGTTAGCGAGTAATACCTGCTCACAGTTGCATACAAGCTTCGCCAACAGCACATGGAACAAGGACTGCGCTGCGTTGACGGCCTCAGGAGCGGCTTCCACCACCGAGGCTGTAGGTGACCGAGCTTCACGGCACAGCAGCGCGGGGTCTGACGCCGACCTAAAGGCTCTCGCTTTGAATTCATTGCTGAACCGCGATCCTGCACAGGCGCTACCACTCGTTCGCAACATCCTTACCGGCAACAACACGCCCGAATTGAAACAGCGAGCGCTTACGATGCTTGCGCAAAACCCTTCTCCTGAGGCCCAGGCTCTGGTGCGCGATGTAGCGACAGGAAAGGTCGCCCCGGAAGAGCAGAAACATGCCATCCGCATGATGGGTGTCTTTCAAGGCAAGCGAGCGAATGACACACTCGTGGAAATTTATCGCACTTCAAGCGACCGCACCATCAAGCGAACAGTCATCTCTTCCCTCTTCATCTCCGGTGACGCAACACAAATGGTAGAACTCGCACGCAACGAGAAAGACCTTAGCCTGAAGCACGACATCGTTTCCCAGCTTGCCCTGATGAAGGACAAAGCGGCAACCGATTACATGATGGAACTTCTGAAGTAAGCCACTCACAGCGATAACACTCCAGACATGCGCACAGCATGTCCCGGACATTCCATGCCTTGAAGGAGGCACCATGCGCAAAATGATCCTGTTATCTCTGCTCGCTCTTCCGCTCGCAGCACAGCAGCCGAAGGTTCAGAACGGGCAGTTCAGCGTTGCATCCACATCAAATTTGACGAGCGAAATCAATGCATTGAAGGCCGCGAATACGGTGTCGTGGCTCGCCTATACCATTCCCACTTCGCGCAGAATTCAGAACGGCTGGAACTCTGACAGCATCGCCTATCTTGAAGGTGATCACAATCACGACAGGGACGATCAGAATGATAGCCCCCACGAGTCGTATCGAGCCCTGCTCTTGCTTCGCATCGCAGATCATGCAGTGCAGACCGTTCGTGTGGAAGATCCAGAACGCAAACTTGACGCGGGTGGAACGAAGGTCGAGTTTCTGCCAACAGTTGATCCTACTCAAAGTATCGCGACACTTCAGTCACTAGCAGAGGGCGCCACATCAAACAAGCTGCGCGACAGTTCAATCTTTGCAATCAGCATTCACAGTTCGGCCGCAACGGTCCCGGCGCTGGTAGCGCTCGCTTCTGCAAACCACGATCTTGCAGTGCGTGAGAAGGCTGCCTTTTGGCTCAGCACGCAGCATGGCAAAGAGGCGTTAGCCCCGCTTGATAGTTGGCTGCGCGACGATAAGGATGACCGCTTTCGTGAGAAGCTGACCTTCGACCTGACCTTAACCCGTGAACCATCCGCCGCGGACATTCTGATCCGCACCGCGCATCAAGACGCATCGCCAAAAGTGCGCAAACAAGCCCAATTCTGGATGGCCAATGTTGCGGGCAAGCGCGTTGCTGGAAGCCTGAGCGATGCGGCGGAAAACGACCCCGATGAAGGCGTGCGTAAATCTGCGGTGTTTGCACTCTCACGGTTGCCGAATGATGAAGGTACTCCGCGTCTCATTGAACTGGCGCAGAACAATAAGGATGTTGTTGTTCGCAAACAGGCAGTCTTCTGGCTCGGGCAGTCAAACGATCCGCGTGCTCTGGAGTATCTAACGCAACTCGTCAAACGGTAAGCCACACAACACTCATAGAGAAAACGGACTGAGTGGATAAAACCACTCAGTCCGTTTTTCATAACCCGTCTATTCCCTTCTACACACCTCACACCAAAGGTTTCGCGAGTCCTCGGCCAACATAGAAGTTTCCATCTTGGAGTCGGCTACGTATAGGTTTGTGTTAGAAGACAAGCTTGGCGCCGAGCTGAATGACACGTGGCAGATTTGACTGATCTGACACGCCCGCAATGTGCCCGAAGTTGCTGCTTGTGGAATCTACTGTCGGGCCATTAAACCACTGCGGCGTATTCGTTAGATTCAGGAAGTCTGCGCGCAGTGTAAAGGTCAGACGATCATGGATGGGCGTTTCCTGCATCACGCTTGCATCCAGATTGCGGATGGGAGGATTACGCACGTAGCTGAGTCGTGTGCTCCATATCTGCAGCGTGTCCGAACCACGTGTGACCCACACTGGTGTTTCGCCTGTCTGGCAGTTCTGCGTATTTCCATTGCTGAGCTGCGTGCAGGTGTTAAACCAGCGGTTCAAGGTGGGGTGAGCAAGCTTGGCGCTGACGCCCGTCGGAACGACACCAGTCGGCGTGGTCAACGGCAAACCCGATTGCAGGCGGGCTATCGCACTGATGCGCCATCCGCTAATGATGCCGCGTACCAACGCCGGTGTGGATGCGCCAAATGCCTGGTTGCGACCGAACGGAAGGTTATACACACCATTGATCTGGATGCTGTTCGTCACATCCCATGCAGCTACCACTTTCTCTGGCTTCGCATCCTGAGCATTAGCAAACGATGTTTGTCCCAATGTCTTGGAATACGTGTAAGAGAGGCTGACACTTGCGCCCTTGCCCATACGCTTTTGCAGTAACGCCTGCATGCCGTTGTACATGGATGCACCCACTGAGCTGTACATATCGGAGATAGACAGGAACTGCGGATAAGGACGCAATAACTGGCGACGCTGCACTGTAGACGAATTCAACGTTGTGCCAGGCAGGAGACCGGCAAAAGGATTAGCAACACTTGCGGAAAGATACGTTGTTCCCTTAGCAAGATCGCTCGCGGAGATCTCGTTTATGGAACGAGTAACGCCAATGCTGCTTGTGTGGCTGCCCACATAGCCGACACTGAACAGGACACGAAGCGGAAGTTCACGTTGCAATTCCAACGAATATTGCTGCGTCCAAGGAACGCGACGCGTCGGTTCGGCAAAGGTCAATGCCTGACCGAGATTCGCGGACAATCCAAGTGCAGAACCAGTAGGCTGCTGAATCCCGCTGGGGAACGGGTTATCCAGCGTGTTCGACGGAATGCCGGTAACGACCGAAGTCACCATCGCTGTCTGCTGGCTGAAACCCGGAGGGTTGCCCGGATCATCAAAGGTCTGCGAATACACCAGGCCATAACCGCCGCGCATCACTGTCTTATCGTTCACGCGATACGCTGCGCCCACACGCGGTCCGAAGTTGTTCCAGTCCGTGTTGTAGATGCCTCGCGGCTGACCATTCACACCGGCATACAGCAGGCCACCTTTAAGCGTAAGGCCCGGAACACTGAGCGGGCTGGCTGCGTTGTAATCAAAGCCGCGTGCCAGCGCGTTGTAACGATCCGTGATGGGCGTCATCACGTCCCAGCGCAATCCAGCATTTACTGTCAGGCGATTGGAGAAGCGGATGTCATCCTGCAAAAATAGCGAGTTCAACAATTGCTGCCGAGCAGAGGAGCGGTTCACATCCACATAACCGGAAGCCGCGGAGCCAAGCAGGAATGATGCGATAGAACTGCCCGAGAAAGAGTTCGCGGCACTCGGATCACTGCCCGTAAAGATCGTGTTGAAGGTGAAGTTACCAGAGCTGAATCCCGGCGAGATGTTGTAAACGCGGTTGAGATAGACCTCGCCGCCCATGCGCAACGTGTGACGTCCCGCCTGCAGATAAAGAAGACCTGCAAACGTGTTGCCCTGCGAAATGGGGCTGATACCTTGCGGCTGTGCACCTGCGCCACCATATCCAGACATGTTGAACACAGGAACGTTGTCAGGGATGGCGCTGGCATACGCACTGCTAAAGCCCAGCTTCTGCATGCCATAATTCAGACCCTGATACGCGCCGTTGCGAAGCAGGAATCGTTCAAATGCCGCGCGAACATCCACTGTCATACGCGCATTGAACTCATGCGTGAACTGCACAATAGCGTTATGGTTCTCGCGGTTATAGCGCGAGTTCTTCGTCGTGTCGAAGGGGTTGATTGTGTCATTCGTGGAATAAATAAAGCCACGCGACTCGGTTAGCTTGTTGCGCGAGTAGCGCGTAAAGAAACGAGTGGACGGTGAAATCACATAGTCGCCACGAAGCAACCAGTTATCGAACAAGTCCGTAAACTTACGCGAGTTCGGCCCATTCACCAGGTTGTTCAGATTCGTGACGGCAGTACCTGCAACATTGCCTGCGGGCAAACCGGCGAGCACATTCATCGCCACCTGGCTCATCATGCTCTTCGGAATCACATTTCCAGGAAAGGCATCACGAACATACTTGTTCGTCGTGGGGTCCAAGCGTGTGGAATAAGGGTTGTAGATTGTGCGCAGCAGTTTCTTACCGCTGCCGTCGGTGCCGTAATAGCTGTGCGAAAAGTCGCCGGTGCGCTCAAGTGCCGTGGGTACAGAAGTCGTGAACGGGTCCGGGATGAACTGGCGTAATTCTTCATACGCAAAGAAGCCGAAGACACGATTACGGATGATGGGTCCACCAAACGATCCGCCAAAAGTATTGATGTGCGACGATCCGCGCGGCTGTTTGTTGTAGTTCGAATTGAAGGTGTTCGCATTCAACAGCGTGTTCTGAAGAAGTTCATACGCCGAGCCGTGAAACTGATTAGTGCCGGACTTGGTAACAACGTTCACCACACCGCCGCTCGTCCATCCATACTGCGCGTCGTACACAGAGGTCTGAACGCGAAACTCGTCAGTAGCAGAGACCGGTGGAACATACGCGACGCTGCTGGACTGATACAGCGCTGAAGCACCGTCCACCAGCACTTCATTTCCTCCAGGCTGTCCACCGTTGATGGACATGCCCGTGGAACCGCCCACGTCAAACGGACGAAGGCGCTGTGCGGCCGAGGTTACAGCAACACCTGGAGCCGACCACGCCTGCGCGAAGATGTTCTGCCCCTGCAGCGGCGTGTTCTGCACGCGATTGGTTTCGATCGTCATGCCACGGTCAGCGGATTCCGTATCGACCAGCGACTGGGTCGATGTGACCACAACTTCCTGCGCGACCGTTGCCGCCGCCAACGAGACATTCGTTTCGCTGTTCTGCGCCAGAGACACCACGACGTTCACCATCTTCGTCGTGTTGAAACCACCCTTGCTTACGGTGAGGTCGTAAGTTCCAGGATTGAGAAACGGAATCTTGTAAAAGCCCTCGGCATTTGTGGTGGCTTTCACCAAACCACCATCCTGATGCGAACGTACAGAGACTTCAGCATCTGTAATGGCATAGCCGGAACCGTCCAGCACTCTGCCTGAAATGGAACCGCGATATTCCTGACTTACAAGCGACGTGGAGAAGAGAGTACACGCAGATAGAACAATCGCACTGGTGCGAACGTGGCGAGGCAGCATCGTCATTCCTTAGGGTTCGGTGTTGACCGCCACCAAATTACGTAGACATACAGGCGCACTTCGGGAACGCCATGGTCCATCTACTCGTTCTATTGAGGCGATTGGAATGACAGTAGCTTTCCCCTTTCGGGCCATCCAGACAATTCACCGAAACACGTATCAACCCGCGCGTTATCAATCAGATCGCATCTGTTGCATGCGGAGGATAATCATCGTCTATTCATAATTCGCACCATATTCACGGTGGGTTTGTAGCATGGCAGCAAGCTGACAAGACCAAAGGGAGCCGATGCGCGCAGAGGAGCAAGTCTCATCGCAGGAGAAGCAAGAGGTTGTCGATCGCATTCTCTCCTCGCGACACTTCCAGCGTTCGGAGCGACTCTCCAGCTTCCTGCAACACATCTGCGAATTAGAACGAACAGGACGATGCGATGAGATCAACGAACGCAACATTGGCTCCTCCGTCTTCCAGCTTCCAGAGGACTTTGATCCCACCGTCGACGGCATTGTTCGCTCGCACGCCAGTCGGCTTCGTCGCAAGCTGGAACTGTATTACCTGCGTGAAGGCGCGCAGGAGACAGTCCGCATCTTCATTCCCCGCGGTGGTTATCTTCCTCGCTTTGTAAATGAACGCAAAGGAAACGATGCGGTCGCATCGGAACTCGGTTCCGAAACAAACATCGCCACCCAAGAGATTGATGAAGCAGCGTCAGAGTCGGAAGCCATTTCGGTTTCTCCATCACGAACACGATGGCGATGGGCGTTTGCCGTCGCCGCAATCATCGTTGCTTGTGCAGCAACCATCTTTACCGTGGCGTCGTGGAAGCGTGCTCACGCCGTTGCCAGTGTTTGGGAGACGATGTTCACGGGTGATCGCCAGACATTGATCGTTCCCGGCGACAGCAGTCTGGTGATGTGGCAACAGATGCAACGCCGCAATGTCAGCCTGCAGGAGTACATCACTGGGAGCTTCACACACGAGGCACGCGGCTCTGCCTCTGAACAAACGGCCGCCGACATGCTGGTTTCCAGGCGCTATACCTCTATTCTGGACCTCGATATCGTGCACGGCATTTCAGAAATCGCATGGGGAATGCATCAGTCTCCTTTGCTGCGGTTTGCGAGAGACATACGGCCAAACGATCTGAAGGATCGCAACATTGTTCTCATCGGCAGCGCGGAGACGAATCCGTGGAGCCACATGTTTGAAGGCTCGATGAACTTTGTGCTGGTGAAAGATCAGAATGACACCACCTACACCGTAAAGAACAAACATCCAATGCCCGGCGAACCTTCATCGTGGCGCTCTGATCCCACAGACCAGTTGCATACTGCTTTCTGCAAGGTCATCTTCACCACTGGCAGCGGATCAGCGGATAGTAATGTTCTGATCCTTGAAGGAACTTCCACGGCAGGAACCGAGTGTGCCTGGGAGTTTCTCTCTGATACGAAGCAGATGGCACACTTGCGCAGCCAATCCCACATAAAAGGTAATCGGATGCCTCATTTTGAGGTGCTGCTGCGCACCAGCAATCTGGCAGGCGACGCGACAGCAAACACCATCGTGGCATCGCGCATCCTGCCTTAAACCACCGAAGAGAGCAGAGTCGCAAGGCGAACTGCAAAGCAAAAGGGACAGACGATTTCGTCTGTCCCTTTCCTTCTTCTTTGAACGTAACTACTGTTGAGGCTTGTCTGCGGGAGCAGGCTGCGTTGTATCGCCAGCGGGCTTCGTCGAAGTCCCTGCAGCACTGCTGTCAGTCGCAGGCTTGCTCGGACCATTTACCTGATGCAGACGATCAGGAAGACCGTTGTCATCCAGCGGCGCTGGCTTCTCAACCGTTTTTTCCTGTAGGCGTTCCTTCGGCTCGCCCTTCTGGCGTTTCGGCTTTTTCTTCTTATCTGCAGTACTGCCGTTCAAGCCCAGCGCATTAGACTGCACAGACTTATCCTGCTTCTCTACAGATGTCGCAGCGACTGGCGTCGCCTTGACCTTTTCAAGAACCTTAGCCTTCTGGACGTTTGCCTTCTTCTGCTTTACTTCCACTTCGCGGCTGGCGTAGCGAGTCTTCTTCTGCTTGTCAGCCTTGGGAGCCATCGGATCCGTCTCGTCAGGAGCATTCGCCGCTACGGTGTTCGTGGATTCCTGCAGCGGGCTGATAGCTTGTCCCGGCGCAGCCGCGCTGGTAGCTGCGTTTGCAGCATCGCCATCGGCAGTACCTTCCGGCAACGCCGTGCGCGGAGCCTGTCCGTAGCGAATCTTTTCGCGCTTAATCTTCTTTGGCTTGCCGTTCTTATCCAGCTCCTGCGTAGCAGGTGTAGCGGTAGCAAGGACCTGAGCTCGCTTGCGCTCGTCCATGCGCTGCTTCTCAACCTGCTTCTTCTTCGGAGCAGGTGGCACATACGCGGAGAACACAGGCTTCGTCTGCTTTGCGCTGGCTCCGCTGTCCACAAATCCCTGACGCACATCCAGATAAGCTTCTTCACGCAGCTTGGTCAGATACGCACGCAGAGCAGGCTGAATGGCCTCCTGATACATGGCGTTCTGGACATCGCCTTCAATCTGATCCAGCGGCGGAGAACCTGCCTGCTGATGCTCCGTCACCTTCAGAATGACGTAACCCTGACGGGTGCGGATGGGTTCTGTAAAGCCGCCCACAGGTAGCGGAAACGTCTTTTCTTCCAGCACCTGCGCCAATGCGCCATGCTTGAACTGGCCTAGATCGCCCCCCTGCGCCGCCGTCGGGCCACCCGACGAAGACTTGGCCGTGGCAGCGAAATCCGCGCCGCCCTTGAGCTTGTCGTAAATGCCCTGCGCCGACTTCTGTGCTGCTTCAATCTGCGTATCGTCTGCGTTTGCTGCAGTGGGAACCAGGATTTCCGACAGCCGCACCTGCTCCGGCTGAACAAAATCGGCCTTGTGCTGCTCGTAATATTCGCGCAGAGCCGGACCAGAGATCTTGCCGCTCAGGCTGCGACCCACTTCGTCGCGGATCACTTCGCTGGTAATGATGTTGTTGCGGATGTTTGCCTTGAAGTCTTCAACCGACAGGCCCTGCTGGCGAATGGCAGCTTCCAGCGCTTCCATGGAGGGGAAGTTGTTCTGCTTACGGATATCGTCCATGCGGCGGACAACTTCGGCATCCGGATTCAGGCCGAGTTCCTTGCCCTTCGACAGCAGCAACTGCTGATCGATGAGGTCGCGCAGGAGGTTCTTCTGGCGTTCCGCAGGATCGCCCGCGTTGCCACGGCTGGATGCCAGTTCCTGTTGCAACTGCTGCTCGGCACGTTCCACATCAGACCGCGAAATGATCTGGTCATTGACGCGAACCACAATGTCTTCCACCACAGTTGCATTCGGCGTAATGGAGGGCGTAACCGGCAAGGAGAACTGCGGCGTGGGCTCGGCAATCTGCTGTGCCTGCGGCACGCCTGGCGACTGGTAACGCGGACGCGGCATGTTCTGCGGCGCAGTCTGCGCTACAGCCACGGCAGCGGTGGAGAGAAGAACTCCGGCATAGATGCCGGCGCGGAACAGCCTGTTCAATTCGGTCATGCGTACCTGCGGAGAGACTTGGAAACGGGCACACTGACCCGCACGGTGTTAGACGAGCGAAGGCAAACCATCGTCATCGTCCAAACCATCCTCTCATTCTACAAGTCTCGGGGCAGATAAAGGAGACGCTGGAGCGTTTCGCGAGATAGAAATCGGCGGACGATCGGCCCGCGCCGGGTGACGTACCGGTGCTATACTCCGTCATACTCTGGAGCGCTCTTTGCGGTCTGGAGGAGTGGTCGAAGCAGCAAGCTGAGGTACCGATACCGCATGTCCACACGCACCCGCCGCGCCGTAGTTTCTCTTTCGCTGTTCTTCGCCACGTGCGCGGTCGGCGGCTCGCTGGTGAATAACAGCGTGAACGCCCAGTCCACCACGGACGAGAGTGCCGTACGCGACAGCCTGCATCAGTTCACTGACGTGTACTCCCTGGTGGAGCAAAATTACGCGGACAAGCTGGACCAGGACCACGTCGACAAGATCATCTATGACGGCGCGATCCCGAGCATGCTCCACGTGCTGGACCCGCACTCCAACTTCTACGATCCAAAGGCTTACGCGCAAATGCGCGAGGATCAGCACGGCCGTTACTACGGCGTGGGCATGCACATCCAGCCCCAGCTTAATAAGGATGGCGTGCAGCGCGTGGTCGTGATTGACACCTTTGACGGTTCCCCCGCCTTCAAGTCCGGCATTCGCCCCGGCGACGCCATTCTGACCATCGACGGCAAGAATGCCGACGGCATGGATTCCCTTGCGGTGAGCAACCTGCTAAAGGGTGCCAAGGGAACGCACGTCACCGTCCAGATGCTGCGCGAAGGTCAGGACAAGCCGATCAGCTTTGACCTGGTGCGTGACGAAATTCCGCGTCCCTCGGTCGATCTGGCCGACTTCATCCGCCCCGGAATTGGCTATATTCATGTCACGCAATTCATGGAAACCACGTCACATGAAGTAGGTGACGCTCTTGCCAAGTTCGGTCCCGACCTTCAGGGTCTGATCATTGACCTGCGTGGCAATCCCGGCGGTCTGTTGAATGAAGCCGTGGCCATGAGCGACAAGTTCCTGAACAAAGGCGACATCGTCGTCAGCCAGAAGGGACGCAGCTTCCAGGACGTCGTCTACCGCGCCAACCACGGCGAACAGGGCAAGCGTTATCCCATCATCGTTCTGGTGAACCGCAACACGGCATCCGCTGCGGAGATCGTCTCCGGTGCCCTACAGGATCATGATCGCGCTCTGATCGTGGGTGAAACCACCTTCGGTAAGGGCCTGGTACAGACAGTGTTCCAGATTGCTGAAAACACCGGCCTGGCCCTGACGACCTATCACTACTACACGCCAAGCGGCCGCCTCATCCAGCGTGATTACAACGGCGTTTCGCTCTATGACTACTACTACGTCCGCAACGACGCCAAGCCAGCCGACAAGTCGAACCTTGAAGTGAAGCAAACGGATAGCGGCCGTACCGTCTACGGTGGTGGCGGCATCACACCGGACGAGAAGATCGAATCACCTCGTGCAAACTCCTTCCAGGGCACGATGTTGTCGCACGGCGTCTTCTTCGAATACATGAAGCGCTACCTGGCACATCACACCGTATCGAAGGACTTCGTAGTGGATGACGCGGTTCTCGCCGACTTCAAGAGCTACCTGAAGTCCGAGAAGATTGACTACACCGACGCCGACTTCAACACGAATCAGGCGTGGCTGAAGACCAACATTCGCAGCCAGCTTTTCATCTCGCAGTTTGGTGCGAATGCCGGGTTCAAAGTCGCTCGCGATGAGGATCCTGCTATCGCCAAGGCGCTCACCTTCATGCCGGAAGCTCTGGCACTGGAAGAGCGCAGCGACAAGTCGCGTGAAACAAAGACAGCAAGCATTCAGTAGTTTTTCTTTAACGATCAAGAGAAAGGCCGCCAACTCTGGCGGCCTTTCTTATTTCGTCTACTTATGAATCGTCACGCTGCGGATGATCACTGGCGTCAGAGGGCGATTGTGCTCATCGCGCGGCACACGGGCAATTGCCTCAATGCGCTTCACCGACGCCTCATCACATTGCCCAATGATGGTGAATCCGCTATCCAGACGATGCATGAGATGTTCTGAGAAAAAGAGCTCGCTGTTGTTGGTGTCTTTGCCATTGTTGCCGAAAGCCAAGCGGCCCGGACGATCATAGGTGAGCCCCGGCGTGTCCTCATTCTTAAAGCGAAATCCGATGTCAGTGGCGCCACTGGGATCGTTGGTAATGTCGCCTGTCTGGATCACGAAATCCGGCAGAACACGGTCAAAGATCATGCCATCGTAAAAGCGCACACCATGTTCAACTGCATGTGTCTTGGGATTCGTCCAATCCTTCGTTCCCTCTACCAAACCAACAAACGTCTGCACAGCAATAGGCGATTCCTTTTCAAACAGACGGCAGGTCAGGTTTCCCATGGAGGTATGAAAGACTGCCATGCGTCCTGTGGGTTCTGGCCCTTGCAACTTCGCTTCCACAACCTGCGGCAAAGGCGGCAAACTCAACGGCGGTGGAGCAGTGGAAGCATCGTCCACAATCGATACTCGCAGCAACTTCACCTCTGCGGAAGGATGGTTATCAGCGGACGTCAGCCGATGCGAGATATCCTCCACTACCTTGGTGGATGCCGCATCACACAGGCCGAAGATGGAACGATTCGGCGAATCGGATTCCGCATTGGCATGATCCAGAATCGTGAATCGGGGAGTCATCTTTCCCTTCTCACCAATCATCGCCAGTAGTCCCGGTGCGTCAAAATTCCGATCGCTCGGATCTTCGAGCGGAGTATCTCCAAGCGCCTTCACCGTAACACCCGTTCGCAATCCACCAGATATGGCGCCGGAACTGCCACGCAGCACTGTGTCGTCATAAAACGGCTTCCCAACGCTACCATCCCATGCAATGGTGCCCTTCGCCAATCCGACAAACATGGCGGTAGTTGCAGGCTTACCATCTGCGAACAGATGGCAAGTCACGCGTCCCATTGAGGTATCCATCACAGCCATTTGCGCAGATGCACACGGCGATACAGCAATAGCCGCAGCAGCAAGCAGAGAAAGAGGAATACGCATGAAGAAGGTATATCGCAAGCAGTCCGAAGCGGCCCGAACAAAAAGAAAACTGGAGCGGGAGACCGGGATCGAACCGGCGACATTCAGCTTGGGAAGCTGACGTTCTGCCACTGAACTACTCCCGCTCAGTGTGCCGATTATAGCTTCACCACCCACGCTCTCTGCAAGAACCATTCCTGGCAATGCTGGCATTGTCGTCGCACTATTATGCTGGATGCATGAAGGACTTCTATATTGCCGATGCGGCGACGTATGAAAACGCCGTTGTCACCTCTTACTTTTTGCTGTCGCAGATGTCGGCGCGAGACAAAAAGGGTGGTGGGCAATATCTTGCTCTGACACTAAGCGATCGAACCGGAAGCTTTGACGCACGCATGTGGGACGAAATCGCAGAAGCGCTCGCGACCTGCACCGCAGGCTGCTATGTGAAGGCGATGGGCCGAATTGAACGCTACAACGGCCGATTCCAGATCAACCTTCAGAAGATGCGCCCAGCCACAGAAGAAGAGATTGACGTCACCGACTTCCAGCCCGCAACGCAGTATGACGTGGACGCTTTGTGGACTGAGTTAAACGGCTATGTGGCGGGCTTTCGCAATCCGTGGCTGCAGCAACTGGTGCGCAGCTTTCTGGATGATCCTGAACTTGGACCAGCCTTTCGCTCTGCACCGGCAGCAAAAGTACTGCACCACGCATGGATTGGCGGATTGCTGGAGCATGTGGTTTTTCTGTTACGTCTCTGCGCACGCGTTGCACCGCAATATGCAGATGAAGTCGACCCCGATCTGCTGATGACGGGCGCTATTTTGCATGACTTTGGCAAGGTGCGTGAACTCGCATGGAAGTCCAGCTTCTCGTACACCACGGAAGGCCAACTGCTGGGTCACATCACCATCGCCATCCGTATGTTGCAGGAAAAGATCGCTGCCATCCCTGGCTTCCCGGATCGCCTGCGCATTTTGGTGGAACACATGATCCTGTCGCATCACGGCAAGTTTGAGTTCGGTTCGCCGAAGCTTCCCATGACACCGGAAGCGCTTGTCTTCAGCGCTATCGATGATCTGGAAGCGAAGATGCAGAACATGCGTGCGGAATTTGCGAAGGCAGTAGAAAGCGGAAAGCAACCCGATGAAGTCACAGACTTCTCGCGTTCCATGGAACGTCCTCTGCTGAATTCAAAGGCCTATCTGGCTGGTCAGTCCTAAAACTTTCCCATCTGCAGCACACCCGCATGTTGCAGGTGAACTTGCAGCAGCAGCAATGCGATGCCAACTCCGATCTCGATCGCTGTCCAAATCGCAACGCTGCGCACAATGGGGCGTGCCTGGGTTTGGCGGTAAAGCAACGGTAGATTCGCTGCTGCACTCACCATAGAGGTAACAATCGCAGCCATCGCGCCCTGCGTGGCACTTGCGTCTCCATGCGCTACAAGATTCGCAGCAGCGGCAGTACTGCTGGCGCTGGAAACAGCGCCGCCGATAAAGCTGACCACCAGCAAACCTTCGCTGCCAAGCCAGCGCGTAGCTAGTGTTCCAAAGATCTGAATCAGTAGGAACAGGGCGCCAAAGCGGCTTACCTTTGAAACCGAAATCGGCGAATCCAGATTCAGTGAAACGCCCGTCTGATCATCCGCGGCGCGCCGTTGCAGCCAGATATAGGCACCTGCCACTGCGAGCATTCCAGCCATCGGCAAGAAAGCCTGCTGAGCCGCAGCATTACCGCCAAAGATCGCCAGCAGTGCCAGGTTGCGCACAAGCATGGCCACCGTGGTGTACGTTACGGCAACTCCCGTCTCGCGCAGCATGCCAGCAGCAGGCAGCGTCGTAGCAAGTTCCACAACAGCAGCCGTGGAGTTCACCAGTCCGCCCAGCACAGCAGATAGGGTCACACCCTTCGATCCATACAGGCGTAGCAAAATGTAATTCAGGAAGCCAATGCTGGCGACCACAAGAACCGTCAGCCACGCCTGCCTCGGCTGCAACAGATGCCACGGATCCACAAAGTGATTCGGCAGCAAAGGCCAGATGATGAAACCAAACAATCCAAGAAGCAGCGCACTACGCATCTCCTCGGTCGTAACGCCGCCGGTCAATGCACGAAACTGTGGCTTCAGCGAGAGCAGCCATGTCGTCAGAATGGCTCCGGCAATCGCGGTAAAAACGTGTCCCTGCCCTGAGAGCACTCCCAGAACAAACGTGACCATCAAAGCTGCGGAGGTTGTGCCCTCAACAGACTTCGACTCCATGATGTCGCGCACGTTCAGCATGATGGCCAGCATAATGACACCCACCATGCCCATCACCTGCATCGCGGGTGAAAGGAACGAAGTCAGCACGCCCAGCATGGCGCTGAGGCTGAAAGTGCGAACACCAAACTCCTTGTTTGACCACTGACGTTCGAATCCAATCAGCAGACCAATCGCCAGCGCCACGCCCAGCTTCAGCGCGGTGAGATCGGGAGGAAACTGCGTGCCATCAGGATGAAGTAACTCAGCGTAATGCTGCATTCCGTTCGTGGTCTCAGTGTGGAGTATTGGGCGCTGGCGGTGTCGCAGGCGGCTGCTGCTGCGTATTGTCGTCGTTGTGTTTGCCGAGACCAAACATCTTCTGGAAGAAGTTGCGGTGCTGCTGCGGCTGTCCATCCGGTCCCACAGCAGGCTGCGAACCATTGGCGGGTTGCGAGCCGTTATTGATTCCGCCACCATTCACGCTGGTTCCAGCCGTATCGCTGTTTGTGCCAAACAGGCTATTCATCAAGCCAGAACCGTCCCCCATGTGACTGCAACTGTTGTGCGGTTGCGAGCCATCCAGGAATGCCATCGTCGCGGTCTTACCGGAGCAGCTTCCATCCGCAATCAGATTGGTGCTGAGATCGATGGGATAATTCGTCACGCCTGCGGGTGGTGCAGCGAAGGCCTTCATATCGCTATACTGGGGCAGCTTGATCGCGCGCTTCATAAAGTCTGCCCAAATAGGCGCAGCCGTATCCGCGCCCTGGACCTTCTTGGTCAGGTTGTCGGAGATGTCGGTGTAGTCGTCGTTACCAATCCACACAATGCAGAGCAGGTTTGAAGAATAACCAGCAAACCACACGTCGTGCGATGTACCCGTCTTGCCGGCAGCCGGCGCGGTGAAGCCCATCCCACGGACACCCGCTGCAGTACCGCGCGTCATTACGCCTTCCATGAGTGATTGCGTAAGGTAGGCAGCTTTAGGATCCATCACCTGCCGCGCTTCAGGTGTGAAGTCTGCGACGATATCACCCTTGTCATTGCGCACACTTGCCAGCAGCCATGGATTCAGATGTACGCCTCCATTGGCAAACACGGTATACACACCCGCCATATCCATCGGCGTCGCGCTATAAGTTCCAATCGCCACTGAAGGCGTAGGTTTCGCAGAAGCGATGCCAGCAGAGCGAGCCATTGCTGCCACATTCTCATAGCCCACACGCTGCGCCAGGGAGATAGTTGCTATGTTGAGCGAATGCTCCAGCGCAGTGGCGGCTGTCACCATACCGGGATACTCACCGCGCTCAAAGTTGCCCGGTGTATAGGAACGACCACCCGTGCCAAAGTCTTGCGGATCGTCGTTCAGCGGTGTGAGTGCAGTGAAGGTTCCGCTATCACCCAACTGCATCCCATTCACGCTCTGCGAAAACGCAGTTGCGTAGACCAGAGGTTTAAAGATCGATCCGGTGGGTCGGCTCGACAGTGCGTGGTTCAACTGCGAAAAGCCGTAGTTGCGTCCGCCAACCAACGCCAGCACCTGCCCTGTGTGCGGATCCAGTGCGATGAGGGACACCTGCGGATACTTGATCGGCGTATCGCCCTTGTGGCGCTTGCGAATGATCTCATCAATGCGCGGCATCATCTCTGCTACAGACTCCGCTGCAGCCTTCTGCAAGTCCGGATCAAGGGATGTATAGATGCGAAGCGTGCCGCTGGTGGCCTGATCGCCAAGACGCTGTTGCAACTGGTCATGCACCAGATCGACAAAATATGGCGCTTCGCTCGCATCCACATTCTGCGTTGCAAGGCGAATCGGCTCCGCTTCTGCGCGTTCTTCTTCCTGAGGCGTCAAGGCACCTGTTTCAATCATCGAGCGCAACACGATGTTGCGGCGCTCCAGAGCACGCTCCGGGTGACGAAACGGATTGAAGTAGTTGGGCCGCTGAATAATACCCGCCAGCAGCGCACACTCCGCCACATCTAACTGGCGAAGATCCTTGCCAAAGTACGCCTGCGATGCCTCACCAAAACCATTGATGGCAAACGAACCACGCTGCCCCAGGTTGATCTGGTTGGCATACATCTCAAAGATCTGCTGCTTGTTGAAGCGCGATTCCAACTGCAGGGTGATCATGATTTCGATCAGCTTGCGCTTGAGGTGCTTTTCCGGTGAAAGGAAAAAGCCACGCGCCAACTGCTGCGTTAATGTAGAGCCACCGCAGGAAAAGTGCTGGGTTAGAGCATCCTGCACACCGCATTTCACCAACCGGCCAAAGTTCAGTCCGTTGTGTTCGAAGAACCTGCGGTCTTCAATGGCAGTAACAGCCTGCACCAACTGCTTCGGAATCTGGTCGTATGTCACCAGTCTGCGCTTGATGCGGTTCTTGTCTTCGCTTAGACCTGTGATGAGTTGCGGCTCCAACTCATACGCACGCAGCGCAACACCATTCTCAGCGGTAATGCTCTGCACCGTGCCACCGCTGGTGTTGATCGTTGCGCCGTCCGTGTTGTGGAACGATGCCGGTCCCGGCTTGATGGAGATGCTGTCGCCCGAAACCCTGAAGGTACCAAGCTGTGTATTGGTGTTGTAACCAGCACGATGCAGGTCCTGCGCAATGGATGCCGCAGTCATTCCCTGCCCCGGACGGATCTCGCGCGGCGCAGCATAAATCTGCGCTGTGGAGGCGAAGAGCGGCCCATTGTTGAGCCGGTCATCCACCACTTTCTGATAGTGGTTGTAGTAATAACCGAAGATGATGGCGCCAAGCAGAAGACACGCCAGCGCCACGATCAGAAGCGCCATGACAGCGCGCTTCCATAACGGACGATCCGTGCCGTGATGCACCGGAATGCCCTCGTGATCGTAACGCTTGCTACCGAGCTTAAGCTTGACTGCCAATCGTCCTCCCCTGCTTCTTCCTTGCTCTTGGACGTATTTCGTCCCGCTTAGGCTTGCTGCTTGCGCGCTGCTTTCAATGCCGTAACGACCTCGGCAACAGCGACATCTTCTGTCCGTCCCTGAAGGCGATCCACCAACTCCACAAAGCCCTCAGCAAGACGCTTGCCGATGGTCACGCGATACGGCACACCGATCAGATCTGCATCCTTGAACTTCACGCCAGCAGAACCGTCACGGTCATCCAGCAGAACATCAAAACCAGCAGCTTCCAGTTCGGCAGCAATCTTCTCGCCTGCCTCTGCCAGCGCTGCATCCGTCTGCTTCGTTACCGTCACCACCACTTCAAACGGCGCAATCGACGCAGGCAGAACATAGCTCCATTCGCCCTTGTCGTTCTTGCCGTTCTTCGCGGCTGACTGTTCAATCGCAGCGGTCAGAATGCGCTCAATGCCAATGCCATACGAGCCCATGATCGGCGTGGTTTCCTTGCCATTCTTATCCAGAACACGCGCGCCCATACTCTCGCTGTACTTGTAACCCAGCTTGAAGATGTGGCCAATCTCCACAGCCTTGCCCAAACGCAACGCAATGCCTGCAACCGGATCAGCCTCGCCCTCGTTGATGTTGCGCACATCAGCGATGACGGTCGCCGTAAAGTCACGGCCCGGGGTCACGTTGCGAAGGTGGTATTCCTCCTTGTTCGCACCTGCAATCAGGTTCGCGCGGCCTTCCAGTGCGGCATCCAGAATTACCATGATGCCCTTGTCATCGCCAGCCTCAGCTGCAACCACGCCAATCGGTCCAAGATAGCCCGCAGGAGCATTGAAAGTCGCCTCAATCTCCTCCGGCACCATGGGACGCAACTCAGCACCAGCCACCAGCGCGCCTAGCTTGGCCTCGTTCAGCTGGTGGTCGCCACGCAGGAAAACAACCAGCGAGCGAGTCTTCACCACACCCTTTGCATCCGCAGGCCACGTGGCCATGTAGGCCATGGTCTTGATCTGGTGAACTTTTTCCACCTTCAGGAACTCGCCCACTTCGTCAATCGTGCGCTGTCCGGGCGTATGCACTAACTCCGGAGCACCCGCCGTTGCTTCCAGATCAGCGACAGCTTCCAGCTTTGACGTAGCTTTCTCAATGTTCGCAGCGTAAACAACTTCGCCAGCATCATTGCGCGCTGAGGCAATCCAGTCCTCACCGGCTTCGGTGTAGACCATGAATTCCTGCGACTGCGATCCGCCCATTGCCCCTGAATCGGCCTCAACTCCGACAAACTCCAGACCGCAACGCGTGAAGATACGGCGGTAAGCGGCATCATGCAGGTCGTAGCTATGGTCCAGACCGGCCTGGTCAATATCGAACGAATACGCGTCCTTCATGGTGAACTGGCGCACGCGCAGAAGGCCCGATTTCGGGCGGGGTTCGTCGCGGAACTTCGTCTGAATCTGGTACCAGATTTGCGGTAACTGCTTATAGCTGCGGATTTCGTTACGCGCGATGGAGGTCATAATCTCCTCGTGCGTCATGCCCAGGCACAGGTCTGCGCCCTTACGGTCCTTCAGGCGGAACATGTTGTCGCCCATGCCCGTCCAGCGGCCACTCTCTTCCCAGATTTCACGCGGGTTCAGCGCCGGCAGGAAAAACTCCTGCCCGATCTTGTCCATCTCTTCGCGCACAATGGCGTTGATCTTGTTGATGGAGCGCGTGGCCAGCGGCAGGTAGCTGTAGATGCCAGCACCAAGCTGGCGAACGTAACCTGCGCGAAGCAGAATCTGGTGGCTTGCCACCTCGGCGTCCGCAGGAGCTTCGCGGAGCGTGGGAATAAACAGTTTGGACCAGCGTTGCATTGCTTTTGTGTGCTTTCTGCGCCGCAAAAAGTGCGCGGCAAAGTGTCCCTCCATTCTACCGGCTCGCTTCGCCCGATTCGTGCCACCCCAAGAATCCTCTGCATCGGTACACTGGTACAGATCATCTGTATCTGTTGAGGTCTCTGTCGAAATGCGTAATGCCCTGGTCGGTGGAATCATTGTCGTGGTCGTCGCTGTGCTGGTCTGGGCCGGCATTCACAATGTGAAGGCGCGCCGCGCCGCGGAAGCTGACGCGAAAAATCACCAAATGACCATCACCGTGGACAAGCCCGGTGCAACGGCATCCATGGATTCTCCCGTGGCGGACCTCCGCGGTAAACCCGCTGCCATCTTCACGCTCACCAGCAACACCGGCAAGCGCATCTCTCTGAACGACTACAAGGGAAAGCCCGTTCTATTGAACTTCTGGGCCACCTGGTGCACCCCGTGCAAGGTAGAGATGCCCTGGTTTGAGGAGTTCCAGAAGAAGTACGCCGCGCAGGGCTTGCAGGTCGTCGGCATCAACGAAGATGAAGACGCCAAGAGCCCCGAGATTCAAGCACAGATCAAGAAGGTGCTGGAAAACACCGGCGTGGATTACACCATCCTGATGAGCGATCAGAAGGTGGGCGATGCCTATGGCGGCCTGGATGTTCTGCCTGCCACCTTCTACATTGACCGCAACGGCAAGATCGTCGCGCAAGCCATCGGCCTAGCACCCAAGGAAGAGGCTGAGGCCAACATCCAGAAGATTGTGGCAGGAAGCTGAGGATGAAGATGCGCTCCATCGCAACCGGATTGAATGCGTTACGCCTCGCCGCGGCGGTGATCGGGCTTTTGCTCGTTGGCCTGAAACCAGCGCATACGCAGAGCATGAATGTCGGCCAGCCCACTGCCGCCAAGAAGGGCCATGTTGATTTCATCGCGGACGGGCAGTCCATCGCCGCCAATCAGCCTGCGACTGTAAAGCTGCACTTCCGCGTAGATCCCGGTTTTCACATCAACTCACACTCCCCGAAGAGCGACGTGCTCATCCCCACGCGACTCACGGTAGCGATGCTTCCAGGTGATCCGGAAGTGACGAACGTCGACTTCCCCGCTGGCGAGCCATTCTCGTTTGCCTTTGAACCCAAGCAGAAGCTGGATGTGTATCAGGGCGACGTCGTACTGACTGCCCACCTGAAGGCAAAGCCTGGCCAGCACTCGCTCAAAGCCGAGCTGTACTACCAGGCCTGCGATCACGCCGCCTGCTACCCGCCAAAGAAGCTGCCCATCGAACAGCCCTACACCGCGAAGTAATCTACTTCAGCGGCAGGCTCTTCAACCATTGCAGAACGGTTGCGGATAGCTCCAAACGCTTGTCGGAATAAGAGTGATCCGTTGCAAAATGCACGGATGTCACTGCAGCATCTCCATCCTTGCGCACGGCTTCGGCCAGTGCATTATCCACTCCAGCAAGGCCATCATCCGATGTGACATTCAGGAGTGGCCGCGTGGAGAGCGCCTTGGCATTAGCAAGAAAGCGCCACTGCGCAGCATGGTCCAGCGTTTCCTGTGCCAGCGCATCCGGCGACGTGCCACTCAGCGGAGCCATTCCCTCTATTGCCAGCCCCTCGCTGATTCGTTTGAGTGCCACCGGTTCGGCCTGCTTCGGCAGATGCTCCGGGATTCTCCCTGCCATATCGGCCGCTGAGATCAACCCGATTGCGGTGATCGTCGGATCCGCTGCGCCAGCCTGCACTGCGGCAAATCCGCCTGCGCTGTGTCCCAGTAGAACGATGTGTTTGCTATCTGCACGCAACTTCTGCGCATTCGCGGGATCACGCACATAAGCCACAGCGGAAGCGACATCTTCCACCACATGCGTAAACGAATAATCTCCCGGCGAACCCCACGCACCGCGATAGTGGAAGAACAACACATCCCATCCGGCGCGACGCATGTCCTGTGCCAGATCAAGGTTCTGTTCGTTCCCAGGAAAGCCGTGCAGTAGCACGACCACTGGGTGCGGACCAGCGCCCTCCGCCACATACACGAGCCCGTTCATTAGAGAGCCGTGGCTCGGGATCTGCATGGTTTCCATAGCAGCACGATTCTGCTGAGGTGCAGTTGATTGGGACACAGCCGCAAGGGTGACACCGCAAAACATCGTGGCGACAGCAGCGCTACGCAAACGCGACATGCTCATGATCCGTTTCCTATGTGAAAGATGTATTCCCACCAGCCTCTCGCCCCGCGCTCGTCGGGTCAAGAAAATCCTGTAAGCACGGGCTCATTTGCCATGTGCTTTTCTCGTGTTTCTTCCTGTAGGCTTGCGCCGTGGCCTATTCCACCGAACAACTTGCGCTCTATCGCCGCATCTCTCTGCGCGTGGCGCCGCTGGCGCTACTGCTGTACCTGGTTGCGTTTCTTGACCGCGTGAACGTCAGCTTTGCCGCGCTCACCATGAACCACGACCTCGGCATCTCCGAGTCCACCTACGGTCTTGCTGCAGGCATTTTCTTTCTCGGCTACATGGTGCTGGCGATCCCCAGCAACTACATGATCGTAAAAGTCGGCGCACCACGCTGGGTCGCAGTGTTGATGATCACGTGGGGCATTGTTGGTTGTGCGACCGCGTTCGTTCACGGTGCCCCCGCGTACATCACGCTGCGTTTCCTGCTCGGTGCAGCCGAATCCGGCTTCCTGCCCGGCATTGTGTATTACCTGACACGATGGCTCCCCGGAAAAGCGCGTGCAGGAATACTTGCCCTGCTGTATCTCGCGATTCCGCTCTCCAGTGTGATCGGTTCCCCTATCTCTGCGGCACTGCTGCGCATGAACGGCGTGGGCGGCCTGCATGGCTGGCAGTGGCTCTTTCTGATGGAAGCGATACCTGCCATCGCTCTTGGATGTGCGGTGCCTTGGCTACTCGATGCCGGCCCTGAAACAGCCACTTGGCTTAGTCACGAAGACAAACAGATGCTGCAGCAGAGCATGGAAGACGAGGCTAATGCCACCATCCATGCAACAAGCTCAGACCGAGCGCCGATGGGGCTGCTGGCCATGCTAGCGGCAACCTATTTCATGCTGATGATCGGCCTCTACGAACTCGGCTTCTGGACGCCAAGATTAATTGCCAGCTACGGCATAAGCCTGCGCTGGCTGGGCTGGTTGAACGCACTGCCTTATGCCGTGGGAGCAATTACCCTGCTGCCTTGGTGCCGATGGTCTGATCGCATCGCCTCGCGCGGTGGCAACCGCCGCTGGATACTCGCAGCATCGTTCCTCTCCGGCTGCGCGGGCTTTTTGTTGACCGCGTTTGCGCCATCGCTGCCGATGCTGCTGGTGGCCATCTCCATCGCAGCCTTTGGCGTATACGTCTCCATGCCGATCTTCTGGGCCGGAGTGAGCCAGAGCGTATCGCCTGCTGCAGTAGCCTTTGCCATTGCACTGATCAATTCCATTGGCAACATTGGCGGCTTCCTTGGCCCGTATGCCACCGGATGGCTGTTAGATCGCACACACAGCTACGCCGTGGGACTTTCCTGCACAGCAGCGGCATTGCTCATTGGCACCGCGCTGGTTTTGCTGGCGTTTCGCAAAGACACAAACGCACCGACGCTTTCATAGATCGCAAACCAAAACGAAGGAACCGAATGGCTTCTCTCACATTGGAAACCGCACCGCAACAACCCACAGGCGCGGAACCTGCAAAGAGCAACGCGCCACGGCGAAACATTGCAGTGGACGCCTATCGCGGTCTGGTGATGCTGCTGATGATGGGAGAAGTGTTGCGCTTTGGCGCTGTCTCCCGCGCCTATCCCGACAGTCGCTTCTGGCAAATCCTCGCCTTCAACCAGAGTCACGTGGAGTGGGCAGGCATGTCGCTGCACGACACCATCCAGCCTGGCTTTACCTTCCTCGTCGGTGTCGCACTTCCTTACTCCATTGCCAGCCGCTTACGTCGAGGCGAGAGCTTCCCACGCATGATGCTGCATACGCTGTGGCGCGCGATTCTGCTCATAGCCCTCGGCATTTTTCTACGTTCCACACATAGCGTGATGACGAACTTCACCTTTGAAGACACGCTCACGCAGATCGGTCTCGGATATCCAATCGCCTTCCTGCTGGCCTTCGCGCGCCCCCGTTGGCAATGGACAGCACTGGGCGTGATTCTTGTTGGATATTGGGCGGCATGGGCGCTGTATCCGCTTCCCGGAGCAGACTTCAACTACGCCGCCGTCGGCGTACCCGCGGATTGGTATCACAACTTCACAGGCTTCCTGGCTCATTGGAATAAGAACAGCAATCTGGGCCAGGCCTTCGATGTCTGGTTCCTCAACCTGTTCCCGCGTGAGCATCCGTTTCTCTACAACAGTGGCGGTTACCTCACTCTCAGCTTCATCCCGACCCTCGGAACCATGTTGCTGGGTCTTGCCTGCGGGCGTTGGATTAAGGCGGCTGAACCCGGTGTTCCCCTACGCCGTATGTTGCAGGCCGCTGGCATACTGATCGCGGCAGGATTGCTGTTGCACTTCAGCCACATCTGTCCCATCGTGAAACGCATCTGGACACCTGCATGGACGCTGTTCAGCGGAGGCGTCTGCTTCCTCTTCCTCGCTGCATTCACGTGGCTCATTGAGGTGAAGCAGATTCGTCGCTGGGCCTTCCCGCTTACGGTGGTTGGCATGAACTCCATCGCCGCCTACCTGATGGCACACCTGTGGGAGAAGTTCATCATCAGCAGCTTTCAGATCAATCTTGGCCTTCGGCCGTTCTTGATCTTCGGAGCTGGGCTTGAGCCACTGATGATGGGCATTGCCGTGATGATCACGTACTGGCTGATTCTCTACTGGATGTTCCAGCGCAAGATCTTCCTGCGTATCTGATCCGAGCAATCCACTCAAAACAGAAAGCCCACTCCGAAGAGTGGGCTTTCTTATGTTCGTCCTGAGATTACGCCGGGGAAGGACGACCTTCACCGAAGCCAGGCGCGCGGCCCGCATCCGGCTTGATCACCTTCTGCGTATCGCCGCCGCCGGGTTCAGCGTAGGCCAGCGCAGACTTCATAGGCGGCAGATCCTTGCCTGCGATGATCAGCTTGATCTCCTCGGCATCCAGCGTCTCACGCTCCAGCAGAAGCTGGCTCATACGATGCATGATGTCGTGGTTGCTATCCAGCACGTTATAGGCGTGACGGTAAGCCTCATCCATGAACCGCTTCACCTCAGCATCAATGGCCTGCGCCGTCGAGTCTGAGAAGTCACGGTGCTGCTGAATCTCGCGACCCAGGAAGATTTCGCCACCTTCCTTCTTGCCGTAGGTCATGGGTCCCAGGTTGGACATGCCGTATTCGCAGACCATCTTGCGCGCCAGATCGGTAGCACGCTCAATGTCGTTACCTGCGCCCGTGGTCATCTCCTTCAGGAAGATTTCCTCGGCGCAACGTCCGCCCATCATCATGGCCAGACGAGCCTGCAGGTAGCCCTTGGTGACGGTGTGCTGATCCTCTTCCGGCAGGTACACCGTCACACCCAGCGCCATACCGCGCGGAATGATGGTGACCTTGTGCAGCGGATCGCTGTTCTCCGTCAGAGCAGAGACGAGGGTATGGCCGGCTTCGTGGTACGCCGTCACCTTCTTCTCCTGATCAGAAAGCAGCATGCTCTTACGCTCTGCACCCATCAGGACCTTGTCCTTGGCGACTTCGAAGTCGAACATGTGGACGGCCTTGCGATTGTGACGAGCGGCCGTGAGAGCAGCTTCGTTCACCATGTTCGCCAGGTCAGCGCCGCTGAAGCCCGGTGTGCCACGAGCGAGAATGTTCAGGTTCACGTCGTCCGCCATGGGGACCTTCTTCGCGTGGACCTTGAGAACTTCCTCACGGCCACGGATATCGGGACGATCCACGATGACGCGGCGATCAAAACGGCCGGGACGCAGCAGCGCCGGATCCAGAACATCAGGACGGTTCGTGGCTGCGATCAGGATGACGCCTTCGTTCGATTCGAAGCCGTCCATCTCAACCAGCAACTGGTTCAGCGTCTGTTCACGCTCATCGTGTCCGCCGCCGAGGCCAGCGCCACGGTGGCGGCCCACTGCATCGATTTCATCGATGAAGATGATGCACGGAGCATTCTTCTTGCCCTGCTCAAACAGGTCGCGCACACGCGATGCGCCCACGCCGACGAACATCTCCACAAAGTCCGAACCGGAGATGGAGAAGAACGGCACGTTTGCTTCGCCTGCAACGGCGCGAGCCAGCAGGGTCTTACCCGTTCCCGGAGGTCCGACGAGCAGCACGCCCTTGGGGATGCGGCCGCCCAGCTTCTGGAACTTCTGCGCCTCGCGCAAGAACTCAATGATTTCCTTCAGCTCTTCCTTGGCTTCGTCTACGCCCGCCACGTCCTTGAACGTGACCTTCTTCTGCTGCAGCGAAAGCAGGCGTGCGCGGCTCTTACCAAAGCTGAGAGCCTTGTTGCCGCCCGACTGCATCTGGCGCAGGAAGAACAGGAAGACGCCCAGAATGAGCATCATAGGCAGGAACTGCACCAGCGCCGCAAACCAGAACGAGTTCGACTGGTCCTTGATGGTGACGTTGACGCCCTTGTCGTGCAGGTTGGTGTACAGGTCGGGGTAGTTGGCCGGGATCGTCGTATGGAAGGACTCTTTCGAATCCTTGAACTTGCCGGTGACGTCAGTTCCGTTGACCGTAACTTCAGCGACGCGACCCTTGTCGGCGTAGTCCTGCAACTGCGTAAGGCTGATGGCCGAATCATGACCGCCTGTGGCGCTGTGCATTACGAACTGCCAGACGGAGAGGACGCAAGCGATCATCAACACCCAGATCAGAACGGTCTTTACAGTGGAATTCAACGTTAGGTTCCCTTCTCTTTCGGCCACGGCGCGATCGGTTTAAATCTCCGTCACGACCGGCTCCCTTGCCTTGAAACATGGCCCATGGATTAGACGCATGGAGTGACGGTAAGGTTCGGAGAGCTTCGGCGACGATTACACCGTAATGGCTACG
The DNA here is from genome assembly GCF_036877645.1 of Terriglobus sp. ADX1. NCBI lineage: Bacteria > Pseudomonadati > Acidobacteriota > Terriglobia > Terriglobales > Acidobacteriaceae > Terriglobus > Terriglobus sp. ADX1. Next base: position 156,683 of record NZ_JAEDXV010000008.1, read on the forward strand.
ATTCTACTCCCGCACCGTAACGTACGTTGAAGGAAAGCATAGTTTTTGTGACAACTCAGGACAGACCTTTACCGGTTTGGGCCGCCGTCGCTCACCCGGACCAGTCGCAACTCCCGGACCGACCTCTCGGCACGCACCCCGTGAGCCAGTTGCAGACGACTGTTCGGCTTCGTCGGAACCGTCGGATCTGGCGGCGTCTCCGGAGGAGCCAGCCCCGCCAGCATAAGGATGCGCAAAGTCTCGGAAGCCCCTAAACGCACGCCCATTCGCTCTACTGCAGCGCGAATCAGGCGTCGCCGGGTTGGCAAATCCAGTCCCCGCAACCGCTCCAACTCGAACGCCACCCCCTGCTCCTCGGGCGAGGTCGCCACGGCACGACCACCTCCGCGGACTGGTTTCCCGGGCATGACAAGCTGTTGGAGCAACCGGGCAATCTCCGGTTGCCAGCGCGCATGTTCCTCCCGTGCCAGTTCGGCCGTGGCAGAAAGTGTCGCACCGATGGAAGGGTTGAACTCCCGCAGCAAAGGCATCAAGGCCCCGCGAACGCGGTTCCGGGTGTACACCGTGGAGGCGTTCGTGGAATCCTCACACCACGTCTGGTTCCGGCTTTTTAAAAACGCCAGCACATCCTGACGCGACGCAGGCAACAAAGGCCGAATAAGTCTCCCCGAAGCGCGCTCCATCACCGGCGAGATACCGCCTAGCCCCTCCGTCCATGCGCCGCGGATCAGCTTCATCATCACCGTCTCAGCCTGATCGTCCTGCGTATGCGCCGTGGCAATGGAATGAACTATCCCCTGCTGCATCAACCGGTCGAAAAATTCCAGACGCGCATTGCGGGCAGCCTCTTCAATCGTCTCTCCATTCCCAGCAGCCTGCGCCGGAACATCTACACGGTCAACATGAAACGGCACATCAAGGCGCGAGCAGAGTTCGCGCAGAAACTCCAGGTCTCCGTCCGCTTCCTCGCCACGGATGCCGTGTTGCAGATGCGCCGCGGAAATCCCGATACCCAACACCGCTGCCTCTTCTCGCAACGCCAGCAGGAGCGCGGTGGAATCAGCCCCACCGCTCACAGCAACAGCGATGCGCTCGCCCATCTTCATCAGGGAACGGTTGAACGGAAGGGAGACACGAGAGGGAGCAGGCATCTTCTTCATCCTACGGGTAAGCTGCTGAGAGGAGACACACCATGCAGGCCATGCGCGACATTCTGCGAACTTCCCTGGCCAAGTCACTGGATACCTTGACGCCGCTGGATCGTCTGGGCGCAGCATGGGCCGTCGCCGCAGGGCACGCCACAGCCAGCCGAACCGCAGTCTCCGCCTTTCAAGACG
>NZ_JAEDXV010000090.1:0-254 GCF_036877645.1 Terriglobus sp. ADX1
TCTTCCGGAAAGGTATCCTCGGCCGAAATTTGTTTCCGGATACGATTGGATACCACAGCGCTGTGATCGACACCATATGCAAGCTCGTGAAGGCGGTGTCCGTAACTTCCAAAACGCTCTACCAGAGATGAAGGCTCATATTTTGGATGTCGCCGACTAACTTGATCCCTTCCGTTTCAAGTCGAGCCTCGCTGACCTTACCGACACCGGGGATGCGGCCAACGGGTAAGTTACGGAGAAACTCAAACGCCTCA
>NZ_JAEDXV010000091.1:0-254 GCF_036877645.1 Terriglobus sp. ADX1
CGAAGCGATTTCGACTACGGGCAATTCCTTGTAGCCGCTTCCCTTCCCGAAGACATTATCGGTATAGCTATGACGAAGGTGCCGGTAGTTGACACGTGCTGTGATGGAAACTCCCTGCTTCACGTCGGCTGGCACACGGAATTCATAACGCACAAGCACAGAATGGCCAGCCGAAACCGTGTTGTCGTAAGCCACCGAATGAATCGTCCACACCTTATGGTTGTCGACGAATGTACCACTGGTGTTCACGGGAC
>NZ_JAEDXV010000092.1:0-254 GCF_036877645.1 Terriglobus sp. ADX1
TTATCGCGTAGCAACTCTTTACGGAAGCGCGAAGGATCAATGCGCAGCTTTACCTGCTTGCAATACGCAACAGAAAGTCCCGTGAACCCCGCCAGCTTCGTTGCCACTGCATCGAATTCAGCGGGCGGCAGCATATCGCCCTGATCCAGCGCAATCGCATACTCGCCACGCGTAAACTCGCGTGCCTTCTGCACAAAGTCCTGCATCGTGCCGGTATGCGGAACCTTGTTGTGATACCAGGCGATCGCTGCATA
>NZ_JAEDXV010000093.1:0-254 GCF_036877645.1 Terriglobus sp. ADX1
GGTCCAGCACTCTCTCCAGCACTTCCTCTACCATCGGCTTCATATGGATGTGCTTAGCAACAATCTTCGCTACGCGACGCACCGGCAGTTCAAGTGCCGGTTGCACGGCATCCTGCATGGGCTGCGAACGCTCCCAATCCTGTTCAAACACATGGATCATCTTGTGAATGGCGGGCGCATTTTCGAAGATAACACCGATCTCTCGGCGTGCCTCCAGCTCTAGCTTGCGGAGACTCTGACTGCCTAAGAAGGCG
>NZ_JAEDXV010000094.1:0-254 GCF_036877645.1 Terriglobus sp. ADX1
CAAGCCGACCATGGTGCGAAACTACAGCGTGTATCCGATGGGTGCTGCTGGCATGAGCGTGGTCTTCCTCAATCAGACGACCATGATTTTCGGCGACAGCGCTGCGGTAAAGGCTGGTCTGGACTGCCGTGATGGTCTCGCTTCCAACATCCTGGAAAACACTGACATGATGGGCGAGATGAACATCGTGGATCAGCGTGCTATCTGGAGCCTGCTCGATCAGAAGGGCACACAGACCATGATGCGCAGCGTTC
>NZ_JAEDXV010000095.1:0-254 GCF_036877645.1 Terriglobus sp. ADX1
TACAGGAACTTGAATCTCTGTCCACCCGTTCAAAACGGAACGGGATATCTGCGCACCCTCAAACAAAACAAGCTCCAGTCGATTATGGATCGCAAAGAGAGCGGAGGTCGCCCCAAATGACACTTCTTATACTTGCCAGCATGGCGCTAGGCGCCGTGATATTCCCCTGCGTAGTCGCATTTGCCTGCATGCCGCAGGATGACGGACGACGCCTTTAATTTTTTGGAACCACAAACTTAATCCGGGATGCGATC
>NZ_JAEDXV010000096.1:0-254 GCF_036877645.1 Terriglobus sp. ADX1
AAAGCCCACCGAGAGAAAAGACTTTCTGCCCGACGTCTCGTGCAGCGGCTCAGCAAGCGCAAGGGATTGCACCTTTGCCGGTGTCTCCATGGACCTGTTCGCGTTTGCCATGCAGTTCATGCTGGACCGTCCGGTCATCAACAAAACCGGGCTGGACGGCAAGTATGACTTCCACCTCAAGTTCACTCCTGCGGACGCACCCGCCAGCGCCGATACCAGCGCAAATGCAGACGCCGCACCCAACTTGTTCACCG
>NZ_JAEDXV010000097.1:0-254 GCF_036877645.1 Terriglobus sp. ADX1
AACTTCTCTTCGCCTTCCTTCAGCGAGATGGAGTTAACGATGCCTTTGCCCTGCAGGCACTTCAAGCCAGCTTCAATGACTTCCCACTTGGAGGAGTCCACCATGAAGGGGACTTTGGCTACTTCAGGCTCGCTGGCAAGGAGTTGCAGGAAGCGAGTCATGGCTGCGACGCCGTCGATCATGCCTTCGTCCATGCAGATATCGATGACGTTGGCGCCGTTCTCTACCTGCTGGCGTGCGATGGCTACGCCTTC
>NZ_JAEDXV010000098.1:0-254 GCF_036877645.1 Terriglobus sp. ADX1
GCGGAGGCAAGCTGTGGGTAATGGCGCATGACGGAAAGATCATGTTGAAAGATGAGAAGGGCGGCATGGCGACCGTCACCATTGCAGATGTGTACCAATCGAACGGTGTCATTCATGTGATTGACACCGTCCTGATGCCAAACTAGTCCCCCTCTGCTCTCAGGGAAGCGATGCAGTGAAAACACTGCATCGCGCTGGACTCCCATGAAAAACATCTCCGCAGTTTTCAGTCGAGTTTCCAATGCAACGAAAAT
>NZ_JAEDXV010000099.1:0-254 GCF_036877645.1 Terriglobus sp. ADX1
AAGCCTCCGCGCTATCCTAAGCAAAGATTGTGGGTGCCCAGGATTCGTGAAGCGAGCCGGGCATCGCGCAAAGCGCGATCATACGGCCAAAGGCCGTCATCCTGACCGGAGCGAAGCGCAGTGGAAGGACCTGCATTCCTCTCCCGCACGACAATGCATCAGGCAACCAGCAAAAAAACGGGTGCCCACGTCTCGCACCTAAGCCGTAGCCTGCCATACAAACGCCGCATAACCAGCGGCTTTAGCCGCTTCGG
>NZ_JAEDXV010000009.1:0-157499 GCF_036877645.1 Terriglobus sp. ADX1
GCCGCGTCTATCGCATCGACACAGCGCAGGCCAACACTTACACAGACATCGCGCACACCGAAGCCAGCCAGGTAACGGCCATCGCGCAAACGCCCTCCGGTCTCGCTCTTGCCACCGCTAACAGCGGCAAAATCCTGCAAGTGTCTGACATCGTCGCGGCCAACGCAACCTTCGTCTCCGACGTCTTCGACGCCTCTACCACCACCCGCTTCGGACGCGTTGAAACCGAAGGCAGCACCTCCGGCATTGACCTCTTCGTCCGTTCCGGCAACGTTGAAAACGCACACGACTCACTCGCGCATCTCTGGTCTGACTGGACACCCATCAAACCAAACCAGACACCACTTCCCATCCCCGCTGCGCGCTACGTGCAATGGAAGGCCGTCTTCCACCCCGGCACCCAACTCCGTTCCCTCACCGTGAATTACCTCCAGCGCAACCTGCCGCCGCAGGTCGACGACATCGCAGTGCAGCCCGGCGCACGCATCCCCAACGCGACCGCCGCAGCGCCATCCGGCGGTGGCACTATCGCAGTCGGCTTCCGCGCCGCACCTTCTGCCGCACCCGCACTCACCATTGCTGAGACCGGCGCGCCGCCCATCATCGCCACGCGCGATCGCAACGCCGTCACCGCACGCTGGCTCGCGCACGACCCCAACAACGACCCGCTGACCTACACACTCGAATACCGCGACGTCCGCGAAACGAACTGGCACACGCTGAAGACCGAGATCCGCGAACGCGCCTACAGCTTCGACTCGTCGTTACTACCCGACGGTAACTACGAACTCCGCGTCACAGCCTCAGACGCCGCCGCCCACACCACAGCCGACGCTCTCACCGGCCAGCGCATCTCCGACACCTTCACGCTCGACACCACACCACCCGTTCCCGGCCCGCTGACAGCCACGCTGCAGGACGGCAAGCTCCACGCCACACTCGAAGCCGCAGACGCCACCAGCCCCATCGCACGCGCGGAGTACTCCCTCGACGCAGGCGAATGGCAATACCTGGAACCCACCAGCGGCCTCAGCGACAGCCTCACCGAACGCTACGACCTAACTCTCCCCGTCACAGGTGCAGGCGAACACACCATAGCCATCCGCCTCGCCGACCGGGCCGGAAACGCCACCAGCATCAAAGCCATCGCCAAATAATCTGAACCTTGAAATCCAGCGAAGCTCGTACGAACGCAGTTCGTCATCCTGAACGAAGCGAAGCGTAGCTGAAGGACCTGCAGTCCTCTATCCCTCTATAACGCATCAGGAAAAGGAAAAACGCCTCGGCAACAAGAGCATTGACAGCGTTCTGGCAACGAACCAAGCCGCTTCGCAAAGCGAAGCCATACGCACGAAGTGCGTCTTCTTTCGGAAGAGCAGGGCTTCAGCCTTGTCGTAACAATCCGTATGGAGAGGGGGCTTTAGCCCCTGAGGCAATCCCTACTCATACCGCAGCGCTTCAGCAGGCAAAATCTTCGCCGCGGACCCGCTCGGATACAACGTAGCCAACAACGAAACCGCCAACGAAACCGTAGCCACCAGCACACCATCAATCAATCGCGGCGCAAACGGCAGGTAGTCAATCGAGTACACCTCCGCCGAAAGCTGGATGAAGTGATAGTGCCCACCGACCCACGACAGCGAATACCCCAGCGCTAACCCAATCACCGTACCGGTCAACGAAATCAGCAAGCCCTGCGCCAGGAATATTCTTCGCACCTGCTCCGGCTTCACACCAAAGCTCATCAACACGGCAATGTCGCGCGTCTTCTCCATCACCAGCATCGTGAGTGCGATCAGAATATTCAGCGCCGCCACACACACAATCAACGCAATCACAATGAACGTAACAATGCGTTCCAGCGACAACGCGCGGAATAACTCGCGATTCTGATCAATCCAGTTCGTCGCCTGAAAGCCCTGTCCCGCAGCCTCTTCAATCGTCTTGCCAATCTCTTTCGCGCGGTACATATCGTCCACCTTGAACGAAATGACAGAGATCAAATCCGGCTCACTGAACAAACGCTGCGCATCCAGCAGTCGTGTAAACGCATAGCTGGAGTCGTACTGATAAAACCCGGAATGAAAGATACCGACCAACTGAAATCGCTGGTACTTCGGCACAATCCCCAACGGCGTCAGTTCGCCCTGAGGACTCGTCACCAGCACGGTGTCGCCCACACCCGCGCCAATGTTCTCTGCTAAATCCGAACCAAAAACAATCGGCGGCAACGCCATGGGCCCATTGCTCGCCAGCGCTGCAGCGCTTCCGGTCTTCACCGACTGCAACAAGTCACTGACCGTCTTTTCTTCTGCAGGGACAACGCCTTTAATCAATCCACCACCGGACCGAGGCCCACGCGAAATCAGCACCTGCCCATACAGTCCAGGAGCAGCCGCCGTCACATGCGGTGCCTGACGCAACCGTTCCAGCAGCGGACGCCAGTCGCGGATACCATCCCCCGCCACCCGCATCAGGTCCACATGCGCGGTCGATCCCAACAGACGCGACTGCAAATCCCGCCGCATCCCATTCGTGATCGCCAACGCAATAATCAGCGACGCCACACCCGCAGCCACACCAGCCACAGAGATCGCCGTAATCACACCAATCACGGCCTGCCGCCGCTTGGCGCGCAAGTAACGGGCGGCAATAAAAAGCTCAAAGCGCATCGTCTAAGACTATCCAAAGAGAAGGCTGTCATTCTGAGCAAAGCGAAGAATCCCAACGATTCTCCAGCAACGACATACTCAACCCCTTCCAGCCACAAACTCAACCCAGCTTCGCGAAAGCGAAGCTCATACGGTTGAAGACCGTCATCCTGAGCAAAACGAAGTGAAGTCGAAGGACCTGCATCCCTGTCCCTCACTACAACGCCGCGGGAAGCCACTAAAGAGAACAGGGACCTTTTCAGGTCCCTGCAAACATAGAGCAAGCGCGCGGCCTACTGCGCCCAGCCATTCTCCTTCATCCACTTCAGCAACAAATCCGGCCAGACACTCAGCTCTGGATTCGTGGGAGCCAGCCCGGCTCCATGCGCCCCGTGACGAAAGATATGCATCTCAACCGGCACTTTCGCTTTCACCAGCGCCGAATAGAAAAGAATCGAGTTCGCAATCGGCACGGTCTTGTCGTCGGTCGTGCTGAACAGGAACGTCGGAGGCGTCTGCGCCGTCACCTGCAACTCGCTCGACATCAGCGTCACCGTCGCCGGATCAGGATTGTCGCCCAGCAGATACTTCTTCGACCCCGCATGCATCACCGTCGGATCCCACGAAATCACCGGATACGCCAGCACCAGAAAATCCGGGCGACTCGACACGCGATCAACCGGGTCAGTTGCCGATGCATTGCCCGCATCAAAGTGCGTTCCAGCTGACGACGTCAGATGCCCGCCCGCCGAGAATCCCCACATGCCAATGTGCGACGTATCCACGCCCCACTCCGAAGCATGGGAACGCGCAAACCGCATCGCCCGCTGCGCATCGCCCAGTTCAATCGGATGGTGGTACTTAGGCCCCAGCCGATAGCGCAACAGAACCGCCGCCACACCGTGATCGTTCAACCACTGGCAGATGTCGTAGCCCTCATGCTTCATGGCCAGATGAACATAGCCGCCACCCGGCGCCACCACCACCAACGAATGCGTGGGATTCTCCTTCGGCAAAAACACGCTTACTGCGGGAATGTCGATAACCTCATTCCCTTGCTGTCCCGGAGCACCATCCGGCCAAAGCGGCGTCCACGTATGGCCCTCAGGCAACGGCAGCAAAGTCTTGCCCGGATCAGGCGGAAACGACGTCGTAAATCCCGGAGGCACTGCATTCTGAGCAGGAGCAGCAACCGGCGCAGCCGTCTGCGCCACACCCACTGCGGAAACAAGGGCAAGCATCACAGCAACAATTCGCATCAAGTTTTCCTTTGCGCACCAAGCCTAACCCAACCAACCCGCATTCTGAAAACAGGGAGAAGATTGTGCGAAAATAGCACCACTCCTGATGCAGTCGCCTACCCCATCGCCGGACCTCGAATCGCTCCTCCATAGCGTGTTCGGATTCCGCGAATTCCGAGCCAGCCAGCGCGCCGTCTGCGAAGCCGCCACCAGGGGCCGCGACGTTCTTCTGGTCATGCCCACCGGCGCGGGTAAAAGTCTCTGCTATCAGCTTCCGGCCATCGCACGCGGTGGCACGGCACTCGTCATCTCGCCGCTCATCGCGCTCATGGACGATCAGGCGCACAAGCTCACTTCGCTCGGCCTCAACGTTGGACGCATCCACTCCGGCCTCGACCGCGAAGCCAGCCGCCAGGTCTGCCGCGACTACCTTGATGGCAAACTGCAGTTCCTCTTCATCGCACCTGAGCGATTCCGCGTTCCCGGCTTCGGCCCCATGCTCGCCAAGCGCAAACCCTCGCTCATTGCCATCGACGAAGCGCACTGCATCTCGCAATGGGGTCATGACTTCCGCCCGGATTACCGCAACCTCGCCGCGCATCTCGATGCTCTGCGCCCGGCCCCCATCATCGCTCTGACAGCAACGGCGACACCCCAGGTTCAGAAAGACATCGTCGCCGAACTCGCGCTGAGCAACGCCGCAGAATTTATTCAGGGCTTCCGTCGCACCAACCTCGCCGTGGAAGTCGTGGAAGTTTCCAAGCCGCGTCGCACCGAGATGGCGCGCAAACTCCTGGCAGAGTCCGCAAGCCGTCCCGCCATCATCTACGCGCCCTCGCGCAAAGACGCGGAAACCCTCGCCACCGAACTCAACACTGACTTCCCCACCGCTACCTATCACGCAGGGCTCGAACCCGCCACGCGCGACAAGGTGCAACGCGGCTTCCTCGACGGCAAACTCGAAGTCGTCGTCGCCACCATCGCCTTCGGCATGGGCATCGACAAAGCTGACGTACGCACCGTGCTCCACATGGCCATGCCCTCCACGGTTGAGAGCTTCTATCAGGAGATCGGCCGCGCCGGACGCGATGGCAAACCCGCGCGCTCCGTGCTGATGTACAGCTTCGCCGACCGCCGCATGCACGACTTCTTCCTCGAGCGCGATTACCCGCCCACCGACACGCTCTCGCGCATCGCCACCGCACTCCAGACCGAGCCCATCCACGCCGACGACCTCCGCATCAAGCTCCGTCTCGACCTCGACGTCTTCGGTCCCGCACTCGACAAACTTCTCGCCCAGGGCGCAGCGCAGATCGACATGGGCGGCAACGTCACCCGCGCAGACAATCCATCGCCCGCATGGATGGCTCGTTACAACACGCAGGTCAGCTTCCGCCGCGGCCAGATCGACGCCATGATGCGTTTCGCCTCTGCCGCCGAATGCCGCATGTCCGCGCTCATCCGCCACTTCGGCGATATGTCCGACAATCGCGCCTGCGGCCTCTGCGACTTCTGCTCACCCGAACGCGCATCCTCGCAAAGCTTTCGCGATCCATCCACGTCCGAACTGCGCGAGATGCACCGCATCCTCCGCGAACTCGCTGCCTCACCGCACGGCAAATCCACCGGCAAGCTACACACTGAGCTTTACCCACGAGGCGACCTCGACCGCAAAGAACTCGACGTTCTGCTCGATGCCATGGGCCGCGCGGGCTACATCACGTTGGAAGCCGCAACCTTCATGAGCCCCGAAGGCAAGGAGATCTCCTACCGTCGCGCACTCATCACACACGAAGGCCGCGAAGCCAACGACGGTGAACCCATCATCGGCATCCAGATGCGCGATGTGACAGAGACATCCGCTCTGCCGTCCAAACGCTCGCGCAGCCAATCAAGAGGATCAGCATCCGGCAGCCGCTCCAAATCACAAAAGAGCGAGCAGGAGAACACACCCCTCACCGCCGATCAAAAGATCGCTGACGCAGCACTTCGCGGCTGGCGCGCCGACGAAGCAAAGAAGCTGAAGAAGCCCGCCTTCGTCATCTTCGGCGATCGCACCCTCCGCCAGATCGTGCTCGACAATCCCCGCACCGTCGAAGACCTCGAAGACGTATCCGGCATCGGCGCAGCCAAAGCCGCACGCTGGGGCGATGCCATCATCGCCGCCCTCCACGGCGAACTCCCGCTACACACCACCGAACAACCTGCGCCAACATCGAAAGACGAATCCTCTTCTGCGCCAACAGAAAAGAAACCGGACACCACTCGCAATTTCAAGCCAACTCCAATGCGTCCATCCACGCTCTCTTACATGCGATAAACGGGCATCGAGCATAGCGAAGCTCATACGTTCGAAGACCGTCATCCTGAGCGAAGTCGAAGGGCCTGCATTCTTCTCCCGCACTACAATTCGTCCGGGAAAGCAAACCTCATTCACACACACGAAATAAAGCGGCATATCGCTGCTAAAATGAACCTATCTCCGTCTTAACATCCGGAACATTCGTCATTAAAGGAGCATTTCGCCATGGCTGACCTGTCCTCTTCCAACGGCAACTACGCGCCGCACGGCCTTCGTCTCAAGACCGGTCTGGCGGAAATGCTCAAGGGCGGCGTCATCATGGACGTCATGAACGTTGAGCAGGCTCGCATCGCTGAAGAAGCGGGCGCCGTCTCCGTCATGGCGCTTGAGCGCGTCCCCGCCATGATCCGCGCTGAAGGTGGCGTAGCTCGCATGGCCAACACCAAGCTCATCAAGGAAATCATCGGCTCTGTCTCGATCCCCGTGATGGCCAAGGCCCGTATCGGCCACTTCGTTGAAGCGCAGATCCTGCAGGAACTCGGTGTCGACTTCATTGACGAGTCGGAAGTCCTCACCCCTGCCGACGACACCTTCCACATCGACAAGCATGCCTTCACCACGCCCTTCGTCTGCGGCGCACGTAACCTCGGTGAAGCGCTTCGTCGCATCGCCGAAGGCGCAGCCATGATCCGCACCAAGGGCGAACCGGGCACCGGCGACGTCATCCATGCCGTGCAGCACATGCGCACCATGACCCGCGAGATCAAGCAGCTCACCGTCATGAGCGACGACGAGCTCTACCACGCTGCCAAGATTCACGGCGCACCGTACGAACTCGTCCGCATGGTCAAGGAACTCGGCAAGCTGCCTGTCCCTAACTTCTCCGCAGGCGGCATCGCCACACCGGCAGACGCCGCGCTCATGATGCAGCTTGGCGCAGAGACGGTCTTCGTCGGCTCCGGCATCTTCATGAAGGAACGCGCCACCCCGCTCGACGTGGAGAACAACCCAAAGGAGCGCGAAGAAGCCGTCAGCCGCGCCACCGCCATCGTGCAGGCCGCCCGCCACTTCGACGACGCCAAGATCCTCGCCGAAGTCAGCGAGCAGGTTCTCGGCAGCATGAAGGGCCTGGCCGCCCTTGCCATCGAAGAGAAAGAACTGATGCAGACCCGCGGCTGGTAGCCGCATAACCTACCAAAAAGTGGATAACGGAAGCCGCGAGAGATCGCGGCTTCCGCTTTTTGTGCCCCAAACTGCCCTCAAACTCCTCCAGAACCCCTTCTGGAACGCCAAACCACGCCACTTCTACTAAAAAATGTATATTTCTTGGTCTCAAAGCAGAAATATGCAACTTCTCATAGATTTTTGCGTCATAATCAGTGTGAGGGCAAGAGAGCCCGAAAGTTCGCGGACGGTTGAGTCAACATCCCGCCGCTACAAGTTGCGTCACTGGCCTCCCCCCTATCGGCGATCTTCGTCGGTAGGGGCTTTTTTTGTTTGGTGCAAACAGTTCTGAATGACTTCCCCAGCGGAGCTCTTACGGTAGAAGACCGTCATCCTGAGCGAAACGAAGTGAAGCCGAAGGACCTGCATTCCTAACCCCTCTCTAGAATGCCAAGCGGTGAGCCGTCAAAGGTATCCAGCTTCAGAAATACCAACAACTTGCCTATCCTCCCTATTTCATTGCCGTCCAATCAGAACACCGTTAGTATGTTCCTGATTTTCCTGTCCTAATCCAGTATCGCGAGGTCTGCATGCGCCTACCCGTATCCGCACCATGTCGTTCCGTGGTTCTCGCCTTCGTTTCATTGCTGCCCATCGCCGCAGTGACGATTCCTGCAGCCGCATTCCAAGCGGCAACACAGGTCAAGCTTGATGGCACCTGGCAGGGCGCGGTACGTCAGCCTGACGGCAAGGACAATCGTTGGGTCGTGAAAATTGAAAAGGTCGGCGATGGGTGGAAAGGCACCATGTGGTTCATCGACCAGAAGTCGCCTGCCATTCCAATCGAAAAGGTCGACTTCAACGATGGGACACTGCGCCTCAACATCGAACGTGTTTTCATCACCTACGAAGGCAAGATCTCGCCCGACGGCAATACCATCGCTGGCACGCGCACGCAGGGCGACAACAAAGCGCCACTGATCTTCGTGCGCGCAACAACAGAGACAGCGTGGGCCATCCCTGAACCTCCGCCGCCGCAGCCCAAGATGGATCCCAACGCAAATCCATCGTTTGAAGTTGCGACGATCAAGCCGCAAGCACCCGACGAGAAGGGCTTCGCATTTCTGCTCAACCGCGGAAACTTCATCGGCAAGGGACTCACCCTTGAAAAGATGATGACCATTTCCTTGAGCCTGAACGCTGCCCAGATCGTGGGCCTTCCCGAATGGGCCACACAGGACAAATACGACATCGACGCCAAGCCGGACACTCCGGGACAGCCGAGCCTGAAGCAGTTCATGAGCGAGGTGGCAAAGCTCATGACAGAGCGCTACGGGCTGAAGTACCACGTTGAAAAACGCACTATGACCGCCTATTCCCTGACGGTTGCCAAGGGCGGCATCAAGATGAAGCCATCGCCTACCGGATCAGGCGACATTCCCGGATTTGGTTTGCCACCGGGACGGCTCTTCATCAACAACGCAACCATGCAGGAACTCTCCGCTTTTCTGCAGTCCGACATGTTTGACCATCCCGTGGTCGACCAGACAAATCTCGGTGCCACACGCTACAACGGCACCCTGAAGTACCAGATGGACGACAACCAACTCCTCAAGGCCGGTCTGAAGGCGCAACCGCAATCGGACAGCGGCGATACACCGCCGCCACTCATCACGGCTCTCGCGCAGGACTTTGGACTGAAGCTGGAATCCGGCAAGATCCCGGTGGATGTGCTCGTCGTGGACAGCGTCACAAAACCGACGCCGAACTAACCCCTCCTCATAAACAAATCTCCCTTGTGAAACTCGCAATCAAAAACGGCTTTCACAAGGGAGAGCCACGTGTAGATAAGGTGCGGTGGTATGTTGCTGTGATGCGTCTTTCATGGCTCTTTCTTGCGTCCGCAACTGCTTGCTTTGCCGCTGCTCCGATGGGCTGGAATTCATGGAATAGTTTCGCCAACATCGTGAACTCTCAGATCGTTCAACAGCAGGCCCAGGCTCTGGCCACGAACGGTATGAAAGAAGCTGGCTACGACTATGTCGTTATCGACGAGGGGTGGTGGCTGGGAAAACGAGATGCCGCAGGCAATATCGTTGTAGAACCCAGGCAGTGGCCTGCCCTCAAGCCCGGCCAGAAAGACGGCGACATGGCCAACATCGCCGCATACATCCATAGCCTTGGACTGAAGGCCGGAATCTACACCGATGCCGGTCTGGATGGCTGCAGCATGTATCCCGACTCAGGCCCGAAGTATTTCAATACCGGCAGCGAAGGCCACTACGACCAGGATTTCCTGCAGTTCTCCAGGTGGGGATTCGATTACGTCAAGGTTGACTGGTGTGGCGGCGCAAAAAACAAGCGTTCCGGTGCCATCCAGTATGCGCAGATCGCCCATGCCATTCAGAAGGCCGAGAAGACAACCGGGCGCAAGCTGTACTTCTCCATCTGCGAGTGGGGCAGCCAGAATCCCTGGTTCTGGGCACCGGGCGTCGGAGAGATCGACAGCACAATATGGCGCACAGGAGGCGACATCATTCCTCCGGTCGTGGAGAGCCTGCACGACGCGCAACATGACAAACGCATCATCAGCGCGAAGAATGTGCTCGATTCCTTTGACACGGGGCAACATCCGGAAGCGCAACATACCGGCTACTACAACGATCTTGACATGATGGTCATGGGAATGCGCGGCATGACCGAAGCCTTGGATCGCACGCATCTGGGGCTATGGGCAATATCCAGCGCACCGCTGATGATTGGCTCTGACCTCACGCGACTTTCGCCAACAACTCTGTCGCTCCTTAAGAACAAGGAGATGCTCCAAATCCATAACGACCCATACGGCCTGCAGCCCATCCTCATCGCGGAACCAACACCGGGAATGCAGATTTGGGCAAAGCCAATGGCCACAGCAGGCATGCGTGCACTCGCCCTGCTGAACCGAGCCGGAACCTCCGCGAGTGTCACTCTCGATTGGAAGAAGCTTGGGCTGACAGGCTCTCCGAAGTCGGTGAAAGAAGTATGGAACGGACAAACGCTCTCTACCACCAGCACAACGATATCCGTGCCCGCGCATGATCTTGCATTGCTCGTAGTGGATGGCGAAGACAAATCGCCCGCGGAATATACAGCCAAACAGTCGGACATCACCGGAATCCAGGCGGCGTCTCGACCAGAGTTTGCGCAATTGCACTACGCAAACACATCCGGCCACATTGCCATCGTGCGAATGAAGAGCACATCGGGACTTTCGACAGCTCTTGCTCTTCCACCAACGGCGGGATCAAAGGACGGCACGGTTGGCCTCATCGTACCGAAAGGAACCCCCGACCTCTCATTTGAAGGGCAACCGGTGGCAATCCAAAAGCTGGACGTATACGCCTGGTGATGGCTCCAACGACCCTTGATTGATCGTCAAGAATCCCAATGGGCTTCCCTCTAGGACACCTGTCGAGCCCTTCCGGCCAGCAAGAATCCGCGTGGCCACGAAAACAAAAGAGATCATTTCGACGCCGCCTGCCCCACGGCGTCGAAGGCGCCAGGAAGGCACGAAGGACTTGTCAAGCCCCTAAATCACTCAACCCTAACAAACCAAAAGAAATACAGTTGGCAGGTTATTTCCGCGAAACCACTAAAATAGAACCAGACAGAAAAAGGGCCGCTCTATGCGCGGCCCTAACTCTTTTAGAAAGACGATTTTGCCTCTAACCTCAATGGGAAGACGATTTTAGCGACACTGGCGATCTAAACCCAATAGAAAGACGATTTTAGAAAAACAGGGGGAGGGGGGTACCCTCCTACCGTTTCAGATCTTTGGCCAGCGCATCCAGCACAACACTTTTGCTTAGAACCTCTGGCAAAACATCTGCAGGAGAAGACGGGTTTGCCGGATAAACAATGTACGTCGGGACACCGTCGCGACCTGCAGCCTGCAACGCTGCGGTGATCTTCGCATCGTACTGCGTCCAATCCGCCTTCATCGCCACCACGTTCGGCTGCGACAACTGCTTCTCTACCTCGCTGGACTTCAGCACCACACGCTCATTCACCTGGCACGAAAGGCACCACGCAGCCGTAAAGTCCACAAACACAGCCTTGCCCTGCGAACGTGCCTGAGCCACAGCATCTGCATCGAAGGTCTGCCAGGTGACCGCACTCTTGCTCTCGCGCGCAGCATACATCGGCAACGCAATCGCCAGGATGCAAAGTACCGCCGCAACAGCCGTGCTCCACTTACGCACCGGCCAGCGACCAAGTGTCCACGCAGCAATCACCACCAGCAGCAACCCGCCAAGCAGCATCGCCATAGCGAAGATACCGTTCGTAGCCGACAGCCGACCGTAGATGTAAACCAGCCAGATCACTGTGATGAACAGCGGCAACGCAGTGATCTGCTTCAGCAGATCCATCCACGCACCAGGCTTCGGCAGCAGTCGCACCCAGGCTGGATTGAGGGTCAGCAGCATATAAGGGGCCGCCAGCCCCAACGCCAGCGAGGTGAACACAAGGAACGTCACCGGAGCTGACTGCGCTAGGGCAAAGCCAATCGCTGCGCCAAGGAAGGGCCCCACGCAGGGCGTGGCCACAACCGTAGCCAGAACACCGGTGAAGAAGCTGCCGGTGTAACCGCTCTTATGCGTCAGCGAATCACCCGCGCTCGTCAGCGACAGACCGAAGTCGAACATGCCTGCAAGCGACAGGGCGAAGAAGAACAGGAAGCTAGTCAACACCACCACAAACCCGGGCGACTGCAACTGGAATCCCCAGCCAAGCTGCCGTCCTTCGGCGCGGAGTGCCAACAGGGCCGCAACCACCAGCCAGAACGACGCCACAATGCCCAGCGTGTAAGCCACACCATGCGACCGCACATGCTGCTTCTCCGCCGACGATGTCTGCAATAGGGACAACGCCTTCAGGAACAGCACTGGGAACACGCACGGCATCAGGTTCAGCAGAACACCACCAACGAATGCTAGCGCGGCAAAGCTGAGTGCACTCGCGGTATTCAGCGGCCCTGTGCTGCTGCTCGCAGTCTGTACCGGTGGCGGGCCGGGCACAATGGGCACATCAATGGTGTAGCTCTCCTCGGTGGCAAGCTTCAGCACGCCGGATAGTTGCTTCGGCGGAGTCTTGGCATTGGGAGAACGCTTGAAGTGGATCTGCGCGCCATTGTCCAGAATGTCAGTCTGTACCTGCGCCAGATCGGCAATCACATCCTGTTCTGCCGGGAAGAACTCAGCATCTGTCTCGCGCGTACCAGTGATCGCCGTCAGGACAATGTTGTCTCCGGAGCTGGTAGCAGAGATGCGGAAGCGTTCCGGCAGCGGCTTCGGCATGCCCTTCAGCGCCGCGCCCAGTTCGCCCACCTTCTCACCATCATGGCTGACAGCTGTTCCCGCAGGCACGACCTTCAGATCCAGCCCCAGGTTGGCCTTGCCAGGAATGCAGACCTGCTTGCACACAAGCCAGCTGATCTCGGCGCCCAGATGCACGTTGCCAGTCTTGTCGGCCTTGGGCTTCTTCCCTGCTTCCACTGTCACGGGATAAGCCACCGAATCCTGGTAGCCATAGTCCACGGTGGTATCCAGCGGCAGGCGATCAGGCGCTGTGAACTGTAGTGACCCGGCAGTGATGCCATCCGGAACGGTCCACTTCACCTTAGGAGGAAACCCGGCGAACCCGGCATTCTTCCAGTACACATGCCACCCCTCCTCCATGGAGAAGACGAACGCCACCGTCTGCGTACCACCGGCGGCAATCTGCGGCCCGGCAGAGATCATCTCCACCGTCAGGTGTTGTGCCTTGGCAGGCCCCGGCCCCCCATTGCCCACCACAGTCCCAATCTGCGCACAGAGACAACCCGGCAAAAGGGTTAGCAGGAAGGCGGCAAGAAGGCGGAAGGTACGGGATGAGAGCATTTCATTCATTGTAGTGGTGCGGCGCAACTTAGCGCGTATGCATCCGATGCTCCACCATCATGCAACGATCCATCACGACATGGATGCCGGCGGCCTCTGCCTTGGCCGCTGCCTCTTCATTCCGGATCCCCTGCTGTACCCACAGATTTTTCAGTCCCAGCGCAATCATTTCGTCGACGATCGCTGGAATCGCTCGGGGCAAACGGAAGACGTTCACGACATCCGGCTTTTCTGGAAGGTCACTCAGAGAGGCATAACTCGTTTCGCCGAGTACAGATGGGATAGCTGGATTTACCGGCAGAATCTTCTTCCCTGCCTGCTGCATGTACGCGGAGACGAAGTGGCTCGGCTTCTCTGGATCATCGGATAGCCCGACGACGGCAATCGTCTTCGCAGCCAGCATACCCTTGATATCTTCCGGTGAATTCACGCGTGACCTTTCTTCGGCTTCCATGCTCCCAGAAGCCGACGTGCCATCACCAGTTCACCCGTGTGATATGCCTCATGATCGGCAATCAGCAATGCTTCGCGCAGCAGGTTCTGATTACCATCGCCCCACGGAAATGGCTTGGTAAGATCGCCCTCCGCCAGCAGCCTCTCGAAAGCAGCACGGTCCTTCTTGAGTGCCTTAACGCTCTCACCCCAGGCATCTTCATTTGGCGGTACAGGCGACTTCGGCCAGTAATCATCCGGCCATTTCAGTTCCTTGTAACTACCATCAGCATTGTTGCTGAACTCGAGGATGTCCTTCTGCGCAAGGCGGATGTGTTCCAGCAATTGCCAGGGTGAGTATGGCAATCCCTCCGGCACTTTCCCTTGCACATCGAAGGGCACGCCAGATACTGCAT
Organism: Terriglobus sp. ADX1; assembly: GCF_036877645.1. NCBI lineage: Bacteria > Pseudomonadati > Acidobacteriota > Terriglobia > Terriglobales > Acidobacteriaceae > Terriglobus > Terriglobus sp. ADX1. The sequence continues at coordinate 14,128 of NZ_JAEDXV010000009.1, forward strand.
CATCCAGCTTCGCGTGTGCCTGCCCACCGTCCAGGAGCGCCTTCAGTTGTTTCTTCAGTTCGGATTCCAGCGTGGAGTTAGCCATGCAGCATTGGATGCCAGCTATTTCAATGAGAAACATCTTTCTAACGTGAAATAGCTGGTCGTCACAGCTCTCAGGATGCAGAACGCAAATGTATCAGAGGATAAGCGCGCCCCTGTCCATCGCATTCCGAACGCCCAATCGGCACGAAGCCAAGATGCTCATAGAAGCCAACAGCCTGCAGGTTCTGCTCATTCACATCCGTGAAGATCGTGGTGTGCGACGAGAGTGCGTGCTGCACCAAGGCACGGCCCACACCTGCTCCACGACTTATTGGGTCGACGAACAGTGCTTCGATGCGATCTTCGTCCAGCAGCATCCATCCCAGCGGCCGATCCTGCTCATCCACAGCAAGCCAAAGCGGCACGGTTGGCAGGAACGAAACAACTTCAGCTTCAATCGCAATACGATCTTCCTGCGACAGGAAATGATGCGTCGCATCGACGGCATTGCGCCATATCTCAAGAACACGATCGACATCGTTCGATGTCGATCGTCTTATCTTTCGTGTTGGAAGCTGGAAAGCCATCTGATTATTCGATATCGTCAACAATCGCGGCTGGTACTCCGCCTTCACGACGCATCTTCAGATAACCACGGATGAACGGCTGCAGATCACCATCTAGTACGCGGTCCACATCGCCAACTTCCACGCGTGTGCGCAGATCCTTAGCCATGCGATATGGCTGCAATACATAGGAACGAATCTGCGATCCGAAGTTGATGTCTAACTTGGAGTCTTCCAGCTTCTTGCTTGCCGCACGCTTCTTCTCAAGCTCAAATTCATACAAGCGAGAGCGAAGCATCTTCATCGCCTTCTCTTTGTTCTTGTGCTGCGAACGCTCGTTCTGACAACCCGCAACAATACCTGTAGGAAGATGCGTAATACGGACCGCAGAGTCGGTCGTATTCACATGCTGCCCGCCTTTACCGCCGGACCGGTAGGTATCAATGCGAAGCTCATCCGGTTTGATGTCGATCACAATCGAGTCATCAATTTCCGGGGACACGAAGACAGATGAAAACGAAGTATGACGACGCTTCGCCGAATCAAACGGCGAGATACGCACCAGCCGATGTACACCTGTCTCTCCGCTCAAAAGACCGAAGGCATTTTCACCGCTGATCGTAAACGTTGCAGACTTAATGCCCGCTTCATCACCATCCTGAATTTCGTTGATCTCCGTCTTGAAGCCGTTGCGTTCCGCCCATCGCAGATACATGCGCATCAACATTTCCGCCCAGTCCTGGCTCTCCGTTCCACCAGCGCCCGGATGCACGGTAACGATGGCGTTCAGCGGATCGCTTTCCTGCGACAGCATCGTCTTAGCGTCGAGGTCTTCAACAAAGCGGTCAATCTCTTCAATCGACTTGGCCAGATCGGCCTCAACATCTTCGCCCTCGCGGGCAAGGTCGAAGTAAGCCTCCACATCCTCACTCCGACGCGATAATTCCGCATCGTCGGCAAGTAATGTTTCAAGGCGCTTCCGTTCGCGCATCAGCGGCTGAGAACGTGCAGCATCAGCCCAGATGGCAGGGTCTGCAATCTGCGATTCAACGGCTTCCAGTTGCTGTTTGAGTTTGGGCGAGTCAAAGATACTCCCGCAGATCGCGCACGCGCGCACGAACCGGGGAGTATTGGTATTCAAGATCGGTCAACATATCTTCTTCAGTCTATCGCGATGTTCTGTCGAGTCACTGCGTAGAGCAGGAGCACCACAGAAATTCCGGCACATATAAATGCAAAGACGTCGCCAAACCGCGTGTAGAAAGTAAGATCATGAAGATAGTCAAAGTGCATGGCAGCCGCTCCGCGCTGGTGGCGTTCCATCCGCTCCACTACACGACCGTTTGGGTCAATCGACGCTGTAATGCCGTTATTGGTATCGCGTAGTATCCAGCGATGATTCTCGATCGCACGCATCCGTGCCATGTTGATGTGCTGAAAGGGTGCGCTGGTATCGCCATACCAACCATCGTCAGAAAGATTCGTCAGCACCTCAGCGCCGTTCGCCACAAACTGCCGCACTTCGTCACTGAAGATGGATTCGTAGCAAAGAAAGACACCGTAACGATGGCCATCTGCGCTGAGTGGCACACGGCTGCTGCCACGATCGAAGGTGCCCACTGCCTGCGTTAACCCGCTGGCGAAAGAAAGCAGGCTGGCATACGGTGTGAACTCACCAAATGGCACCAGATGGATTTTGTCGTAGCGCGTAACGTAACCCTGCGACGGGAGAAACAAGCCTGCCGAGTTATAGACGTGATAGCCACGGCGCTCGTTCGGCGCAGCCTCCACGCCGATAGCTCCTGCAATCAACGGTGCATGCACCGCTTCAGTAAGTTGGGTTGCCACCGCAGTAAAGTCTGGTCGATTGGTATAGAAAGGCGAAGGAGATTCCGGCCACAAGACAATGCGCGAGGGAGAGTCGTCGAGCGAAGCTGCCTGTACCGAGAGTCCAGCAAAGTTTCTTGCCAAGGTTCCAGCATCTTCCGTCTCTTCCTGTCCTACTGAAAGATTTGGCTGCATCAGGACTGCCTTTTGCGAACCCGCTTGACGCTGAGGCGCCATCCACCCGCCAACATTCTGCACACCTGCAGCTAATACCGCGCCACATAATGCAGCGATCGTGGGAATACGTTTACGAGGTATCACAACGGCCGCAGCAATCGCTGTGTTTACGACCATCAACACGAAGCTAATGCCGTAAACACCAGTCAATGGTGCAATACGAGTCAGAGCATAGCTATCTACTTGCGAGTAACCCAGCAGGTTCCACGGAAAGCTGGTGATGCGCGCCCGTGCCAGCTCTACACCTATCCACAAAAACGGTGCTGTGATCAGTGCTATGGCAACGCCTGCTCTCCGCGCGACGGCCAACAAACCAGCAAACAGCGCGTGATAGAGCCCTAAATAAAGGCAGAACAACACCATCACCAGCGCGGCGACTGGAGAGGGTAACCCTCCGTACAGGTGCATGGTGGAGTAGACCCAGTAACAGGTCCCCAGGTACCAAAGCACGCCATTGATATAGCCGACTGCAGCACATTTCCATGCACTCCATGAGCGTCCTTCCACCAATAAAAGCCACAGCAGCGGCACCAGCGCGAGCCACGAGAGTGCAGCCCGCCAGACCGGCAACGGCCCGGCAACAGGAAAGATCACCACCTGCAGAAAACTGGTAAGAAGAAGCGCAGCAAAAGCGCGCATAGAGAGGAATCGCATCGCGTGGAGTCTAGCACCCCTCGCCAATCCGCGTGTTGCGATTACAATGAAGATCAATGCTGGATCTGATCATCCGCGGACTGTCCCATGTGCTCATCCCCATGTTCCTCATCGGCATGGGCGGATCTGCCATTGTTGTGGCTATCACCCTGGTCAAAGACATGCACGATTTCTTCGCTGACAACGGCGAGCAGACCAGCGCCTCAGACAATCTGCACTAACTCCTCACGACATCATTGACTGATATCCCAGCCAGCAGTAGACTCACCGCTGGGCGCTTTTTCGCGTGTGCAGGTTTCTCCAGCACACAAAGTGGACAGGCCCGGTACAAGATGGCGTCGAAACGCACTTACACACCACCCGTTCCGAATCGTGTTCGCCTCGTGGTCGCGTCCTCCGTGATGCTGACCTTCATTTCCTTTTGGCGAGCGGCCGCCATCGTTCTCAACGATCTTGGATCTTCCGCTTTTTACGCAGGTGGTATTGCGGAAGAAGCCGTAGGAAAATCGGCTCCCTGGCTCATTCTGGGCACCATGTTCTTCTCCTATGCGGTGCGCGCGGTCTACGTGGAAAGCTGTTCCATGTACACACGTGGCGGCGTCTATCGCATTGTGAAGGAAGCCCTGGGAGGTACCTTCGCCAAGGTCAGCGTCTCTGCGCTGATGTTCGATTACGTGCTTACTGGGCCCATCTCAGGCGTATCGGCCGGACAATATATCGTTGGCCTCCTCAATGGCCTGCTTGCCCAGGCCGCAGCTTCTCCCCGGTATCACCACTGGGCTGTGAATGCCGCAGGTGTTCCACACCAGTTCAATGTGAACCACACCTCGGCGTTTATCGCCGCGCTGATCACCATCTTCTTCTGGTGGCAGAACATCAAGGGTATTGAGGAGTCCAGCGAAAAAGCTCTCAGCATTATGAAGATCACCACTGTCATGGTGGTTGTTCTCATCGGTTGGGGCCTTTTCAGCGTCGGACACATTGGAGCGACACTTCCTCCGCTTCCGCTTCCTCGAAATCTGACTTTCAGCCCGGATTCTCTCGGGTTCCTCAAGCACACGCAGTTCGCCAAGAATCTGGGACTCTTCGGCATTCTGATGGCCTTTGGCCACTCCGTCCTCGCCATGTCGGGCGAGGAGTCGCTGGCGCAGGTCAATCGAGAGATTGAACATCCCAAGCTGAAGAACCTGAAGCGTGCTGCGCTCGTCATTGCCATCTACAGCACCGTCTTCACCGGCCTCGGTTCCCTGCTGGCCGTCATGCTGATCCCGGATAGCGTGCGAGTCAGCGTGTATCGCGACAATCTGATTGCCGGTATGGCCATGTACATGGTCGGTCCCCTGGCACTCCGCGTCGCCTTCCGCATCTTCGTCGTAATTGTCGGCTTCCTGATTCTGGGCGGTGCCGTGAACACGGCCATCGTGGGCTCCACGGGCGTCCTGATGCGCGTGGCAGAAGATGGCGTCCTGGCAGATTGGTTCCGCAAACCGCAAAAGCGCTTTGGTACCAGTTACCGCATTGTGAACATGGTGGCGCTGATTCAGCTTTTCGTCATCGTGGTAACGCGCGGCGACGTCATCATGATCGGCGAAGCATACGCCTTTGGTGTTATCTGGAGCTTCACGTTTAACGCTCTAGCCATGCTCGTCCTGCGCTGGAAATACAAGGGCGAACGTGGTGCAAAGGTTCCCCTTAACCTTCGCATTGGTAAAACCGAACTGCCAATTGGCCTGTTCTGTGTCTTCTTGGTGTTGTTCACCACTGCGATCGTGAACTTATTTACAAAATCGGTAGCTACGGTTAGTGGCATTATTTTCGCCATCGGATTTTTCGTCATCTTCTCTTTGTCTGAGCGGGATAACAAGCGCCGCCACAAGCAGACAGAGAGACAGATGAAGGAGCACTTCCAGTTAGAGCACTCTGAAGAAGTCGGTCGTGATGACCTGGCCATTCGCCCGGGCGGCGTCCTGGTTACTATGCGCGATGCTGCTACTCCGCACGCTCTAAAGTGGGCTCTGGCGCGTACGGATACCGACGAACAGGACATCGTCGTCCTTGCTGCGCGCATGATGGGTGCAGGTGGGCCGGAGTATGTTGACGCCTCAGAGCAGCTCTTCAGCGAACACGAACAGATGTTGTTTACCAAAGCTGTCTCTGTTGCAGAAAGCTTTGGCAAACATATCGGTCTGGTGGTTGTTCCGGCAGGAGATATCTTTGCCGCAATTGTTCGCACAGCAAATTCATTAGATGTGGCCGCAGTTGTTTCGGGACTTTCCACTAAATTAACGGCGCAGGAGCAGGCATATCATGTGGGTCAGGCATGGGAAGCCTTGCCAGAACCCAAGCGCCAGTTCACCTTCTATGTTGTGCCGCCTACGGGTGAAGCAGAGAGCTTCCATATTGGTCCTCACGCACCAACCATTCCCGCTAGTGATGTTCAGCTTGTACATCGTCTCTGGCTGAATATGCGGCGCGATCCGCACATGGATGACCTGCACCACTCGGACATTGTGTCCTTTGCATTGACCCGTCTCGCAGCGTCTTATGCCAATGACCGCACTGGAACCTCACAGCAATTACGTACAGCTATTGATGACGGTAGCCAGCGGCGTGGTCTGGGAGCCGTATCGCGCTTTGAAGATACGGATGAAAATCCGGGTTACTCGCTTACTGCGTCCCGTACAGATAGTTTTTAATTCGGCAACAATCTGATTACCGATATCTTCGTTTTGAGTTACTCCTATGAGTATCCAAACCAGCGATCTATGATCTAAACTTTTTTCAATGAGCATCTATGCTCTGAGGGAGGTAATTTCTTGGAAGTAAATCGTATTCTTGCAGAGATTGATGCACAGATTGCCAAGCTGCAGCAGGCCCGTGCATTGCTTGCCGGTGGCAGCAGTGCTGCCCCGGCGGTAGTAAAGAAGGCTGTGGGGCGTCCTCGCAAGAACACTGCGACACCCGCTTCCAAGGCAACTCCGAAGAAGCGCACCTTAAGCGCGGAAGCACGCAAGCGTATTGCAGACGCGCAGAAGAAGCGTTGGGCAGAAACCCGCAAGTCTCAGAAGTAAGAAGAGAACTTTCGATCAGTAATAAGGGGAAGCCAGTGGCTTCCCCTTATTGTTTTGCTATCGAGTCACAATCACTTCTCGCAGATTATCCTTTGCGAGAAAGAATTTATAACTCGCGAATTCATGAAAAAGCTGCTCGATCTGTCGATTGGTCATCGTATTCCGGACCTCAGCTTCTGCAGCAAATTGTGTGTCGACCTGACCATCATCTCGTAGATGGTAACGTTGCAAGCCACTCTCAGGCTTTACATGGAAGAACGCTAGTAATTGCCCTCCAGGCTGCATCACCTCGTGAATACGGCGGACAACCGCCGTCCGCAATTCTGAGGGGAAGTAATCTGCGGTATCCCAGAACAATACGGTGTCGAAAAGTCTTTCCCCAAAATCAAGATTTTCGCGGATGAAGTCCTCCGTCGGAAAAGGTGCATCCGCTTCGGACCGAATCCATTTGGGATCGGCGACATCTTCCACCAGGTTCGCCATATATACGCTGTGTCCCATGGCCGTCAGGAAATTAATATTCGTAGACGAAGTAGGACCAATATCCAGGATGCGCAGGCCTTCCTGTTCGCGCAATGACTTCTGGAGCTGGGTCCATCCGCTGGATGGCCGAGGGATGCGAGCACTTGCCTTCGTTCCCGATCCACGTGCTTCGCCACCACCAAATAGACGCACATCCACCTCCGCTGCTACGACCGGCGCATTTTGTCCGGCTTATTGTCTGTCCGAAACCATCGAAACTACTCTTTGGTGCCGCTAAGTGACACTTTGCCCTGAATTGCAGAACCTTCTTCAATCGAGAGCCGTGCTGCATTGACATCGCCGGTAAGCGAAGCTCCTTTGCGCAGTTCCACACGTCCCGTTGCGGTCACATTGCCATTTACCTGGCCCAGAAAAATCGCATCGTGTACATGCAATTCGGCCTCTACTTCAGCATCTGGGCCTACTGTTAGACGACTTTCCTTCAGCGTAACGCTGCCCTGCAAGCGGCCATGCACAATGACATCTTCTGCGCCTGAAATTTCGCCGCGCACCTGAATAGATTTCCCTAAAACCGTCGATCCCTCTACTGCCATCGTCCGTACTCTCCTCTTGACCTCCCGGTGAGTCTAATCAAGTGCAGGCTGCACGGCAACGCGAGATTCTGTCCGCATCTGCAAAGTCACCTAGTAGGCTAGGAAAGCATCCTACGGCAGAGTTAGACGTCGACATGTTGAGAATCGTTCGGAATCAGTGTTTTGTGTGGCTGGCCATCGCCAGCTTTCTCACCAGCAGTACGGCACGGGGGCAGGAGTCTCTTACCCCGTCCTCTATCTCCGCCATCCTTCAGCAGGCGGTCCAATTTCAATTAGATGACTTTCATCATCGCGGATGGGGATTGCAATACCGCGTTCATCGCACTGATCCCAAAGAAGACAGCATTCGCGAAGTCATTGAAACAGAGGACGGTAATATATCCCGCACCCTTACTTTTAAAGGGCGTCCATTAACGGCAGAAGAAGAAAGCGGCGAATTGGCTCGTCTTCGTGCCCTTACACCAGAAGAGGTTCGTAAGCGCCGCCAAAAGTCCGAGAGCAGCGATAAGTACGGCATTGAGCTAATGAAAACGCTGCCAAAGGCCATGATTTTTACGGCTGTAGCTGGACAGCCACAGCTTCCGAATCATGCGCGAACGCAAGTCGTTCTGGATTTCGCACCCAATCCGGAATTTCATCCCGGGTCCACAACGCAGTCATTGCTGATGGGCATCGCTGGACGCATCTGGATCGACGCAGAAACACATCATCTAACACGCATCGAAATTCGCATCATTCAAAACCTGAATCTCATGTTCGGCATCCTTGCTCGTGTCTACCAGGGCGGAACCCTGTCTTATGAACAGAAGCCGGTTAGCCTTACGCATGACGCGTACACGGAAATCAAGATGGACGTAAAGCTCCGTGAGCTGATGGTGCATGTCGCTCCGTACCAACAGACACTGTCCGTGACAGACATACGGTTTCTTCCGACGGCACCGTCTGTGCACGATGCCGTCAATACGCTGTTGGCTGTTCCACCGATTAAGCCGTAATGCGCTTCTGCCGAGCAGTAAGCCCTTCCACACGATCTGTTCGCACTTCATAGCCACGGCCCGCAGCTTGAGGAACAACAATCTCTCCCTTGCCGCTGACGGTAACTTCCGGTTCGATGATGTCTTCCGTCCAGTAACGAGCAGAGGCGGAGACATCACCCGGCAGTGAGAAATTGGGCAGGCTGCTCAACGCAATATTCTGAGCACGACCAATGCCGCTTTCCAACATGCCACCGCACCAAACCGGAACGCCATGCTTCTGCGCTACATCATGCACGGCAATTGCTTCCGTAAATCCGCCCACACGGCCGACCTTGATATTGATGATCCGTCCGCTACCAAGTTCCAGTGCGGCCTGCGCATCCCGCGCATTGCGAATACATTCATCCAGGCAGATTGCAGTCTGAATGCGCTTTTGTAACTGCGCATGGAAATAAAAGTCGTCATACCAGAGCGGCTGCTCAATCATCAGCAATTTGTATTGATCCCATGATGCAATGTGATCCGCATCGCTCAACTTATAAGCAGAATTGGCATCGCAGCTCAGCAGAATGTCTGGCCAGCGCTCACGCACAGCAGCAAACATTTCCGAGTCATATCCTGGCTGACACTTCAACTTGATGCGTTGATATCCCGCAGCCACTTCCTTCGCAACACGATCCAACTGCTTCGGGATATCCATCTCCATGCCAATGGAAACACCGCAAGCAATCTTTTCTCGCGTGCCACCTAGCAGCTTTGCCAGCGAAATCCCCTGAACCTGCGCTTCCAGATCCCAAACAGCATTCTCAAGCGCAGCCTTCGCCATACGGTGCCCACGCACCTGCAAAAGCAAAGAAGGAACATCACGTCCCGCAGCAATATCCTTACCCACAAGCCGTGGCGCCAGTTCATGCTCCGTGATGAACCATGCCGTGTCGATCATTTCGTCTGAGAAGAATGGGTGCTCACCCGCAACGCATTCGCCCCACGCAGTAAGACCTTCACTCTGCAATTCGATCAGAAGAATGCGACGATCCGTCGTCAGGCCAAAGCTGGTACGGAACGGATGCACGAGCGGCATCTTGATTTCGCGCAGAACAATCGCATCAATCTTCATCATCTTCTCCTAATACTTTGAAAATTCAGCAGGCGCGAACCCGAGCAAAAAAGAACCTGTGCCATCTTCCGCGCGGTCATATCCAATCACTGAAAGCCCGTCGGCAAAATGCCGCTGCAATGCTTCCCGCACGCGCGCTTGTGTCTCTGCGGCATGCTTATCGCCATCCGCCTTCCATGCATAGATCTGTGCAGGCACAGGTACGGTAGCCTCCACTTTTTCCTGCATCGGTTCACGCGCCATCACACGCTTCGCATGATCGGAATCGATCCACCACTCCGCATACAAACGATCCGTCGGCAACCCACCTTGCAACGGCGATGACGATGCTCCATAGAAATCCGGAATATATCTGCGACTAATCGCACCCAAACGAGACAAGTTAAAAAAACTGTTCTTTATTTCCAGCGGATCATAAGTCCACTCGATAAGTTTGATGCCCTGTTCCAACGCGATCTCGCGCTGCCGCAGCTTCATGGCGCGTCCCAGACCGCTGTTCCGATATTCCGGTAGCACTGCCAGCATCTGCGAATGGATATATCCCGTACCGTTGCGCTGTGCGGGCAGACCCAGGTTGAAACCGACCAGGGTACCGCCATCCCAGGCCCCCAGCACGTGTCCCCCCAACTTATTGGCAAGAAAAAAGACCCGACGCGGCAATAACTCACCTGCGGAATACTGCCACGTCTTCTGCTGTAAATGTACGCAAGCATCAAACTCTTGCAGCGTATGTAACTGCTCTACGCGAAGCTCACTCACAAACTCTTCTCCTTGAGCTTTGCCTTGTTCCAAAGCGCATCCTTTTCATCCAGTGGCAGCGCGGCAAATCCATCACCTGCCATCTGTTCCATCGCACGAAATCTCCGGCGAAACTTGGTATTGGCTTTTTTCAGTGCCTGTTCTGGATCGACATGCAAATGCCGAGAAAGATTAGTCAGCACAAAATACAAATCGCCAACTTCTTCTTCAAGTAACTCAGCATTTGGCGAGGCAGTCATCTCTTCCCTGACCTCAGTGATTTCTTCCTGCACCTTATCCAGTAGACCGCTCGCATCCGGCCAATCAAAACCAACCTTCGCGGCCTTCGAGCCAAGTTTGCGGGCTTCAACCAGAGCAGGTACAAAGCGCGGAACTTCGCCCAGCAAGCCTTCATCCTTTGCAGGTTTACCTTCGCGTTCCTTCTGCTTCACCGCGTCCCAGGTCTCAATCACGTCGCCTGCTGTCTCGGCAATGACGTCGCCAAAGATATGCGGATGCCGCCGGACCAGCTTCGCGCTCAATCCACGCACCACATCGTCAATGTTGAAATGCCCCTCGTCTTCAGCCATCTGCGCGTAGAACAACACCTGTAACAGCAGGTCGCCAAGCTCGTCGAGTAACTCACCCCAGGCACGCCGATCAATCGCGTCAAAAACCTCGTAGGTCTCTTCCAACGTGTGCGGCTTGATGGAATCGAAGGTCTGTTCGCGGTCCCACGGACATCCGCCTGGACCGCGCAACCGCGCCATGATCGCTGCGGCTTCACGGAATGCATCTCCAGCTTTCGCTGACGTGCTTTCACTCATATCTTCATCGTATCAACGCATTGCGCTATGCTTGGCGCATGCAGGAACCAGTCGAAAACGAAAAGCGGAACCGCGGATGGCTGTGGCTTCTGCTGCTACCCGTCGTCGCGCTCATCTTTCCCAGTCTCTACAATCGCGAAACGCCAACGCTCTTCGGCTTCCCCTTTTTCTACTGGTACCAATTGCTGTGGGTGTTCATCGCAACGGCCATCCTCGGCCTCGTCTACAAGCTGGTGAAGGACTAACTTCCATCCCGCCTAGTTCTCAGATGGCCTCTCGATATGGTCAACGACCAGAATCTCAACGTGCCCCTTCGTTGGAACCAGTTTTAAGCCAAGCTCTTTTACAACCTCAGAAGCGGACAAACCAGAAGTATTGCTGGATGGCCCTTGGCCAGGCGAATCCATCGAGGGCATTTTCAGGGAAATATCGTACTTGCCGGTAAGTCCTGTCGCATCCTGCACGGGGCGCCCCATGATGTTGGATAACACTCCTGCAACAGCGCTAAGAGGCACTCCATAAAAGTGCATAACGCCCCGACTATCGCTGGGGATAAACTCACCGCCCCCGGCAATGGGCCCTCCAATAGGGTGCTTGGATCCCGGAACAGATTCCGTAAATTGGGGCCCTTCTTTCGACAGAGTTAAAGAATAGACCGCCATTTCTCTCGACTCGCGGTGGACAGCAAGCTTGCAGCGGTCCGCCAACATAGCGCGGAGCATGGAGTGGAGCATATCTGCCTGCATCGCAGGGTTTCGCCATCTTTGCAGGTCGCTCTCCCCGATCCGAGCGTCAATCACATACAAGTCGTCCATGGCCCAATTAGGAACCCCCTGGACTTGCTTCAAGGTATAGAAAGACGCGTTTCCTGCAGGTGGGGTGTAAGCATGCAGAATCGCGGCAAATAAAGACTCATCATTCAACCGCCATCCGTCTGCCCTGACTTCCATGTCCGGCTGGTCCTCTCTTCGTTGCGAGTTTGGACTCACGGGCCGAATCGAGACCACATCAAAAGAAGGCGTCGGTGAGGACTCTTGAGCAGAACCGACGTTAATGCCGAATACTATCGGGAATGAAGCGAGGAGAACGCAAAGACGGACAGAGTTCACGATTAGTCCACCCCTCTCGGAATGCAATCGCATGTCCGGAATTTCACAGAAAGCCTACATCTTCGGGCTGTTGGTTTCGTTGCATCAACTCACCTGCGCATCCTTTAGCGCCGCAGCTACCTTCGCTGTAGTAATCAACTGCCCCACATGCCGCTGCGTATGCTCGGCAATGTGAATCAGTAGCCCCGCCAGCGTCGTAGGCAAGCCAGCCCGCCCCACTCCACGCGGCTCGTCTAGCTGATTCTGTGAGAACTGCATCGCAAACGGGCGCACCTTCGCAATCGCTTCCACCACCTGCCGACGAAGTTCGTCCCCACTGGTCCCGGCAACATGTTCGGACTTCAGCGCCAGCATCTGCTCCTCCGACAACCCACGGCCATCCGCATAGGTCAGCAAGCGGTCGATACTCCGCGCAATATGCCGCATCTGAAATCCGACAGAAGGCAGCCCAAGTGGTTCCAACTCCAGCGTCTCGTCGTCCAGATCGCGTGTCCACCGCAGCACATCCTCTTCTGCGAGTTCCAAAGCGTGCAAAACGCCCCTTCGCACCGGCTCAATGTCCGTTAAAGTTCCTCGCAGCCACGGTTCCACCATTTGCACCATTCCCCTTGTTAAACTTAAAGGCGACAAGCCATGTTTGAGAATCTTCAGGAAAAACTGCAGCGCGCCTTTAAGAACCTCCGCGGTCAGGGCACCATCACGGAAGAGAACATCTCCGAAGCCCTGCGCGAAATCCGCCTCGCACTGCTCGAATCCGACGTCAATTTGAACGTCGTCAAAGCCACCATCGACCACATCCGCGAAAAGGCTGTTGGTACGCAGGTGGCCACCGCGCTTTCGCCCACCGAGCAGGTCATCAAGATCGTCAACGACGAATTGATCGAGATCCTCGGTAAGGACACCGCGCGCTTCAAGTTCTCCTCGCAGCCGCCCACCGTCATTTTGATGGCAGGTCTGCAGGGTTCCGGTAAGACAACATCGACCGGCAAGCTGGCCACGTGGCTTAAGAAGGGCGGCCACCGTCCCATGCTGGTCTCGGTCGACGTCTACCGTCCCGCCGCACGCGAGCAGCTCGCCATCGTCGCCAAGGCTGTTGGCGCGCAGATCTACACCGGTAAGGTCGCCGACGAAGAAGCTGGCACCCCGCTCGTCCTGCGCCTCGCCAAGGAAGCCCTGCGCGAAGCCCGCAACTTCGGCAATGACATCCTCCTCGTCGATACGGCTGGCCGTCTCGGCATCGACGAAGCGCTGATGGACGAAATGAAGCAGCTCAAGGCTGCCCTCAATCCCAGCGAAATCCTCTTCGTTGCCGACGCCATGACCGGTCAGGACGCCGTCAACTCTGCTGACGCCTTCCACAAGCAGCTCGGCATCACCGGCGTCATCCTAAGCAAAATGGATGGCGACGCACGCGGCGGTGCGGCGCTTTCCATCCGCAACGTTACCGGCGCACCGGTCAAATTCCTCGGCACCGGCGAAAAGCCGGATCAGTTTGAAGCCTTCCACCCGGACCGCATCGTCTCGCGCATCATGGGCATGGGCGACATCGCCACGCTGCTCGAACGCGCAGAAGAAAAGCTCGATCGTGGCAAGGCGGAAGACTTTGCAAAGAAGGCTCTCAGCGGCGACGGCTTCACACTGGAAGACTTCCGCGACCAGCTTCGCCAGATCAAGAAGCTCGGTAGCATGCAGTCCATCCTGAAGATGATGCCAAGCGTAGGCCCCTTCCAGGGTCTGCAGCAGGCTGCGGAGCATGTGGACGATTCGCAGCTCGCGCGCACCGAAGCCATCATCAACTCGATGACGAAGACAGAGCGCATCGACCACGAGATCATCAATGGCTCGCGCCGTCGTCGCATCGCAGAAGGCAGCGGTACATCGGTTCAGGAAGTGAATCAATTGCTCAAGCAGTACGGTCAAATGCGCAAGATGTTCAAAGGCCTCGGCAGTGGTGGCGGCAAGATGCAGCGCCGCCTCATGAGCCAGATGGGACAAATGGGACGCATGGGCGGCGGTTTCGGTCGCTAAGCACGCAGCAAATCAATTACGTAAAAGCCCCTGTCGACAGGGGCTTTTTCAGTCTGGCTCACAGACTCAATCAGTCGCCATTTTCAGCAACTGTATCTTCGTTCAACATAGAAGAATGCCATCGACCGAAAGCACGCTCAGCAGTATTCAAGACCTCATTGCAGACGAACAAAGCTTCCTGCTGCGTATCGTTCAGCCCGGTCTTGTTGGTCTGATGGATGGCTCTGTCTCCACGCTCGCGCCCATCTTCGCGACAGCCTTCGCAACGCATAATTCCCACACCGCATTTCTAATCGGTGCTGCAGCGGCTGTAGGCGCTGGCATCTCCATGGCGTTCTCTGAGGCGTTATCTGACGACGGCAAACTCACAGGCCGCGGCAGCCCCATCCTGCGAGGCATAGTGACCGGCGTCATGACCTTCATTGGTGGCTTCCTGCACACGTTGCCCTTTCTTATCGGTAGCGTGCATCGCGCCCTCATCCTCGCGTATTTTGTTGTGGGCGTCGAACTGCTGGTCATCTCCTGGATCCGCTATCGGTTCATGAAAACCAGCTTTGCCATCAGTTGCATTCAGGTCATCGTGGGTGGCGGATTGGTGTTTCTTTCCGGCATCCTCATCGGTCAATCCTGATCTAACGAAAGATTTCCCCTGACGAGTCACCACAGGCCGCCTTATACTTCGGCGCATGAGACTTCGCGCCCTTGTACTCTCCGCCTCCCTGCTCTTCAGCGCCACTGCCGCTATCCATGCGCAGGACTGGGCGGTGAAGCGCCTCGATGCCTCCCCGCGTCACCACGAATACGTCAAGCTCCAGGCCAACGGCAAGCCGCTTGATGCCTTCGTCGTATACCCCGAAGTGAAAACGAAGGCCACCGCCATCGTCCTCATCCCGGAAATCTTTGGCCTCAGCGGTTGGGCCAAGAGCATGGCCGATGATCTTGCCGCAGCAGGCTACATCGTCATCGCGCCGGACGTCCTCACCGGCATGGGCCCCAATGGCGGTGGCACAGACAGCTTCCCCTCGCAGGATCAGGTCACGAAAGCCGTCAGCGGACTCGATAACGCAGTCGTCATGGCCGACCTCGACGCCGCAGCTGACTACGTCACGAAACTTCCCGCGGCCAATGGCAAGCTGGCCTCTGTTGGTTTCTGCTGGGGTGGCGGAAAGAGCTTCGCCTTCGCCACACACCGCAAGGACCTGAACGCTGCCTTCGTCTTCTACGGTCCGCCACCCGCCACTGCTGACATGGCTGCCATCAACGCTCCTGTCTACGGCTTCTACGGTGGCAACGATGCACGCATCGACGCCACCATTCCCGCAACCATTGAAGCGATGAAAGCTGCGGGCAAGAAGTATGAGCCGGTAACTTATGACGGCGCAGGCCACGGCTTCATGCGCGCCGGTGTCGATCCCAACAACACTGTGGAAGGTAACAAGACAGCGCGCGAGCAGGGCTTCGCACGACTTACCGCAGAACTGGCGAAGCTGAACACTGCACCAGCAAAGAAGCGCTCTTCACTGCGTACTCCTGCCCCGGCAAAGCGTGTCGCAACAGCCAAGGCAACCACGACACAATGCCACGACATGGATATGGCTGGAATGTAAGTCGCAAGAAAACGCATGCACCGCACGCCAAAGGGGACGAACCAATATCGTCCCCTTTGCTACAGAGATATGTGTACAATGTCCACATTAAGGAGACGACCTGTTCATGGGCATCACAACCACGCACAAGATCACACCATTCCTCTGGTTCAACGGCAACGCGGAAGAAGCTGTCGATTTTTACATCTCCGTCTTCCCCGACGCAGAGAAAACAGGTGGTCTCCCGGGCCCTGGTGGTAAGCCTCTCACCATTTCCTTCCGGCTGGAAGACCTCCATTTCACGGCACTCAACAGCGACACCGAATTTCGTTTCACGAAAGCCATCTCCTTCGTGGTCATGTGTAAAGACCAGGAAGAGATCGACTATTACTGGAACAAATTAACCGCCAATGGCGGACAGGAAGTTGCCTGTGGATGGCTGGAAGACAAGTTCGGTCTGGCGTGGCAGATCGTCCCTGAAAACATCTTCGATCTGGTGAAGACACCCAAAGGGATGCAGGCCATGATGGGCATGAAGAAATTCATCATCGCTGACCTGGAAGCTGCAGCAAAAGGATAACTACGCTCCGAAGAAGCCGCGTTCTTTCGCCTCGGCAAGACGCGGCTCCATATACTCCCACAGCGCCGGGCATCCTTCTTCAATCTGGCCGCGAATACGCTTCACCACACGGTCATAGCTGATGCCGTTTTCCTTCCAGCTCTGACCGTCATTATTCAGGTTCAGCAACGCAGGCATAGCGCGGTCAATTGCATTGGCAAACCGTGCCTCTGCCGTCTGTCCCGTTTCAAACTCCTGCCACAACGCTTCCAGCTCCGCAGCCTTATCTGCGGGAAGAAAGCCAAAGATGCGCCGAACCGCAGTCAATTCATCGCGCTTGCGTTCTACCCATCCGCCTTCCACAAACGCCATCGTGTCACCGGTATCGATCTCGCCGATGTCATGCACCAGCAGCATGCGGATCACGTGATTCATGTTCACCGGTTCGGCGGCGTATGTCTCCAGCGAGTACGCAAACAGACAAAGCTGCCAGCTATGTTCCGCGGAGTTTTCATACCGCTCCAACGTCAGCGGCTTTACCTTCCGCGTTACCGTCTTCAGCTTTTCAACTTCCAGAATGAACTCAATTGCCTGATGCATATCTCCAGCTTAGTTGAAGCAAAACACCGAAACATCAGACAATAACGATATGGCCGCTTTGCAGGATAAGCTCGACGAAATTACCCAGAACACGCGCAAGCTGGTGCAGGCTGACCGCCTTGCCATCAGCGAGCAGGCCATTGCCGAACTCTTCAGCACCGGCATTGAAGATCGCATCCTCCCCGTAGGAGCCCAGGCACCATCGTTTTCGCTACTGGACGCCGTGTCGAACAAGACGGTTCGCTCCAGCGATCTTCTCGCCCTCGGCCCGCTCGTCATCAACTTCTTCCGTGGCCGCTGGGACCCTTATTGCGTTACAGAACTCGAAGTCTGGCGTGACCTCTACCCGCAACTGCGCGAACGCGGTGCCCTGCTTGTCGGCATCTCACCGCAGACACTGCGCCAAAGCGACTTCACCGTGCAGCAGCACAGCATCCCTTACCCGCTGCTTCAGGATGCGAACAGCGTACTCGCAGAGCAATTCGGAATTGCCTACGTCGTGTCGATGACATTGCAACGATACTACCGCTCCATTCTGGTGAACATCCCGTTCATCAACAGCGGCAAAAACATCATGGCCGGACCGGATGACAGTGTATGGAAGCTGCCGCTACCTGCCACTTTCGTCATCGGCCAGGACGGCACCATTCGTTTCGCTCAAGCCCACGCAGACTTCCGCGTTCGCCCCGAACCAGAAGAGGTTCTCGCAGCACTCTAAGGTGCGCCGTCATTCTGAGCGGAACGAAGAATCCCAACCGCCTTCAGCAAAAGAAAAGGCCGGAAGCTTTCTCACGAAAACTTCCGGCTTTTTGCATGTTGTAAGCGAATTACGAGAGTGCTTCCGTGATCGCCAGCCCAAGCTGATTCAATCCCTTCGACACATCCGCGCCCAGGTGCACGCGCAGAGCGCGACGTCCGCGCTGCTGCAGCACAGCCAGATCGCCTGCGGCCTGTGCATCAATCACCACGCCAAACGTGTACTTCGCATTCGGAATCGCCACGTCCACCGCGTGATCCGCAGTGATTTGCAGGAACACACCGGTGTTCGGTCCGCCCTTGTAGTCCTGACCGGTCGAGTGCAGGAAGCGAGGTCCAAAGCCGAGGCACGTTGCCACTGTCTTGTCGTCACGTACCTTCATGCGGAAGCTTTGGATCAGGTCCTCGTGCTCTTGCGTCATCTGGATGTAAGCCAGCGTTGCAAAGTAATCGTGCTGCTTGATCTGCGCCAGATGCGCCTTCAGATAATCCGTCAGCGTCTTGCCAGAAGCTGTGGTTGAAAGCGTCAGACCATAGCTCTCATCTGCAAACAGCTTGACGCCGTCCACATCCAGAATCGGCTCATGTTCAGCCAGCTTGCCCGTCGCTGCATACTCGTCGGTCAGCTTGCGTGTTTCGATCTTCGCGGCTTCCACGTCCGGCTGGTTGAAGGTGTTAATGCCCATCACCGAACCTGCAACCGAAACCGCAATCTCCCACAGGTAGAAGATCGCCGGCAGCTCGTACACATCATCGATCGTGAAGCGAACAACAGGGTGACCAGCAGCAGCCAGTGCATCCACCTTGGCGTCAAGAGCGGTGTTGTCTGCCGTGCTCAAGCGAATGTACGCAAACACGCGATCGTTGCCATAAACACTCGGCGCGCCAATCGTCTCGCGATCCACCGGCGTAATGCCCTTGCCCAGCTTGCCAGTCGATTCTGCAATCAACTGCTCCAGCCACGCACCCAGATCAAAAATCTCCGGCGACGTGAAGAACGTCAGCTTGTCCCGGCCTGCGTTGTGCGCATCGCCCAGGACGATGCCCAGCAGGACGCCTGGGTTCTTGGTGATCTCAGCAGTGTGCGCCGCATCCACGCCGCGCTTGGCCTGCTGCAGGAACTTCGGCACATCCAGGCCAGCCACGGCGGCAGGCACAATGCCAAAGTTCGACAGCGCCGAGAAACGGCCGCCGATGGTCTTATCGCCATAGAAAATGTGACGGAAGCCGTCAGCCTTTGCCACCTGCTCCATCTTGCTGCCCGGATCGGTGATGGCGATGAAGTGCTTGCCTGCCTCAGCAGCGCCAACTTCCTTCTGCATTTCGCTGAAGAAGTAATCCTTCAGGATGTTCGGTTCCAGCGTCGAACCCGACTTCGAAGCCACAATGCAAACCGTCTTCTTCAGGTTCACAGCATCACGAGCGGCCTTCACCTGTGCGGGATCGGTCGAATCAACAATGTGCAGCTTCGGAAAGCCAGCCTGATGGCCATAGGTCAGCGACAAAACCTCCGGGCACAGCGACGATCCGCCCATGCCCAGCAGAAGCGCGTGCTCAAAACCAGCGGTCTTAACGTCGTCACGCAGCGCGGCAAACGATTGCAGATCGCCCAGCTGGCGCTCCACAATATCCAGCCAGCCCAGCCAGATCGACTCATCGTCAGAGCCCTGTCCGCTGGTCCACAGCGAAGCGTCCTTGGCAAAAAGACGGCCCAGTTTGTTGCCGCTCTGCCAATCGGCAGCGGTAGAAGCAACGGTGCTTTGCAGCGCGGAAGGAAGCGAAACCTGAAGTTCGAGCGAGCTCATAGTGTTTCCATTCTAGAGCGTGTTCCGTGTCTCGAACGTGTCGATGTTTTCGGCCAGCGGACATGCAGGAATTGCAGCGAATCGAGACACGGCGTTACACTGGAAGTGCGTTTATCGTTCGTCTGCGCGTTATTCGAACGGGATCCGTAACGAGGTGCCTAGTGTCTGACTCTGCTGTTCTTGATTCGCCTGCCGTCCTCCCCAGCACACCTGCCGTTCCCGCGCCACCTGAAAAGGTCTCTCCCGCGAAGGCTCTTGAGATCTACCAGGGCGATGCCAACTTCATGACATCGTTGGCACGCGGTCTCACAGTGCTGGAGACATTCACGCAGCAAATGCCGCAGATGACCATCTCTCAGCTTGCGAACAAGACCGGCCTCAGCCGTGCCGCAGTTCGCCGCTGCCTCTACACGCTCAACAAACTCGGTTACGTAGGTTCTGAAGATGGCCAGCGTTATTCGCTGCGCCCCAAGATGCTGTCGCTCAGCCACACCTACACCGTCAGCAACACCCTCTCTTCCGCGGCGCAGCCCATCCTTGAACGCATGAGCGAAAAGCTGAACGAGAGCTTCTCCGTCGCCACACTCGACGGCGACGAAATCGTTTACATCGCTCGCACGCAGGTGCAGCGCCTTATGAGTGTCGACCTCCACATCGGCAGCCGTCTGCCTGCTTATTGCACCAGCATGGGCCGCGTTCTCATCGCATCGCAGCCACCTGATGAAGTCGAGCGCTATCTGTCCCGCGTTGTCCTGAAGCCGTTCACGCCTCGTACGGTCAACACGGTCGAGAAACTCCGCATGCTTCTGCGGAACGTCCGCCGCAATGGTTACGCTGTTTGCGACCAGGAATACGAAGTCGGCCTCCGCTCCATGGCCGTCCCGGTGTACGCTCCCAGCGGCAAGGTAATCGCCACCATCAACCTCAGCGGCCATGCCCCGCGCATGCCCATGATGGAGATGCAGGCCAAGTTCTTGCCCTATTTGCGCGCCGCCGCGAACGAATTAAGCGTTTTTCTCCGTTAATTAGCTCGTTTCGGCACAAATTACCCAACCCCAGGAAGATTCCTCCGCTCCCGGGGTGTAATCCAATTTGCGCCACACCCGTCTCCCTAGAACAGCAGCCTGAATCCAACTCTGTTGGATCGCAGGGGCTGTATCCGGTGGAGGCGTTTTTGACACCTGAACTCTGTGTCGTCGTACCGACCTTTAACGAACGGGAGAACGTTCCTCTCCTGATCCGGGAGCTGTCTGTGTCTCTCGAAGGTTGGAATTGGGAGGTCGTGTTCGTTGACGACGACTCGGTCGACGGCACTGCGGACGTTGTCTCCGCCCACGCAAAAACAAACCCTCGTGTTCGCCTTATTCATCGCATCGGTCGCCGAGGACTCTCCTCTGCCTGCATGGAAGGCATGTTGTCCTCGCAAGCGCCGTTGCTGGCTGTGATGGACGCCGATCTCCAGCACGACTCCAGCATCCTTCCTCGCATGGTCCAATGCCTGCAACAGGGATCGCACGACGTGGTCGTGGGCACTCGCAACTCGGATGGCGGCAGCATGGGCGAGTTCTGCAAAACACGCGTGCTTCTCAGCCGCGCCGGGCAACGCCTTAGCCAGACCATCTGCCGCTGCAAACTCACTGACCCCATGAGCGGCTTCTTCCTGATCCGTCGCAGCTTCCTCATGGAAGTCGTGCGCGATGTCCGCGGCGAAGGCTTCAAAATCCTGGTGGACATGCTCAGTTCAGCCCGTCGCCCCGTCAGTCTCACTGAAGTCGGCTACACCTTCCGTGCCCGTACCCACGGCGAAAGCAAGCTGGACGCTGCTGTAGCTATCGAATATCTCTTCCTGGTACTGAACAAGATGCTGGGCGACGTTATTCCCGTGCATCTCACGTTGTTCATGCTGGTAGGCTGCATCGGACTCGTCCTGCACCTGCTGACGCTGCTCTACTTGGTGGATGTACAACATGTGCACTTCCTGACAGCACAGATCATCGCCACCTTCCTGGCAATGACAGAAAACTTCGTCCTGAACAATCGAATCACCTTCCGCGACAGACGCCTCAAAGGCAAACACCTTCTGCCGGGAATCCTGCGATTCGCAGTTACCTGTTCCTTCGGCGCATGGGCAAACTTCATCTTTACCCGCGCTCTCTGGCAATCGGGAGTGGAATGGCTGGTAGCCGGCTTCGCAGGGATCATGATCGCGTCTGTCTGGAATCTGTCGGTGAGTAGCTTCGTAACATGGCCCGTTCGTCGCCATTCTTCCGACACGCGGCCAGCCTATGATCCTGCCTTGGCGGGCAATATTGAGGTCACGCATTGAGTCTTTTCGCACGACGGTTCTGGAGTCTCTGGAAACGAATCCCCCTCGGCGTACGCATCCTGTGGCTTGCGGCTGCCCTTGCTTTGCCGATCTGGGCATCGCTCGACGACACTGCCTGGGACATGCAGGTGTACAACCACGCTCTCATCAGCCTTGATCGTGGCCATGATCCATATCAGGACGCAACAGACATCCAGAAACAGCACCACCAGCAACTCGCAGCAAACGGACAGCTATCCAACGACGAGACGCCCCCCTACAGCTACGTCTACGCCCCCATCACACTGCCACTGCTTAAGGCCGTAGGAGATCTGCCGCGAACGTTGCTCATTACCCTCTACTGGTTGGTTTATTTCGCCGGCGCGCTTGGCGCCATTGCTGTATGCGCCACCTTCGCGCAGACAGCAGAGATACCCGGCGTACTCTATCTCGCGGGCATTGCCCTCTTCTTCCCAGGTCTGCTCGCCAATGGCGTCATCCTCAGCGGCAATATCGCCTACATCCTGTACGGAGCCATCTTCGCTACAGCGCTGTTCGGTTGGCGACGCAATCAGTGGATCCCCTTTTACGCGGTGATTCTTTTCGCCACCTGCGTAAAAGCCCCAATGTTGTCGCTGGTCCTGATAGCACCACTCTCCAGCAAGAAAAACTGGCTTCCCACCTTTGGCGTCATCACGGCAGGAATCGGCCTATACGCTTTGCAGCCAGTGTTTATGCCTGCACTCTTCCGCCATTACCTTGAAGCGGTAGAGCTTCAGTTCAGCTTCAACCACGACTTCGGTTGCAGCCCCGCAGGCCTCTTCAGCAGCTTCCTCTATAAACGAGGCATCCCTTACGCTCCCGGTTGCTACTTCTTTTTCGCCGCTTATGCGCTACCCATCTTCGGCGCACTCCTCTACGGTGCACGTCTGTACGACCGCGGTCGCATCACGCTTCAGCAGTGGGGTCCGGTGCTTCTCGTCGGCGTGCTCTTGTTGAATCCACGCATTATGGAATACGACGCCGCAGCCATCACACTCCCTCTGGCGCTTATCGGATGGCGCGTCGCACGTAGTACTAGCCGACCTGGCCTCATCTACAGCCTGAAAGTCCTGGCCTTCCTAGTCCTGAACGCCTTGGCTATCTATAGCTGGCTCATCCGAAAGGCCATCGATGGCCCGCTGATCCTGCTGACCTTCGCAGCCGGTTACTGGCTCATGGTCAAAGAAGCAAAGCCAGTGCCCGAGGTTCAGCCCCTTGAGGCCCATCCCCGCGCACTGGCTTCTGCCTGATACTCGCTGATAGCTACCGCGAAACGCCTTCCAGCGGCGAACTTGCCGAAGCATACAGCCGCCTTGGCATACGACCAGCCAAATAAGCCTGGCGCCCGGCCAGCACTGCATTGCCCATCGCCTCAGCCATCAATACCGGCTCACGAGCCTCAGCAATCGCTGTGTTCATCAGCACCGCGTCAAAGCCCATCTCCATGGCGACGGCCGCATCGCTAGCGGTACCCACACCTGCGTCAACAATCAGCGGAACCTCCGTGATCATCTCGCGCAGGATGCGCAGATTGGCCGTGTTCTGCAAACCCAGCCCCGATCCGATGGGTGCTCCCAACGGCATCACAGCGGCCGCACCGACATCAATCAAACGCTTCGCAAACACAATGTCATCAGAGGTATACGGAAGAACCGTAAAGCCCTCCTTCACCAGAACCTCAGTCGCTAACAGCGTTCCTGCAACGTCTGGATACAGGGTCTTCTTGTCACCAATAACCTCAATCTTCACCCAGTCCGAGATGCCAACCTCGCGCCCCAGCCGAGCCGCACGAATCGCTTCCTCGCCGGTGTAGCAACCCGCCGTATTCGGCAGCAGGAAGTACCGTTGCGGATCGATAAAATCCAGCAGCGACTCCTTCGACCGGTCAAGATTCACACGGCGCACCGCCACCGTGACCATCTCCGCGCCCGACGCCTCAATGGCATCCCGCGTCTCCGGTCCATCCTTGTACTTTCCTGTTCCAACAATCAGTCGCGACTGAAATGCCTTGCCTGCAATGACGAGAGGTTCCATGCCTTCCATTCTATGAGCGGTTCACACGCTTATGCAGTGTTCTGCGTCACCAGAAACGGTTAAAAGGCGTCTTTCAGGTTCAACTACGCTCCGCCAGCCACTCCGCATTCTTGGCCAGTTGATCGGCAGGTACGTCCTGCAGCAGATTCACCAGCAAATCCGACATCCGTACACTCGCCAGCTTCTCCCGCCACGCCCGGTCCGCATCCCACATCACCCTCGCAATGCCGCAAGGCTTCGTGTCGCAATACCCCGGCTCGCGGCAGGGATTATTCCCACGAATCTCCGTGCACACAAACGTGGAAGCCTTGCCTTCCACCGCCTCCACCACATCCAGAAACGTAATCTTTTCCGGCGCACGCTTCAGGCGATAGCCGCCATGGGGACCAAGCGTTCCTTCCACCAGCCCCGCCAGCGACAACGCCTGAAGCGCCTTAGCTAGATACTCCTTTGGAACCCCGTGGAACTCCGCCAGCACTTTCGCAGGCAGAAATTTGCCCTCCGGCAAGCCCGCCAGGATTGCACAACAGTGCAAGGCCCATTCCACGTGATTCCGAAGTTGCATTAACTCAGTCCTGCTGCCGTCAGGCCGTATGCCTCATCCTGCGATCCCGGCACCGCCTGAAACGCAACAGAAACGCGGTTCCAGCCGTTGATCACCATCAAAACAAAGGTCAGATCCGTCAATTCCTTCTCCGAAAGTTCCTTGCGAACGGCGTCGAATACAGCGTCGCTCACACCATGATCGCTCAGCTTCGTCACAGCCTCGGTCCACTCCAGAGCCGCGCGCTCCTTCGGTGTAAACAGGTTGCTCTCGCGCCAGATGCTCACATGGTAAAGCCTCAATTCGCGCTCCCCGGCAATCTTGGCTTGCTTCACATGCATGTCCAGGCAGAACGCGCAGCCATTCAACTGCGACGCACGAATCTCCACCAACGACTTCAGTTTCTCGTCAATGCTGCTCTTCTTCAGAGCCATGCTCATTTCCAGATATTTGCGAAACAACTCAGGTGACTGGTGTGCGTAGTCAATGCGAAGGGACATGGTCAAGCCTCACTTTGTATATGCGGATATTTTATATCCGTAATTAAGATGCAGGCTCTGAACTCGTGATGCAAGAAGAAACACAAAAAAGAAATGACCCGTGCCGGAATAGGCAGCGGGCCATTTCTTTTATTGCGGTGAACTGTTGAGATTGACCTGAGGCGTCCACTCGTTCGGAGGGCCTCGGCGGAGTCAGCCGTGCAAATCCCCATATTGGCGGATGTTATGCATTGTTCGGCGAGATTGCCAGGTCTGGAGCGGAACGCTCTAGGCCTCAGTCACCTCACGTGTTGAACCACATAAACTACTTCCACATTTCATAGGCTGGATCATCCTCCTTTCCCGTGTAAGCGTGAGACTACGCCTGCCGAAAACCGTTAGCAAGGGCGGATGAACGCCGGAATCCGCCAGCCCAAGGCATCCCCGCCACGTTGTGCCACGTCTCAGAAACCCGTTGCTGAATTCAGAAAAGTTGAGGGTGTCCATGAAGGGTCTCACCATTGTTGGAGTTGTATTGGTTCTCGCCGGCATTATTACGTTGGTCACGGGCGGATTTTCTTTCAAGGAAAAGAAGCAGGACGCTAAGCTTGGCCCCATCCAGGTCAGCCACACGGAAGAGCATTCCTTCCCCATCGGCCCTGTCGTCTCTGGCGTTCTTATCGTTGCGGGACTAGGCCTGGCAGTAGCAGGCGCACGCAGCAAGTAATCGCACCACAGGCAAACAGAACCCCGGCCGCACATGCAGCCGGGGTTCTTCTTTTGTCAGCCAGGGCTTCACCTTCAGCCATGTTTGAAGTATTGGATCGCCCGCTCGTGCTTCTCGGCGGCCGCACGCGAAGAAAACGTACCCAGATTCCTGCGTTTGCCCGTCTTTTCATCCACCTTGCGGGAGTAAATACGAAATTCACCGGATTTGAGTTTGCGAATCATGCAGCATCAGACGCATCTCGTCCTTACCAGCGAAGCCTTGCATGGGAACGCCGTATCGCGCCCATATTCGAACGGCTCAACAACACCCACACCTATACTGAAATCCGTGGCGTCTCATTGGCTCATTCCCGCGCTTGCAGGCATCATCGGCCTCGCGCTTGGTAGTTTTCTCAACGTCTGCATCGTCCGCCTGCCTGCAGATGAATCCGTCATCTCGCCGCGATCGCGCTGCCCGCACTGCCATGCGCAGCTTCGCTGGTACGACAACATCCCGCTATTCAGCTATCTGCTTCTCCGTGGCCGCTGCCGCGATTGCCACGAGCGCATCTCCTGGCGCTACCCCGCAGTAGAACTAGCCGTAGCACTCTGGTTCGTCGTCAGTTTCTGGCCCTTCACGCAACCGCTGCCGGGCGACTTCGATCCCATCATGCAGCTCACCCTCCGCTGCTTCGCCACCGCCTGCATCGGCTGGTTTCTCATCGGCCTCGCCGTCACCGACTGGCGTGAACACATCCTGCCCAGCGACCTTACCTACGGCGGCATCTTCGTTGGACTCGCCATCACCTGTATGCAGGCGTTCTTCCTCGACTCGCAGCAGGACGACGTCGTCCTCAAACATAAAATCAACATCAACAGCGCCAACGCAGGCCGCAGCACCGGCAACGTGTTCCTCACCGGGCCGGAGTTCCACAT
The DNA here is from genome assembly GCF_036877645.1 of Terriglobus sp. ADX1. Taxonomy (NCBI): domain Bacteria; kingdom Pseudomonadati; phylum Acidobacteriota; class Terriglobia; order Terriglobales; family Acidobacteriaceae; genus Terriglobus; species Terriglobus sp. ADX1. Next base: position 40,733 of record NZ_JAEDXV010000009.1, read on the forward strand.
CTTCAGCCACATCTTCGCAGCGGCAGCCGCATTCCTCCTGCTCTACGCGATCCGCGCCGTCTACAAAGCTCTACGCAAGCGCGACGGCATGGGCCTCGGCGACGCCAAGCTCCTCGCCATGATCGCCGCCTTCCTCGGCTTCGCACCAACAGCGATCGCATTGGCACTGGGCATCTTCCTGGCCACGCTCTACGCGGTCCTCCTGCTCATTCGAGGCAAAGCCAACGCCGCCACCCGACTTCCCTTTGGCAGTTTCCTGGCAGTTGCGGGCATGTTCGCGGCCCTATACGGCCAGCGAATCGCCGATTCCTACTTGGCGCTCTTTCGCTAGAAACAAGCAATGTAAAAAATATTTGACACACCCGCCCGATCGGCCTATGGTTTTCGCATGTCAAATATGTTTGACATGCGGAGGTGAAATCATGGCGAATCTCTCCTACGAGGAGCGTTCTCTTTACGGCGTCCTAGTCGTCAACCTGGCGGTTTATCTTCCCTACCTATTCCTTAGCCGCTATAGCAACTCGCTTACACGGATTGCAGGCGCAATGGTGCTCCTGATGGCGCTTCAGATTTTGAGTCAGGCCGTCATCGCCGTGGCCACGCGTAACAGACTTCAGGACGAGCGCGACAAGCAGATCCGCCTCTACGGATACCGCGCCGGATACATTGCCTTCACCGGACTCGTGGGAACGGGGCTGTCGCTCCTATGGTTATGGGCGGCCTACGGTCATCTGGATCCGATGCGTCTTGCGATTCAGTTCCTGAGTGTGCTCTTCGGCACGATCGTACTAGCGGATATCGCGCGCGTGGTGACGCAGCTTATCGCGCACCGGAGACCCGTCTAATGGGCGGCATCCGCAACCGCATCCGTGAACTGCGTGGCGACCACAGCATGACGCAGCAGGAGCTGGCCGATCAGATCGGTGTCACGCGCCAGACAGTGATCGCCATTGAGCTTGATAAGTATTCGCCCTCACTGGAGGTCGCCTTCCGCATCGCAACCATCTTTGCCGTGCCGCTGGAACAGGTCTTTCAGTACCAGCCAGCGTCATCCAACAAGAAAGGCAGCTAAACCGAGCGGAGCCGTATCGGCCAACCGATCCGGACCAGCGTCTCATCCGGATCCGAGAGCGAAAACTCGTACATACCCCACGGCTTCTCTTCCGGACGCTTGCCCTTCTCCAGAATCTCCGCGCTAAACACGGCGGCCAGTTCATCGACCTTTTCCGTGTACAGGTAGAGCCCAAACGGATTCTTCCCAGGAATCAACCAGCCCGGCACAGACGGCTGCAGATGGATTTCGCCGCCCAGCCCATCGGAGAGCATCAGATACTCTTCATCGCCAGAGGCATTCGTAAAACCCAATCGCGCATAAAACGCGCGGCTCCGCGCCACATCCGTGCTCGGAAGAATCGCTGTCAAAGTGTGCCTGCGCTCCGTCATAACCCGAGTATGTTCCCCTCCCATTTGCTTCGCAACGTGTTGCGACTAGAATCAGAACTGGAACTAAAGAAAATTCAGAGGATGGCATGAACACGTCACATCCCTATATATGGAATTACCTTCCGCTGGCCTTCCAGCTACTGGTCGCCGTCGGACTGGCTGGCGGCATGGTCGGCGGCTCGTATTTCATCGGCAAGAAGCGTGCCAGCAAGGTCAAGGCCGGTGCCTACGAGTGCGGTATGGAGCCCGTCGGCGACGCACGCGGACGCTTCTCCGTGCGCTTTTACATGGTTGCCATGCTCTTCATCCTCTTCGACGTGGAAGCCGTCTTCATGCTTCCCTGGGCGACCATCTATCGCCAACTCCCCAGCATCACCGGATCGCGCTTCTTCGGCTTCTGGGAGATGATCGTGTACCTCGGCTTCGTGGCCGTGGGCCTGTTTTACGTTTGGAAGAAGGGCGTCCTTGACTGGAGCCAGGACAAGGCGGACCTCTAAATGGCAGAAGCTCTGTTGACTCTCGAAGCCGTGCGTGAACACATGGCGGACAACGCCGCGGTCGTGGCGCTGGCTGACCTTGCCGTAAAGGCAAAGTTTGACCGCAACGAACTCACCATCTACGTGGTTTCGCAGAACATCGTCGCGGCCGCCATTGCTGTGCAGAAGGCTGGCTACAACTTCCTCGAAGACGTCACGGCAGTCGACTGGTACCCCAGCGAGCCTCGCTTCCAGGTCACGTACCACATCGTCAGCCACCGGCTGAAGCAGCGCGTCCGTCTGGCGGCCCTACTGGACGGTGAAGATCCGGTCATCGACTCCATCACCTCCGTCTGGCCCAGCGCAAATTTCTACGAGCGCGAGGTGTGGGATCTCTTCGGCATCCGCTTCGTCGGCCACCCGAACCTGACCCGCATCATGATGCCCACCGACTGGAAGGGCCATCCGCTGCGCAAGGACTACCCCGTTGAGGGCTACCGCTAAACCTTTGCGTACTTGGCGCGTACGTCGCGCTCTTTGCGTACTGCTTTCGTAACGATTGAGGACAAGCAAGATGGCACCAGTAGCCGCTCCTGACATGATCAACCCCGGTGTGGACGACGTCGTCTCAGACGCACGCCGCCACAACCAGGATCCTTCGCACGACCACACCATGGTCCTCAACATGGGACCGCAGCACCCGTCCACCCACGGTGTGCTCCGTCTCGTGCTTGAGATTGACGGCGAAACCGTCGTCTCTCTCGCTCCTGACATCGGTTACCTGCACACCGGCATCGAGAAGACCACTGAGGCCAAGTTCTACCAGCAGGTCGTTCCTCTCACGGACCGTATCGACTATCTCTGCCCCATGACCAACAACCTGGCATACGTGCTGGCGGTTGAAAAGCTTCTGGGCCTTGAGATTCCTGAGCGGGCAGAGACCATCCGTATCCTGCTGAACGAACTCACCCGCATCCAGTCGCATCTGGTCTGGCTCGGCACGCACGCCATGGACATCGGCGCGCTCACTGTCTTCCTCTACTGCTTCCGCGAGCGTGAAGAACTCCTCCGCCTCTTTGAAGCCGTAGCAGGCCAGCGCATGATGACCAGCTACTTCCGCATTGGTGGCCTCTCTATGGAACCGCCCATCGACTGGTTCGCCCGCGTGCAGAAGTTCCTCAACATCATGCCGTCGAAGATCGCCGAGTACGAAGGCCTTCTCAGCGGCAACCCTATCTGGATCAACCGCCTCAAGGGCGTCGGCTACCTCTCGCCTGAGGACGCAATCGCTCTCGGCGTCACCGGTCCGCCGCTCCGCGCTTCGGGCGTGGATTGGGACCTGCGCCGCGACATGCCCTATTCCGGCTACGAGAAGTACCAGTTCAAGGTACCCATCCGCACCGAAGGCGACGTCTGGGCTCGCTACGTCATCCGCATCGAGGAGATGTACGAGTCGGTAAAGATCTGCCAGCAGGCACTCGATCGCATGCCGGAAGGCCCCATCGTGGCCGACGCGCCGAAGATCATCCTGCCCAACCGCGAGCAGATGAAGACGCAGATGGAATCGCTCATCCACCACTTCAAGATCGTCACCGAGGGCTTCGCAGTCCCCGCCGGCGAAGTCTTCCAGGCAGTGGAATCGCCCCGCGGCGTCATGGGTTACTACGTCGTCTCCGATGGCACAGCCAAGCCTCTTCGCGTCCACATGCGTAACCCCAGCTACGCCACTCTGCAGGCACTCGAAACCATGTGCAAAGGCAAGCTGCTCGGCGACGTCGTGGCTGTCATCGGCTCCATCGACATCGTTCTCGGTGAAATCGACCGCTAAGACAAACGAACTAAAAGCAAAGCCCCGTGCCTTACTTCTAAGGAGCGGGGCTTTTGTTATTCCGGCGAAAAGACGACGCGTGAAAAGGCTCAAAATCACGCGTCAATCAAAGAAACGCCGCATCTCCCTCTTGCATCTCAATCAGCAAATACGAGGGAAACTGACATGGTCACCGATCTGCGCGAGAAGGAAAACCTTGATCAGCAGTTAGCAAACAACAGCGTCCGCATCAAGGAATTGATTGACCAGCAATACAACGTGGAAGTCACACGTTCGCTGGTGCTCTGTTTCTCGTGCCCTGGAGAGGAATGCGCCCAGGCCCTCAGCAAGGCGCTCTTCGCGAAGGGCACGCGCATTCTTACACGTGACCCAAAGCAGAAAGCCAATGGCCGCTGGAGTATCCGCGTCGGCGTAAAGCGCAGTCTGCGCGATGCCGTCCGCGAGGAGTTCGTCGCCGACATGGTCCATACCGCCGCAAGCATGAACGGCAGTTACGACGGCTGGAACCTCCTCACAGACGAAACCGCAGAAGAGACGCAGAAGCAACCCAGCACATCCACCGTTCCGCAGCGCCGCCAGGTTGCCGCCTAGCGCTTTAAGAGTGCTGTTTGTCCGGCTGCATCACGGCAAGTTCATTTCCTGCAGGATCCGTAAAGTGAAACCGGCGTCCGCCCGGATACTGGAAAATCGGCTGCGTAATCGTTCCTCCAGCCGCCTTCACCTGCTCCGCTACTGCTTCAATCGAATCGGTTTCGATCATTGCCAGCGGAGCCTTTGACCGGCCCTCATCGCTGCCGTTGTAACCAGCCTCCAGGCCCGATCCATGCACCGTTGCATAGTCCGCGCCCCAGTCCTGATGTGTCCATCCAAAGACGTTTCCGTAAAACGACTTCAGCGAAGCCACATCTGTCGCGGGCAATTCAATGTACGAAAACTGATTCTTAGCCATGGGTTGACCTCCGTGCTCCCCGAGCACACTCTCGCAGGCCAGCCCCCATCCACACCACGGCGAGAAGGTTTCGCAGTGCAGGTAGAAGCGGCAGGAATGCCGCCTCGCGAGGAACAACCACATCGTAGCGCCACAGATGCGATAGCGTGAAGAGGTGAGCGACATCTCCGAACACATCACCGCACAGCTTCATCGCGAACTCTGGACTTCCTGGGCTTCCCTGCTGCGTTCTTACTCTGCCGTACACTCGCTCGGTCGCGAGCATCACGCCGTAGTCGAAGTTTCCGATGCGACCATTCTGGTCCGCTATGGATTGCGCTGGATGCAGTTCACGCATGACGAATACCGCACCAGTGAAGGCGATTTGCAGCCCTTCAAACTCACAGAAAATGGGCGTGCCGTCCTTGGTGACAACGAAGATGAGATGGACCTGTTCGCAGAACGACTTGCATCGGCGATAATTACCGTGTGAGCACCGTAACCGACAGCATCTTTTCGCCGGCCACGGCCGCGCGCTTCGACAAACTTGTCACTCTGTACCCCGTCAAGCGTTCGGCTCTTGTTCCCATGCTGCTTTATGCGCAGGACGAGGTCGGCTATGTCTCCGACGCCGTCGTCGCTGAGATTGCGCAGCGACTCGACCTTCTTGAGTTGGACGTTCGCGGCGTGCTGTCGTACTACTCCATGCTTCGCACCAAGCCCGCAGGCAAGTACAACGTACAGGTGTGCACCAACATCTCCTGCATGCTCGTCGGCGGTTACGACATTCTCGATCACTGCAAAGCCAAGCTCGGCATCGGCCACAAGGAAGTCACCGCAGATGGTCTCTTCTCGCTTGAAGAAGTTGAGTGCATTGGCGCCTGTTGCTGGGCTCCGGCCATGCAGGTCAACTACGACTTCCATGAAAACCTCACGCCCGCAAAGGTCGACGTCATCCTCGAAGACTACGCAGCAGGCCGCGGAAAGGACGTGAAGTAACATGCCCGTTCTCGTCTCACACCCCGATGAAGTCAAAGTCCTCTCCCGCCGTTTCGGCCAGGGCGCGGCAGACATCGACAAGTACCTCGAGCTCGATGGCTACAAGGCCGTGCAGAAGGCTATTGAAAGCGGTTCGGAATGGGTCATCAATGAAATGAAGGCCAGCGGCCTTCGCGGTCGCGGTGGCGCAGGTTTCCCCACCGGCATGAAGTGGTCGTTCGTCCCCAAGGTCAGCGAGAAGCCAAAGTATGTTCTCGTCAACGGCGACGAATCCGAACCCGGCACCTGCAAAGATCACGTCATCTTCCTGCATGACCCGCATGCCGTAATCGAAGGCACCATGATCGCGGGCCTCGCCATCGGCGCGAAGATGGGCTTCATCTATCTGCGCGGCGAATATCGCTATCTGCTCAAGATCGTTGAAAAGGCCGTTGCCGACGCATACGCCAAGGGTTTCCTCGGCAAGAACATCTTCGGCAAGGAAGGCGTGGACTTCGACATCGTCACGCAGTCCGGCGCGGGCGCATACGAAGTCGGTGAAGAGTCGGCTCTGATGGAATCGCTGGAAGGCAAGCGTGGCGTTCCGCGCATCAAGCCTCCGTTCCCTGCTGTCGTCGGCCTCTATGGTGGTCCCACCGTCATCAACAATGCAGAGACGATTGCCTCCGCACCGCACATCCTGCTGATGGGCGGCGAGGCATATGCCAAGCTCGGTTCCGAGCGCAATGGTGGCACACGCCTCTTCGGCATCAGCGGTATGGTCGAGCGCCCAGGCGTGTACGAACTGCCCATGGGCTACAACCTGAAGAAGGCTATCTACGAAGTGGCAGGCGGCGTGAAGGGCGGACGTAAGCTGAAGGCCGTAGTTCCTGGCGGGTCTTCCTGCCCGGTCCTGCTGCCCGAGGAAATCGACGTTGGCCTGGACTTCGACCAGATGGGCAAAGCCGGCACCATGCTCGGCTCGGGTGGCATCGTCGTCCTCGACGAAACCGTATCCATCGTGGAGTTCGCGCTGCGAACCATCAAGTTCTACCAGCATGAATCCTGCGGCTGGTGCATTCCCTGCCGTGAAGGCACGGACTGGCTGAAGAAGACCCTCACGCGCTTCTACAACGGAGCGGGCAACGCGAAGGACATTAACAACATTCAGTACCTCGCCGAAAACATGATGGGCCGTACCTTCTGCCCGCTCGGCGACGCAGCAGCCATGCCTACGCTCGGCTTCATCAAGAAGTTCCGCGGCGAGTTTGAAGAGTATCTGAAGGGCCAGCGCACCGAAAAGGCCTTCATCACCACCGATGAACTCATCGGCGCGGCGCACTAAGTTCGAGGACGGAATGCCAGACGTAACCTTTACCGTAGACGGCCAGCAGCTCACCGCACCCGCGGGCACGCTGCTCATCGACGCCTGCAAGGCCGCGGGCATCCAGATCCCGGCCTTCTGCTACTACCCCGGCCTGTCACTTCAGGCGGCCTGCCGTATGTGCGTTGTCCGCATTGAGAAGGTCCCCAAGCTCGCCACCGCCTGCACCACCACTGTGGCTGAAGGCATGGTCGTTGCAACGGAGACGCCGGAGATTGCGCAGGCCCGCAAGGCCACGCTGCAACTCCTGCTCGGCAATCACCCGCTCGACTGCCCCGTCTGCGACGCAGGCGGTCAGTGCGAACTGCAGGACATGACCTTCAAGTACGGCGCGGCAGAATCCTTCTACACCGAGCCGAAGAACCACCGCGAAGAGCAGAAGTGGTCGCCCACGGTTTACTTTGATCGTCCGCGCTGCATCCTCTGCTATCGCTGCGTCCGCATGTGCGGCGAAGGCATGGACGTCTACGCTCTCGGCATCCAGAATCGCGGCTCCTCCGCTGTCATTGCGCCGAACATTCCTGCATCCCAGACGGAAGATGGCCTGGCCAAGCTCGACTGCGAAGAGTGCGGCATGTGCATTGACGTCTGCCCCGTAGGCGCCCTCACCTCCGACACCTACCGTTACAAGACGCGCCCGTGGGAGATGAACCACGTAGCCACCATCTGCACGCACTGCGGCGATGGCTGCAAGACCACCCTCGGCGTCCGCTCCACCACGGACGGCAGCGAAATCATGCGTGGCGACAACCGCGACAAGTCCGGCCTCAACGGCGACTTCCTCTGCAACAAGGGTCGCTACGGCTTCGACTTCGCCAATTCGCCCCAGCGCATTACAGAGCCGATGCTCCGTCAGCCCAACGGCGAATTCAAAACCGTCACCTGGGATGAGGCACTCGCCTTCACCGGCAAGCGCCTTCGCGAAATCCGTGACGCTGGCAAGCAGACCGCCGTCATTGGCGGCAACCGCCTCACCAACGAAGAGGCGTACCTGCTGCAGAAGTTCGCACGCACGGTCCTTGGCACCAACAACATCGATCACCATCGCACGGCCGACTACGTCACGCTGGCCGCGGCACTCGCAGGCCATCGCGACCGCTTTGCCTCGCAGCATGACAATGAGAACGCTCCGGCGATCCTCCTCGTCGGCGGCGATCCAACCAACGAAGCTCCCCTGACCGCATGGAACCTGCGCACCAACGTTCGCCTGAACAACGCCAAGCTGTTCATCGTGAACCACCGCGCCATCAAGCTCCGTCGCCAGGCAAAGAACTTCGCCCAGATCGACGAACTCGGCTACGGCGCAGCCGTCGAAGCGCTTGCAAACGGCACCGGCGATGCAGCACTCAACGCCATCACTGAAGCCGTCAAGGCTCAGCAGTCCCTCGTCATCCTCATCGGCGACGAGCTGCGCGGCGAAGCCCTCAAGCGCCTCATCGACTTCGGCCTCACGCTGCCCAACACGAAGTTTGCGCTCCTCGGCGACTACGTGAATGCGCACGGTGCTGCCGACATGGGCCTCCTGCCCGACATGCTGCCGGGCTACCAGCCGGTACAGGGTCACCACGACTTCGCTAACGAGTACGGCGAGCGTTTCAACAGCACACCTGGCCTCGACCTCGTCGGCATCTTCGACGCAGCCAACGCGGGCAATCTCGGCGCGCTGTACATCGTCAATGCAAACCCGGTCAGCCGTTATTCCATCGAAGAGTCCTATCTTGCGAACACCTTCACAGTTGTCCACGAGATGTTCTTTACGGAAACGGCAAAGCTGGCAGACGTCATCCTGCCCTGCGCCAACCTTTACGAGAAGTCCGGTTCCGTAACCAACAGCTACGGTGATCTGCAACTCGTACAGAAGGCCAGTGACCGCGCCGGTGTCCGCACCGACCTGGAACTGATCGTCCGCGTTGCTGACGCGATGGGCGCCAACATTCGAGAACTCGTTCCCTTCGGCAAGAAGTCTTCTGGACTCCGCGCTGACCTGGGCCAGACGCGCGGTGCACAGGCTGGCGAGGCCGACCGTCACGCCGTATGGCTCACCAGCAACAACCTTGAGCCGAAGCTGTCGCCGTTCGATCCCTTCGCGGTGCTCGACGAGATTCAGCGCCTCGTTCCGGGCTACGACCTGCTCCGTCTGCAGCTTCTCAGCGGCAACGACCAGCACCTGTCGCCAGCCGCTCCGGCAGATCTCATCCAGATCGCACCGGCACGCCGCGACCTCGTCCTTCCCGCCGACGACACGCTCTTCACCTCCGGCACCCTGGGCCGCTACTCGCCCAAGCTGACCGAACTGGCCGACAAGTACGCAGTAGAACCCGCCGGCATCCCGGCTGACTGATAAGGACCTGAGACAGCCGCGATGCATCTGACTGACACGCAAATCTTCATCCTGCTCACGATCCTCAAGATTGTGGTGGTTCTGGTCATCACGCTCACCTCCGTGGCGTACACGGTGCTACTTGAGCGTAAGGTGATCGGCCTCATCCAGAATCGCTGGGGACCCAGCCGCGTCGGCCCATTCGGCCTCTTCCAGCCGCTGGCGGACGGTATCAAGCTCTTCCTCAAGGAAGACCTGATGCCCTTTGCAGTGGAGCGCCCGCTGTTTGTGCTCGCTCCGCTCATCGCGCTTTCCTGCGCGCTGGTCTCCATTGCTGTCGTTCCCTTCGGCAACGTGTTCGAGTACCACGGCGTCGACCTCTTCCAGATCTCCGACATCAACATCGGCCTTCTGGTGATCCTCGGCATCACCTCCATCGGCGTCTACGGCATTGCGCTCTCCGGCTGGTCGTCGAACAACAAGTACTCGCTGCTCGGCTCACTGCGTGCGTCTGCCCAGGTCATCAGCTACGAACTCGCGCTCGGCCTCTCGCTCGTAGGCGTGGTCATGCGCTCCGGCTCGCTCCGCCTACGCGACATCGTCGATACCCAGGCCACCCACGGTTTTCTCAGTTGGAACATCTGGCCGCAGCTTCTCGGCTTCTTCGTGTACCTGATGGCGGCTTACGCGGAAACCAACCGTGCACCGTTCGATCTTCCGGAAGCCGAATCGGAACTCGTCGCCGGATACCACACCGAGTATTCGTCCATGAAGTTCGCCATGTTCTTCATGGCGGAATACGCGAATATGATCACGGTGTCCTGCGTGGCCACGCTGCTCTTCTTCGGCGGCGCATCCTCCCCGCTCGGCCATTTCCTGCCGGATAACTTCGGTGGACCGATCCTCATGCACATCTTCCCGGTGCTCTGGTTCGTCTTCAAAGTCTTCTGCTTCCTGTTCCTCTACATCTGGGTGCGCTCCACGCTGCCACGCTTCCGTTATGACCAGCTCATGAGCTTCGGTTGGAAGTGGCTGCTGCCGCTCTCCATGCTCAACATCGTAGGTACAGCACTGGTGCTGGCCTTCAAGGGGTAAATCCGCTGCAGGGCCTCGGTTACAATCAACACGGAACCGATACCCCAGCAAACAGCCTTTTAACCGCTTCTTGCAACAGATCGAAGGACTTGCCGGAACGATGCAACTCGCGCTTTTCATCATCTTTGCGGTGCTCTGTGTGGCCGGTGCGCTGAACTTTCTGTTTCAGCGTCACCCCATCAACTCCGCGCTCTCGCTCATCGTCGTCATGATGTCGCTCGCCGTCATCTACTGGACGCTGGGTGCTGAGTTCCTTGCGGCCGCTCAGGTCATCGTCTACTCCGGCGCCATCATGGTGCTGTTCACCTTCGTCATCATGCTGCTCAACGCAGGTGAAGAAGACCGAACGCACGGCTCCAAAGCCGCCTACTTCGCGGGTATCCCCGGAGCCATCGGCGTTGTCGCGCTCCTCGGCTACACCTTCTTTCATGAGAAGGCCATCCTGGGTTCCGTCAATCTTGGTGGCCATCTGAACAACGGCTTGAACAACATGGTTGAGATCAGCAAGACGCTGTTCACTGACCTGTTGCTACCCTTCGAAGTCACATCGATCCTCATCCTCGTCGCCATTCTTGGCGCTGTGGTTCTCGCACGGAAGGAGCACTAAACACATGGTGCCCATCTACGCCTATCTGGTTCTTGCCGCGGTGCTCTTCACCATCGGCATTGCTTCGTTCCTCATCAAGCGCAACATCATCACCGTCTTCATGTCGATTGAGCTTATGCTCAACGCCGTGAACCTGACGTTCGTTGCGTTCTCGCACGTGCATCACGCCGTGCACGGACAGATTTTCGTCTTCTTCGTCATGGTGGTTGCCGCCGCCGAAGCTGCCGTGGGTCTTGCCATCATCATCGCTATCTTCCGTACGCGCCAGACGCTGGACGTGGACCGCATCAACCTGCTCAAGAACTAAGCGGAGACGAGATACATACCGATGCCCGCACATCTGCTCTGGCTATTCCCGCTGCTTCCCTTCACCGGCTTCCTGCTGAACGGCACCATTGGCCGTAAGCTCCCCAAAGCCGGCGTCGCAGCCATCGCTCTTTTATTCACCGCCATCCCGGCTCTGCTGTGGGCGTGGCTCTGGTTCTTCATGCGCTCGCATGACGTACTCCAGATCACCGCTGCCTCGCGTCCCTGGATTGAGACCGCCGCATTCAGCGTGCGCTTCGCCCTCACGGTCGACCACCTCACGCTCATCATGCTCGGCGTTATCACCTGCGTCGGCTTCCTCATCCACATCTACTCCACCGGCTACATGGCAGACGACGAGGGTTACTGGCGCTTCTTCGCTTACCTGAACCTCTTCATGTTCTTCATGCTGACGCTGGTTCTGGCAGAAAGCTTCCTGCTCCTCTTTGTGGGATGGGAGGGCGTGGGTCTCGCTTCCTATCTGCTGATCGGCTTCTACTGGAAGAAGCCCTCTGCCAACAACGCAGGACGTAAGGCGTTCGTCGTCAACCGCGTTGGCGATTTCGGCTTCCTCCTTGCAATGTTTCTGCTCATCAACCACTTCGGTACGCTGAGCTTCACGCAGGTCTTCGCCGCAATCCAGCACCACCCCGAACTGCACGGTGGCTTCCTCACCGCAATCGCGCTGCTGTTGCTCGTCGGTGCCGCCGGTAAGTCCGCACAGATTCCTCTGTACGTCTGGCTACCGGACGCGATGGAAGGCCCTACACCGGTCTCCGCTCTGATCCACGCCGCAACCATGGTCACCGCAGGCGTTTACCTCGTAGCTCGCTCGCACGTGTTGTTTGACCGTTCGCCCTTCGCACTCGGTGTAGTCGCCATCATCGGCGCAGCAACGGCACTCTTCGCCGCAACGATCGGTGCAGTTCAGCACGACATCAAGCGTGTCCTCGCTTACTCCACCATCTCGCAGCTTGGCTACATGTTCCTCGGCTGCGGCGTAGCGGCGTATGGCGCAGCAGTCTTCCACCTGATGACGCACGCCTTCTTCAAGGCGCTGCTCTTCCTCGCTGCGGGTTCGGTCATCCACGCCCTCTCCGGCGAGCAGGACATGCGCGTCATGGGCGGTCTGCGCAAGCGCATCCCCGTCACCTTCTGGACCATGACGATGGGCGTTATCGCCATCGCAGGCATCTGGCCCTTCGCTGGCTTCTTCTCCAAGGACGAGATCCTCTGGCAGACCTTCTCCCACACGGAGAACCCGCTGCACTACCTGCTATGGGCCGTCGGCCTCATCACCGCAGGCCTTACCTCGTTCTACATGTTCCGTCTCTGGTTCAAGACCTTCTTCGGAGCAGAGCGCTTTGACGAGCACAACCTCGGCGACGCTCACGGTCATGCTTCTCACTCAAATGAAAACGAGCACGACGATAGCCAGACCGGACACGGCCACCACGGGGTACACGAATCGCCCTGGGTCATGCTCGGACCGCTCGCCATCCTCGCTGTGCTCTCAATCATCGGTGGATGGGTTGGCGTTCCGGCAGCACAACACGGCCATGACGAAATCGGTGCCTTCCTCGCTCCGGTCTTCGCTCCTGCAGTGGAAGGCGCACACGCTGCCGCAGAAGAAACCGCATCACGCGGTATGGAACTCGGCCTCGCCGCTGTCTCCCTGCTGACCGCACTCGTTGGTTTCCTCGCTGCGTACGTCTTCTACTACAAGAAGCCCGGCACGCTCGGCGCCAAGGCCACCAACAACCCGCTCTACACGCTGGCATCCAACAAGTACTACGTGGACGAGATCTACCACTACGTCATCGTCACACCCATCCTCGTCTTCTCGCGCCTCATCCTCGGCGCTCTGGTGGACGGCGGCCTGGTGAGCGGCAGTGGAGCACTCGCAGCATTCCTCACACGCCAGGCTGGCAACGGCACACGCCGCATGCAGTCCGGCAACATCCGTTCTTACGCTGGATGGCTCGCTGCCGGAGCCGCAGCCGTCATCCTGCTGATGACCTACACCGCATTGACCGAGCACGCCACCAAAGCGGCGTTGCACCTCAAGTAAGGAGACGCGCGAGGACCTATGACAATAAACGACCTCATCCTGACGCTGATTCTCCTCACGCCGCTGGCCGGAGTCGCAATCCTTGCGCTTCTGCCGCAGCGCGGTAAATCGCACCAGTGGGTAGCACTCATCATCACGCTGCTCACCTTCGTTTTCACCCTGCATCTGCCCGTTAACTTCCATCAGGCGCAGACGGTGATCACGCCGGGCAGCCGCGTTCTGAACTTCGCCTTCGAGTTCGATCGCATCTGGATTCCTTCGCCGATCATCCATTACCACGTCGGCGTCGACGGCCTCTCCATGTGGCTCGTCGTCCTCAGCGGCCTTCTTGCACCCCTCGGCGTACTCGCTTCGTGGCGCACGATCGCCCACCGCCAGAAGCTCTTTTACTCGCTGTTCCTGCTGCAGCAGGTCGCCATCTTCGGCGTCTTCATGTCGCTCGACCTCTTCCTGTTCTATGCATTCTTTGAACTGGCCCTGGTCCCCATGACGCTGCTAATCGCCATCTACGGCCGCAGCAACAATCGCCAGAAGGCCGCGATGAAGTACTTCCTCTACAACTTCATCCCCTCGGCAATCCTTCTCGTGGGCGTCATCTGGCTCTATGCCAAGACCGGCACCTTCCAGATTCCGCATCTCCTCACGCTTGCAGCAAACCACGGCATCCATGGCACGTCCGCTGGCCTCTGGCTGGCTTCCCTCGCCTTCCTGGTCGCCTTCGCCGTAAAGATTCCGGTCTTCCCGCTGCACGGCTGGCTGTCGGACGCCATCAGCGAAGCACCGACCGCCGCCGTTATGATCCTCGCCGGCAAGATCGGCCTCTACTCCGTACTGCGCTTCTCCTTTGGCATCTTCCCGGAACAGTCGCACCGCATCGCTCCGCTGATGATCGCGCTCGGTGCCATCGGCATCGTCTACGGCGCCTGCGTTGCTCTCATCCAGGACGACCTCAAGCGCCTCGCCGCTTTCTCAACCCTGGGCCATCTGTCCTTCATCACGCTGGGCATCTTCACCTTCACGGTGAACGGCCTCGACGGCGGCATGTACCAGATCCTGAACCACGGCATCTCCGGAGGCGCCCTCTTCCTGCTGATGGGCTTCCTCTACGAACGCTACGGCACCTACGACATGCGTGAACTCGGCGGCATCGCTGGCAAGCTGCCGTGGATGGTCACACTGTTCGTTGTCACGGCGCTGTCAAACGTCGGCCTGCCCATGCTGAACAGCTTCGTCGGCGAATTCCTCATCCTCTCCGGCACTGCTGGCAACACGCTGACCTCGCACCCGTGGCTATGGACGACCATCGCCACCACCGGCGTCATCTTCGCTGCGGCGTACCTGCTTACGATGATCCAGCGCGTCTTCTACGCAAACCTCGGAGCTACCTCCGCTGAGAAGCCCGGATGGGACATCACGCCGCGTGAACACCTCGCCCTGTGGCCGCTGGTTGCCTTGTTCCTCTTCATGGGCCTCTCTTCGCCCACCTTCACACGTTCGCTCGATTCGCTCGGTGTCTACTACTCCGGCTACACGCCTGCACCTGCGGATTCCATCCGCAAAGTAGAAGCCGAGACGTACTCGCAGAGCCTACCTGCCAACACCACTGCCGTAGCTTCGGCCATTCGCACAGGAGACGCACGCTAAGATGCTCGAATCGCTCTCCAACAACGTTCTGGCCCTTCTGCCGGAGTATGTCCTCACCCTCTTCGGCGTGATCATCATGCTGGCAGAGCCGATGCTGCCTGCTGGCAAGTCCCGCCGTTCCCTCGGCTGGTTCGCCGTCCTCGGCACACTCATCACCACCGGCCTCACGCTCTGGCAGCTCCATCTGGGCATCATGAATGCCTTCAGCGACTCCATCCGCGTCGACGCCTACTCCGTCTTCTTCCAGGTCGTCATCTGCCTCGTGGTCTTCGTCTCACTGCTGTCCTCGCTGGACTTTCTTGACGGCAACAACAGCCATGCAGGCGAATACTACGCACTCTCCTGCTTCGCCGCCGTAGGCATGATGCTCATGTGCTGCTCCACGGAGCTGCTCATGGTCTTCATCGGACTTGAAATCTCGTCCATCTCCACCTACATCATGGCGGGCTACCGCAAGACAGAAGCCACCGCGACGGAAAGCTCGCTGAAGTACTTCCTGCTTGGCTCCTTCGCCACAGCCTTCTTCCTCTACGGCATCGCACTCACGTTCGGCGCTACTGGCTCCACGAACCTGAACGTCGTCGCCAAGGTCATCACCACCACCAACACGCCGGTCCTGGCCATCGTCGCCGTCGCCATGATCATCATCGGCATCGGCTTCAAGGTCTCCGCAGCTCCCTTCCACGTCTGGACACCGGACGTCTATCAGGGAGCACCGCCGCCGGTTGTTGGCATGATGTCCACCGCGCCCAAGGCCGCAGCGTTCGCCGTTCTGCTCCGCATCCTCTTCTCGGGTTACGCGATTCTCCAGCCGCGCTGGGCCATCCTCATGGCCGTCATCGCAACGCTGTCCATGTGCATCGGCAATCTCGGTGCGTTGCTCCAGCGTGACGTCAAGCGCATGCTGGCGTACTCCTCCATCGCGCACGCCGGATACCTCATCTGCGCATTCACTGCGCTGCCCACGGATGGCATTGCAGCAGCCGCGTTGTACTCCGCTGCTTACGCCGCGATGAACGTTGGTGCCTTCACCGTCATCACACTCATCTCCGGCTACAAGGAAACCGTCCGCACCGGCGAAGACTACACCGGCATGGCGCTCCGTCACCCCGTTCTCGGCGCGGCACTCAGCTTCTTCCTGCTGTCCATGATCGGCATTCCCTTCACCGGCGGCTTCTTCGCCAAGTTCTATGTCTTCACCGGCGTATTGCATGCGGGTCACGTGAAGCTGGCTATCATCGGCCTGGCGAACTCCGGCGTCGCTTGCTACTACTACCTGCGCCTGATCATCCGCCTGTACAGCACGCCGCAGCCCAACGAACCCACCTCCGGCAGCTTCACCTCCGCAGACCGCCCGGAGACGCTGTTCACGCAGGAAGACGGTCGCCGCTTCCCCGGCTACATCGCCCTGGCTGCTGCCGTCATCGCAACCCTTGTTCTCGGAGTATGGCCCGGCCGCTTCGTCGCCACGGCACGCACCGCAGCCATCGCAACAGCACCCGCAGGCGACGCAACACAGAACACCGTGAACGACCCAGCCGCTCTGCGCTGATCGGTTCCTCCTAACTCAGAAAAGGGGGTGCAATCGCACCCTTTTTTCTATGTTCATCGAGAGCGTTGTTCTGAGGAGATCGTTCTTCGGCTGGTCATTCTGAGCAGAGCGAAGAATCCCGACGAACCCTCATCATGCCACTACAGCCTGAAGCTTCAGCCAGAGAACCCAAACCAGCTTCGCAACAACGAAGCTCATACGGTTGAAAGACCGTAATCCTGAGCAGAGTCGACGGACACCAGCCTCTTACTCCATCCGCAGCGCCGTCATCGGCTCCACATTCGCCGCCTTCGCAGCCGGCACGGCACTCGCCACCAACGCACTCATGATCATCACGCCGCAAGCCGCCAACAATGCCCACACGTGGATGCCCTTCACTTCATACAACTGCGATTGCAGAAAGTGCCCCGCCAGCAACGCCAGCGGAATACCCACGGCAACACCAATCACTGTCTGAATCGCTGCACCGCGCAGAATCAGCCGAACCACGTTGCTGCGATCCGCACCCAACGCCATCCGTACGCCAATCTCCGGAATCCGACGCTCCACACCATACGCCGTCACGCCATACAGCCCAATCGAAGCCAGCAACAACGCCAGCGTGCCAAAGATCGTAGTCAACCGCACCATCAGCTTCTGCTGCGTGAAGTAGTTGCTTACCTGGTCGTCATATGTCGTCAACCGCGTCACCGCAATATCCGGATTGATCTGGTTCAGAATCCGCCGAATTGTCGCCGTCGCAATCGAAGGATCGCCGTCATACCGCGCAATCAGGTTTGACGCAAAGTGTTTGTACTGCTCGCCCTTCACCGCCTGCTCCAGTACCGCCGCCGGTGCATTCACATTGCTATAGTCCGATGTCTGACTCATCGGCGTGAAGAACATCGGCCGAGTCTCCCGCGAAGGATTCCCGTACTTCGAGTCATCCACCACGCCCACAATCTGGAACTCACCCGTCATCCTGCGGTCTTCACCAAACCGCTTTCCAAGCGGATACCCACCCTTCAAAATCTTCTTCACAAACTGTTGGTTCACAACAGCCACATGCGTGCTGGTCGCAGAATCATGTTCCGTAAACGTCCGGCCCAGCATCAGCTTTTGGCCCACCGCATCAAAGAAGTGCGGACTCACAGACGTATAGCTCACATTCAACTTGTCGTCGGGATTGCCGCCTTCCAAGGCAATATTCGTACCCCAGTTGTTGAACGCCATAGGCCCGTACGTTGCATAAGAAACATCGTGCAAGCCAGGTAGCCCTGCAAACGCCTGGTCCACCTGTCGATACAAACCATCAAGCTGTTCGTACTTGTACCCCGCCGCCGCCAGATCAATGAAGGCAATCACTCGGCCCTTCGTTTCAAAGCGGAAGTTCTGCGACTCCAGCTTGTTCAAACTCATGATCAGCAGGCCAGCCGTACTCAACAAAGCCACAGACAACGCCGCCTGCAACACCACCAGCGTCTTTTGCATGCCACCGCTGTGCCCCGTAGCCCGATTCGCACCACGCAATGCCTCCGCAGGATTCGTGCGTGAAGCAATCAGCGCGGGCGCAATCCCAAACAGCACCCCCGTCACGGTCGACAGCACCAATGCAAATCCCAGCACCGGCAGCGAAGGCGAAGCACTCACCGGAACAATCTCCGCGCCACGCATCGCTAGCGCCAGAATGCCTCTTACGCCCACATACGCCACCAACAGTCCCAGCGCACCGCCCGTTACGGCAAGCAACACAGACTCCACCAGCATCTCGCGAATCAGCCGACTCCGACTCGCTCCCAACGCCGACCGCACGCTCAACTCCTGCCGTCGCGCCACACCGCGTACCAACATCAGGTTCGCCAGATTCGCGCAGGCAATCAGCAAAACAAAGCCCGCAATCATCTGCAGCATCGTCAGGCTCTTCTCATAGTCACTGCGCAGATCGTTAATACCACCGCTCGCAGGTGCCAGCTCCGTGGTCTGCTTACGAATCTGTTCTACCGTATCGCGCGACTGCGGATCGCGATTCGCCAACAACCACTGCACCAGCGTCCCCCGCATCGCATTCTGAATCTGCGGCACCTTCGCAGCATCCGGAACCCTCACCAGCAGATCCATCCAATGCGAAGTTGGCTGCTTCGAAAGTGTTCGAACAGAAAAGACTGGCTCCTGCGCCACAGGAATCCATACACCCACCGGATCAGCAGAGTTGCGATCCCCAATGAATCCCTCCGCGGTAATGCCAACCACGGTGATCGGGTGCCCGGTCAGAATCAGCGTCTGCCCAACAATACTGGGATCTCCATGAAACTTCGTTTGCCACACCGGATAGCTCAACACCGTAACCGGCGCAGCGCCTTCATGATCATCATCCGGATGGATCAGCCGTCCGGCATACGGATGCACACGCAACACATCGAAATAATTCCCGG
The DNA here is from genome assembly GCF_036877645.1 of Terriglobus sp. ADX1. NCBI lineage: Bacteria > Pseudomonadati > Acidobacteriota > Terriglobia > Terriglobales > Acidobacteriaceae > Terriglobus > Terriglobus sp. ADX1. Next base: position 59,776 of record NZ_JAEDXV010000009.1, read on the forward strand.
AAACCATGCGGACTTCCAACGGCTGTGTAGCCGTCTCATTCGCACGATGCGCAGACACAGTCGTCGATCCAGCCTGCACCGCCGCCATATCCTGCGCGTTCGGCACATGATCTCGGAAGGTGCGATACAAATCGGTGGAGAAGATGCGCCAGTCATCCTGAAGGCCGCCATCCACGCAGCACTCAATCTCCTTGCCCACCTTGTAAATCTGTTCCGGGTGCTCCACCGGCATGGAACGAAGGATGACCTGATAGATCAGTGTGAAGATGGCTGTCGTCGCACCAATACCCAAAGCCAACGTAAGCAACGCAGTCGCTGCAAACCCCGGTGAGCGCCGCAATCTCCTGATTCCGTAACGCACATCTTCCGCAAAAGCAGCCATCCGTCACTCTCCTGTTCGAGTGTTGCTACGCAAAATCACGCCACTTGGCACTACGCCATTTTCCGCCACTGTTTCTTTCATCTATGCTTCTCAACAATGACCAAATCGTTTGCACCAACCGTATCTGCCGTATTCAGCAAGGATTAAGCTTCTTTTCTGCAATCTGAATGCGTGATTGCAAAAGCCTTCATCCCCCCTTCCTTCCGTCAAAAGGAGCTCGTTCCCTCTTACCTGTCACTGGCGCTGCTCCTGACTTTTTCGGCCCAGGCTCATGGACAGGCCAGCGATATATTGCCCGATGCACCGTCCGCACAGTCGCAGCAAACGCAAGCGTCCGAGCACATCCCCTTGGAAGACCAACCACACCCCCAGGTCACACTTCTCGGTCTCCCCAGCAGCATGGCGTCCGACGCCGTGCACATCTTCACGTCTCCCGCATACATTCGCACGCGCGATCTAACGTGGTTACTCCCGCTCGCCGGCGCCTCAGGTGCAGCCTTTGCCACAGACACACACACCATGCGCGATGTGGTGAGCCGCAACCCTAGCCTCAATCAAACCGCAGTCAACGTCTCTGATGGCCTTCTGTACACCTCCATCGCCACACCTGTTGGCATGTACGCATGGGGCAAGATCAAGGGAGATGAGCGTTCCCGCGAAACAGGCATTCTCGGCTCCCAGGCTATAACGGAGGCGTATGCCGTAGGTGAACTCGTCAAAGTCATCACCTCCCGCGAACGCCCCAACATCGACAACGCAAATGGAAACTTCTTCTCCGCTCCCTCCAGGCTGGGTTCCTCTTTCATCTCCGGCCACAGTGTCATCGCATGGTCTTCCGCCGCAGTTATCGCAGGCGAATATCACAATCCCTGGGCTCAGCTCGGTGTCTATACCGCAGCAACCGGTGTCAGCCTCACCCGCGTCCTTGGCCAGGAACATTTCCCGTCTGACGTTCTGATCGGCTCCAGCGTAGGTTGGCTCATCGGGCATTACGTCTACCGCGCTCATCACCACGTACCGCGCAAAAGTAAGTAATGACAAAAGGCTCCTGACAACAGTGGGAGCCTTTTGAATCATGCACGCAAACACTTATTCCATTCGCAGTGCCTGCATGGGTTCTACATTTGCAGCTTTACCTGCAGGAACTGCACTCGCCACAATCGCGCTTAGCACCATCACACCGCACGCGACCAGCAGCGACGGCACATTCACGCCCTTCACTTCATACAGCTGCGACTGCAGCAGCTTGCCTGCAAGCAGAGCCAGAGGGATACCAATGCCCACGCCAATCGCTGTCTGAATCGCAGCGCCACGCAGAATCAACCGGACCACACTACCGCGATCTGCACCAAGCGCCATCCGCACTCCAATCTCAGGAATCCGGCGCTCCACACCATATGCAGTCACGCCATACAGCCCAATCGAAGCCAACAAGAGAGCCAGCACGCCAAAGATCGTCGTCAATCGCACCACCAGCCGATCCTGCGTGAAGTACTCGCTCACCTGCTCGTCGTAGGTCGTCAACTGCAGTATCGGAATCTGCGGTCCCACCTGGTTCAGTACACGTCGCATCGTCGCCGTGGCCGCGGCAGCATCGCCGTCGTAGCGAGCCACCACATTGTTGGCATAGTGCTTGTACTGTTCAGACTTAGTCGCCCTCTCAATCACCTCAGCCGGAGCATCGATATGGCTGTAATCAGTGGCCTGCGCTATCGGAGTAAAGAACATCGGCCGCATCTCTGCAGACGGATCGCCGTACTTTGTATCCTCCACCACACCCACAATCTGGAACTCGCTGGACATGCGCATATCTGGGCCAAAACGCATGCCTATCGGTTGCTTGCCATTCAACACCTTCTTCACAAACTGTTGGTTCACCACAGCCACATGCGTACTCGCAGCAGTGTCATGATCCGTAAGCTTGCGCCCCATCAAAAGCCGCGTACCCACTGCATCAAAGAAGTTCGGGGTCACAGACGTGTAGCTCACATTTTCATCGCTATTCTTGCTTGCACCTTCAATCGCAACACCGGTGCCCCAGTTATTGAATGACATCGGTGTGTACGTCGCATACGCCACGTCGTGCAGGCTTGGCGTTGCCGCAAACGCCTGGTCCATCTGCTTGTACAGGCCATCCAGTTGCGAGTATTTGTATCCCGCTGCTTCCAAATCGATGAACGCCAGCACGCGTCCCTTGGTCTCAAAGCGAAAGTTCTGGTGTTCGAGTCGATTCAGACTGAAGATCAGCAACGCAGCCGTACTTAACAACGCCACAGAGAGTGCCGCCTGCAACACAACCAGCGTCTTCTGCATGCCGCTACTGTGGCCCGTTGCACGATTTGCTCCACGCAGCGCTTCTGCTGGATTCGTGCGCGAAGCAATCATGGCCGGTGCAATCCCAAACAGCACACCCGTCACCGTCGAAAGAAGTAGCGCAAATCCCAGTACAGGCAGTGAAGGCGAAGTGCTCAGCGGAACAATCTTCGCGCCGTGCATGGCCAGCGCCAGAATCCCCTTCACGCCCAGGTTGGCTACGAGCAGCCCCAACACGCCACCAGCAATTGCCAGGAGCAGGGACTCCACCAACATCTCGCGGATGAGCCGGTTCCGGCTCGCTCCCAATGCCGACCGCACACTCAACTCTTGTCTGCGAGCCACACCACGTACCAGCATCAGGTTCGCCAGATTGGCGCACGCAATTAACAGAACAAAGCCGGCAATCAACTGCAGCATCGTCAGGCTTTTCTCATACTGATCGCGCAAATCGTTAATACCGCCGCTGGCGCTTGCAAGCTCCGTCGTCTGCTTTTTGATCTCCTCTACCGTCGTTTGCGATTTGGAATCACGATTGGCCAGCAGCCACTGCACCAGTGTTCCGTGCAGACCATTCTGAATCGCCGGAACCTTGCTCGCGTCCGGGATCCGAACCAGCAGATCCAGCCAGTGCGAGCTCGGCTGCTTGTACAAACCGCGCGTGGAGAACAGCGGCTCCTGCGCCAGCGGCAACCATACGCCCGCTGGATCGGCAGCGTTCCTATCACCCAGGAAACCTTGCGCCGTCACTCCCACAACCGTCACCGCATGCCCAGTCATAATGACCGTCTGCCCGATCAAGCTCGGATCGCCATGAAACTTTGTCTGCCATATCGGATAGCTCAACACCGCCACGGGCGCAGCGCTCTCACGGTCATCCTCGGGTCGTAACAACCTGCCCATGGCAGGCGTCACGCCCAACACCTCAAAGTAATTGCCCGAGACCATACGCAGATTCAACGGTTGCGATGCTGTCTCATTCTCACGATGGGCTGATGTCGTCAGCGTGCCCGCCTGCACCGCTGCCATCTGCTGAGCACCCGGTACGTTGTCCAGCAACGTGCGATACAGGTCGTAGGAGAACATTCTCCAATCACCCTGCAGTCCGCTGTCGACGCAGCACTCAATCTCTTTGCCCACCTTGTAAAGCTGTTCGGGATGCTCCACCGGCATGGACCGCAGAATTACCTGGTAGATCAGCGTGAAGATAGCGGTCGTTGCGCCAATACCCAGCGCCAGCGTCAGCAGTGCTGTCGTCGCAAATCCCGGCGACCGCCGCAGCCGCCTGATTCCGTACCGCACATCTTCCGCAAGTCCCGTCATCGATCTCACTCCAGCTTTGAATTAGTGTCAGGAACTATCCATGCAAGCCCAATACCATGCATGGATTCACACAATCATCTGAATTAACACCCCTTATCGGACTGCAAGAAGCAACGTATTCTGTCCGGTTCCGGAATCACCGTCCACAATCGAACATCGGCGTATCAGAAATGCTCATACCAAATAGAAAGGCCCTCGCCGAAGCGAGGGCCTTTCTGAAACCGCGATCGCGGCAGATTGCTTACGCAACCTTGAGGAAGATGATCACGAACGTGAACAGAGCCAGCGATTCGATGAAGGCCAGGCCGAGGATGAGGAACGTGAAGATGCCAGGACGTGCACCGGGGTTGCGAGCCAGAGCTTCAGCAGCCGAAGCGGTTGCCTTGCCCTGAGCCAGGCCGCAGAGGCCAGCAGCCAGAGCCATGCCCAGACCGGCAGCGATGTAATACAGGCCCTTCGACGATGCATCAGCACCCGTCTGCGCGAACACAGGAGATGCGATCAGCAACATGGCCAGCGTCATAAATACATACTTCATAACCTTCATGGTCGTACTCCAATGTCTCCAAAGTGCCGAATCAGTGGGTGGTTGAGGTTCACCGTGCTGACCCCCTCACGCTGATTCGGATGAAACCCATCGATAGCGGAGACTGCTCCATCGACGTCAAACTTAGAAACTTCGTGCTTCCACTTCACGGTAGCTCTGGGCTTTAGCCCAGAGTGATCCGCGTTAGCGGATCAATGCTCGTGGCTGACAGCCAGGCTCAGGTAAATCGTCGACAGCAGCATGAACACATAGGCCTGAATGATCGACACGCCAAGGTGAAGTCCCAGGAACACCAGCGGCACACCGATCGGCACCAGCGAGAAGAACGCCAGCGTCACCAGGTCACCCGCGAACATGTTCGCGTAAAGACGAACCGTCAGCGACAGAACACGTGCGCAGTGCGAAACGATTTCGATGATGAACATCAGCGGAGCCAGCCACCATACAGGTCCAAGGAACTGCTTGATGTAACCAGCGCCGTTCGAACGGATGCCGTGGTAGTGGTAGTACAGGAACGTCACCAGTGCAATGCCAAGTGGCACCACCGGGTTCGCCGTCGGCGACATCAGCCCCGGGATCAGTCCCAGCAGGTTCATCACCAGGATGAACAGCAGCAGCACAGACAGGTAGCCAACAAACTTTTCGTAGCCGTGGCCCACAATGCTCTCAGCCTGTCCTGAGACAAACTCGTGCACCATCTCAGCCGAGTGCGCAATGCCATTCGGCTTATCCACGCTCAGGCTGGCCCGCACCGCCACAAAGTATGCAATCAGCAGCAGTCCAACGATGATTTCCATCGCAACTGCGTTTGAAATCGGGGCCTCGGGGTAGACCACCTTCACGTGCACCGCACGCAACAGCGCATCCACCGGACCGGCGAAATGCGCATTCAAAAATCGAGTGAAAACGAGCTGTTCCGGCATGATTCTTTCTTGTCGGCCTGGGCCTTTGAAACGTTGTCTGAAATCCCTTAAATCGTACCGCTGCGCAACAGCCGCAAGCCTTCGATTGTCAGTGCAATTACACCCATCGCAAGACCCGCCGCCAGCGCCAGCGCGGAGCCATTCAGATACTTAAGGCTAACATATAGAACCGCAATTACGACGAATAAACGGAGAAAGAAACCCACCAGCGCGAACCCGATCGAAGGCCTCCGTGCACCCACAATGTGCTCACCCGGCAGCGGCTCCATTCGTGCCGTCAACGCGGCCATCAGACGCCGCCACTCCCACAGGCCACTTCCCGCAATCACCGCGCCAATCAGCAACAATAACGCCGACCGCCAACCGCCCTTAATCCACGCCGGCACCACTCCAATGACCGCCAGCACGGCCACAATCTTCACACTCCGCGCAATCACCGCGCGTGCATCCGCGTCCGTAAAGCCCGCGGGAATCTCTGTTGGTTCCACTTAATTGTTGTCCTTCATATACTTCTGCGCGGTCTGGAAAATCTTGATGAACCCGCCAATCGCCCCAATCACAATCCCGATCACGCCGCCATACCGCGTGCCATAGTGATGGTCCACCAGCGACCCCAGCAACCAGCCCACCACGCAGCCAATTGGCAGCGCAATCGCAAGCTGGATCATCGTCTCAGCCTTTACCAGATCGCCAAGTGCGCCCTTCGGTTTGCCCGGAATGTTGCTGTCTCCGCTCATCGCGACCTCCATTACATCACGCCGCCGCGCTACACCGCACAACCCGCAAAGTTGCTCACAACCTTCTGTAATCTTTGTGTCCTAACCGAGTGACGCAAAGGAGCGTTCCGCATGCCACTCGCCCGCACTGCCACCACTGCTTCCCTCGCCCTCGCGGCAATTGTTGCGCTCACCGGCTGCGCCAGCCAGCCACGTTACGTCGCAGTCGCCCCGCCGCCGCCACCCGCCTACGGCCCCAGCCCCATCGTTCAGGTCGCAGAGCAAAACGGCTTCCGCGACGGCCAGCACGACGGCGCCCGCGACCTCGTCCAACGCGCCGCCTACCGCCCGCAATACGACCGCCGTTACGCCACCACACCCGGCTACGACGGACGCCTCGGCCCCTATCCCGTCTACCGCGACACGTATCGCAACGCCTACCTCCGCGGCTACAACAGCGGCTTCCGCCGCGCCGAAGGTGCGTACTAACGCCAAAGAACCACGCGGCGCACGTTGCACCCCGCAGCGTGCGCCGATACGATGTTTCCCATGAGTACTGACACACCAAAACCCACCGCACCCCGCGTCACCGGCCTCGGCCCCAAGGCGCAGAAGCTGCAGGCACTCCGCGAAAAGCTGGAAGCCCAGAAGAACGGCGGAGGCAAGCAGAACTTCAACCACGGCAGCACCGGCGGCAGCAAGTCCGCCTCCGCTGGATTCAAGAAGACCAGCTTCCAGCGCAAAGCGACTTAACCTTGACAGGCGGATCGACGTTTTCGTGAGCCCAAGAACACGCGAAGCGTCGAGAACGGCACGAAGCACCTGATCAAAGCGAAGCATCCCGACGCACTCGACGAGTGCGTCGCGCTTTTTACCACCAGACTTTTGCCACCAAACCAGCGAAGCTCCTACGAACGAAGTTCGTCATCCTGAGCGAAGCCGAAGGACCTGCTTTCCTATCCCAATCTGCAACGCAACAGGAAAGCCACACCAACTATGGCAGCAAGAACCCGCACGGCATATGCGACAGGAAAGCCAGAACCACACATGCACACCACAACAATAAGCGCCAAAGGCGCGACCAGATATTAGCCTGGGCCGAAGGCCCAGGTAGAGCACAACAGAGCGCATAAGGGCCAAAGGCCCGCTCTATTCCGCCCCGCGAATTTATACTGAGCCTCGTAGAGAAAGAGGCTCACCGTTGTTGTTCGCATCCGACTTTGAAGAGCGCTTGTTCAAAGAGCGCCAGGAAAAACTCGACAAGATCGCCGAATTAGGCGCACAAGCAGGCTTGTCCCGGCTCGAAGCCACCTACCCCAACAGCTTCGCCTTCACCCACACCGCGCCGCAGATCATCGGCACTTACGCCGACACCACCGGCGAACTCCTCGAAGCCGACAAGCCTCACGTCGCCATCGCCGGCCGCGTCATGGCGCATCGCCGCCAGGGCAAGGCAGGCTTCGCGGTGCTGCAGAACAACGGCGCACGCATTCAGATCTACGTCCGCAAAGACGACGTCGGCGAACCGGCCTTTGAGCTCTACAAACTCCTCGACCTGGGCGACCACATCGGCGTCACCGGCTTTCTCTTCCGCACGCGCACGGGCGAACTCACCGTCCACGTCGAATCGCTGACCTTCCTCTCAAAGGCAATGGTCGCGCTCCCCGACAAGTTCCACGGCCTCACCGACATTGAACTGCGCTACCGCCAGCGCTACGTCGATCTCTTCATGGACAACGGTGAAGACGCCGCCGAGCCACCTGTAACCACCGACGAAACCACAGAGCCGGGTGCCCCACGTCTCGATTCTGAGACGTGGGATTCCAACAACGCCGAAGCCATAGCCGCAGCAACAGCACCCATGAAGCGCCTCCCCGCGCGCGAAGTCTTCGTCAAACGCGCCCAGATCCTAAAGGCCCTGCGCACCTTCTTTGACAGCCGTGGCTACATCGAAGTGGAAACGCCCATGATGCAGCCCGTCGCAGGCGGCGCCGCAGCACGCCCCTTCGTCACGCATCACAACACGCTGGACATGGAGCTCTTTCTACGCATCGCGCCAGAGCTCTACCTCAAGCGCCTCGTCGTAGGCGGCATGGACCGCGTCTACGAGATCAATCGCAACTTCCGCAACGAAGGCATCAGCACCCAGCACAACCCCGAATTCACCATGCTGGAGTTCTACCAGGCCTACGCCAACTACCACGACCTGATGAACCTCACAGAAGAGATCATCACGTTCGTAGCCAACGAAGTGAACGGCACCACCGTAGTCGACTTCCCACTCCCCAAGGGCCCACGCGCAGGCGAAATGGTTCAGATTGACCTCGGCAAGTGGACACGTCTTTCGATGAAGGAAGCGATCATCAAATGGTGGGATGATCGCTTTGGCTCGGCTCCGTCTGAAGAGGATTTTGCAGACTCCTCAAAATTTGCAAACTTCCTGCTGAATGCTCAGAGAGCATCCATAGCCTGGTGGCAAGCCAACAATCCCGAAGGGAGCAAGCCGGAACTGCGGTCCGAATTCAATTTCAGAGGCGGTGAATTTCTTGGCTGGCACGCCAATCTAATGAACGGTGGCAGCCTAGGAAAGGTGATTTCGGATTTGTTTGAGTTACTGGCAGAGCAGCACCTGATCCAGCCCCATATCATTTACGACTTCCCGCTAGCCGTCTCACCACTCAGCAAGGTAAAGCCAAACGAACCCGAATGGACCGAACGTTTCGAGTTCTACATCGGCGGCTTCGAAATCGGCAACGCCTTCTCCGAGTTGAATGACTCGGAAGACCAGCTCGCACGCTTCGAAGACCAGATGGCCCAGAAGAACGCAGGCGACGACGAAGCTAACGACATGGACGAGGACTACGTCAAAGCCCTCCGCTACGGCCTTCCGCCCACCGGCGGAGAAGGCATCGGCATCGACCGCCTCACCATGCTCCTCACCGGCTCACGCTCCATCCGCGACGTCATCCTCTTCCCCCTCCTGCGCCCCTCCAAGAAAGCGCAGGACAAGGAAGAAAAGCAAACAGAAGAGACAAAGTAGCGACAATCAAACGAACAAGAAAACGGCCTCGCAAGAGGCCGTTTCCTATCGCCCTCAAAAAACGGACGCCCACATCTCGATTCTGAGATGTCGTGTTCTGATCAACTGATCCTCTCCTGCGGTCTTCTCGAAGAAAGTCCATCACTTAAAACAATCGGGTAGGTAAATTCTTTTGTCATACGGCGAAGACACGGGACGTCTCATCTCACCGCAGAGGTCACACCATGCGGAAATCGACAATCTCGGATTTTGGAAGCAGCAGTGGCTTATCAGCGGCTGGCTCCTGGCTTGATTTGGAAGAGATTGCCACTGCGGAACTCTCATCCGAAGACCCACAGCATCCCTTTGAGCGGGCACTAAGAACGGGCACAGTGGAGGGATGGAGAGCCGCGGTTCCAGGACCACAACTGATACGGCTTCGCTTTGACAGCCCACAATCAGTTCGCCGTATCCGTCTCCAATTCCATGAAGAACAAGTAGGCCGCACCCAAGAGTGTGCATTGTTCGCAACGTCTAAGACATCAAGAAAGGAATTGGTCCGTCAACAGTGGATGTTCAGCCCCTCTGGCTCAACCAGCGAGGTCGAAGACTATTTCTTCGATCTGAAAGACGTGACATCAATTGAACTGGAAATTGACCCCGGACGCCACGATAAAACCGTGTTCGCATCTTTAAGCTCCATCCAGGTTGGATGAACGCAGCAAACAACCGCAAATCAAGTCTTCCCCGCTGCCCTCTACCTGCCCAGCTTAAAACGAGGCGTCCCACCATGGCTGTACACCTGATTAATCCCAGCGACAATTCTTTCGGAACTGCGGTCATTACGCCGCGTTGGCTGTTTGTTCTCGCTGCCGCAACACCGGCGTTTATGGGCGATCCGATTTTGGTCGATGAATCTTTGGAACCGCTCGATCCCACAACCATTCATGCCGGAGATGTCGTTGGAATCAGCGTGCATACAGGGAATGCCTTAAGAGGCTATGAAGTCGGCAGGCTCGCACATGACCGCGGTGCCACAGTCGTCTACGGTGGGATCCACGCCACACTGTTCCCGGAAGAGCCTTTTGAACGCGGCTGGGCAGATGTGGTTGTGAAAGGCGATGGGGATGTCGCATGGGGGAAGGTGCTGCTGGATCTGAATGCAGGCTGCGCGGGACGCATCTACGAAGGCGGAAAGCTTGAAGGGGACCAGTTCCTTGCGGCCCGATGGGATCTGATGCAGACCGATAAGTACATGTGGGCTTCCGTGCAAACAATTCGTGGATGTCCCAAGCACTGCTCGTTCTGTTCCGTATGGCGAACTGACGGGCAAAAGCCACGGCAAAGAACTTTCGAAAGCGTGATCGATGAAATCGTCGATTTAAGACGCAGAGGGTTTCGCTTCATCGCGCTCGCAGATGACAACTTCTATCCAGTCACGCTGACGGACTTAAAGCTGGCGCGTGAGCAGAACAACCCGGAACGAGTCGAGTCCCTTCTGCAGACGCGGAATGAACGGTTCTCGCTGATGGCAGAGCTCGCAAAGCTCCCCAAGGACATGGTCTTCTTCACCCAAATCACAATGGAGTCGGCAGAAGATCCCGAATACCTGGACGCCATGCGGAAGGCAAATATCAAGGGAGCTCTGGTAGGGGTGGAAGCCGTTACACCCGAGGGATTAAAGGCCGTATACAAGGACTTCAACTATTCGGGCGATCGCCTGGTGCAGCAGCTGCAGACGTTCCGAAAACATGGCTTACATGTTCTCGGGTCATTCATCTTCGGTCTCCCCACGGATAAGCAAGACACCTTCGGAGCTACGGTTGAACTTGCGCTCAAGGCGGATGTAACGTTTGCCCAGTTCGTTATGATGACTCCATTTCCCGGCACCGTTGACTTTGGCCGATGGGAAAAAGAGCAAGCCACAAAACCGGAAATGGTAGACGGCACTCCGATCACTCGCTACTGGCTGATCCCGACAGCGATCCGGCCCAAGATGTTCACGCCTCATCCTTCAATGTCTTCGGACGAGATCCGCGATCGGACACAGAGAGTATGGGATCGGTTCTATGAGTTCGGAGCCATTTGGAAAAGATCTGCCTGCACTCCCACGCTGCGCGCACGGCTCGCATTTGTGCTGCTCTCAAAGCTCTATCGGCAGATGTATGCAGGGACGGGAATTTCAACAGATAGTGCGCGCCGCAAGAAGGCGAAAACGTCTGCTCGATGGATCGCGCGGCAGACACGGAAGATCTTCCAGGCGAAGCCAATGCCCGAACTAACATCTCCGCTATGGGCACCACGTCCCACGCGTTCTGGACTCATTCAGCTCACAACGCAAGCTCCTGAGGCGTAGGGCCGTCGAGCAAACGCTGCCTCTTTAGATTCATGCCGTCCCGAACGAAGGTCTCCAGTTCGGGATGGCTACTTGAAAATCGATGCCGAGATAGTCGGGAATCCGGATCATCGCACAAAATGCGACCTCTTTAAGACGGGCAAAGCTTCTGCCTTGTCGTGAAACACACCCAAGGTAGGGCCCCCTCAGGACACCAAAAAGAGGTGCCCCTCAGGCGATATCCACCAAAACATCATCCCCATCCACCCGAACGGGAAACACATCCACATGCCCCTTCTCTTCCGGGCAATTCCCCGTAGTCACCTCAAAGCCCCACGCATGCCAGGGACAGACCACTCGATCTCCCTCAACCCAGCCTTCTCCAAGAGGTCCGCGCCGATGCGGGCACCAGTTATCCATGGCATGCAGTTCCCCACCAATATTCGCGAGACAAACATCCACACCCTGCGCCTCAAACTGTCCCACCTTACCCGGCTGTGGCACATCCCCCGCCGCACACAAACGAACCCATTGCGCCATCCAATACTCCTTCCTCCATCCTAGCGAAGCTGTGGGCGGGCACTCAAAGGCTGCTGCGCAGAAAACGTTGTCAATGCCTGAATCGCTCAACCCCAACAAATAAAACGACATAGAGCTGGCATGGTATTACGATGTAACCGCTAAAATAGAAACAGAGTGAAAAGGGCTGCGCAAACCGCGCGGCCCTAACTCTTTTAGAAAGAAGATTTTGCCCCTAACCCCAACAGATAGACGATTTTACAGCCACTAATCCGTAACCCCATTAGAAAGACGATTTTAGAAAAACAGGGGGAGGGGGGAGGGGTGTGGCTGGACACAAAAAAGAAGGCAAGCCCGAAAGCTTGCCTTCTCTTCAAACTAGCCGCGATCTAGCTACCGAAATCCACCTTCGGTGCAGACTTCGATCCGGGATCAGCCTGATAGTAAGTCGTCTTCGGCTTGAATCCCGCAATGGAAGCCCAAAGGCTGTTCGGGAACACCGCAATGGTGTTGTTGTAGTCCAGAATCGCATCGTTATAGCGCTTGCGCGTCACAGCAATGCGGTTTTCCGTACCGGAGAGTTCATCTTCCAGACGCATGAACTGCTGATTGCTCTTCAGGTCTGGATAAGCCTCCTGCATGCGCATGAGCGGCAGCAGCGAAACGGACAGACGATCGTTTGCCGCCAGCTTCTCATCCGGCGTGTGAGCCTGTAGCAGGCCGCTGCGAGCCTCAGCAATCTTGGTCAGGATGTCCGTCTCCACCTTGGCATAGCCCTTCACGCTGGCCACCAGGTTCGGAATCAGGTCCGCCCTGCGCTGCAGGTCCACATCAATGGCGCTGAACGCTGCGTCCACCTGGTTGCTCTTCACTGCCATGGAGTTGCGCGCGGAGATATAGCTCATACCTACCAGCGCAACCAGAACCACCAGCACAATGATGCCAATCAGTCCCTTCTTCATCGTTCCCCCGTTCGTTCCTGCTGTTGTACTACCTTCCAATGTCTTCGGCATATCGCTTCCCAGTTATCGTTCCTGTCCGAGTAAGTCGCCCATCGCTTCGTCTCAGTGGGTTGCCGATGACCGTGTCTCTGGCGCGTCGCCTACCAACTGCCACCAGCGCCGCCGCCACCCGAACTTCCACCGCCACCGCCGCTGAATCCGCCACCTCCTCCACCGCCCCAGCCGCCACCGCCACCGCCGCCCCAACCGGAGTCATCATCACCCCAGCCACCACGTCGACCGCCGCCCAGGATGTTGCCCAGGATCATCCCGGTAAGGAACCCTCCTCCGCCACCGCCGCCCCCATACCGCCCCCCACCACCGCCGCGCCCACCGCGCGAAGCCAGAAAGATGAAGAACAGAATGGCAAGGAAGATAAGAATGCCGGAAAACGGGCTGCCAGAACTGCGCTGTTTGCGGCGATTCGTCTGTAGCGGCTGCGAGGTGGTAAGTGTCACTCCCGCATCTTTGGCAATCACATCCGAGACTTCACCAACCGCCGTACGCAGCGCCCCGTTATAGTTTCCCGCCTTCAGGTCAGGAACCATATCGCGGCCAATGTCACCGGTCTTGCCGTCAGGCAGGATGCCCTCCAGCCCATACCCGATCTCGAACTGGTACTTGTGATCATCCACGGCAAGGACCAGTACCACCCCTCGGTCCTGCCCCTTCTGTCCCGGCTTCCACTTCGCCAGCAGTTCGTTTGCGAATTCAGCAGGCGAAGAAGCGCCTTCAATCTTGTGAATGATCGCAATGAACATCTGCGCATGCGCCTGCGTATCCAGCGCGCGCAGTTGGTCGTTCAGGTCAGATTTGGTGGAATCATTGAGAACGCCCGCGTAGTCGTTCACATATGCCGTGGGCATCGGCATATCTTTCACGGACTCCGCCACTGCGGGGAGTACCCACCCCAGCAGCACTACCGCAACGACAAAGCCCCAGTACCGCAGGATGCGTCTAGCCATCACGAATGATGATACGCCGACGCGCAGGAAATGGTTCCATAAACAAATAAACAAGAGGCGGACGCAGCTTATGCGTCCACCTCCGTCATAAATCAAAAGCGATCGCTTACTATCGCTTACTGCAATCCCATCTTGCCGGCAATCCCGTCGATCATCTTTGTGTGCTCGGCAATCACGGAAGAAGCATGTTCCGTTAGTCGTTTGATATCCGGGTTGTTCGTCGCCTGATTCTCCTGCTTCATCTTGTCCAGATCTTCGTGGTGATCGCTCACCATCGACTTCACGTAGCTCTTGTCGTAGGTCTCACCGGTAAGGACCTTCAACTTGGCATAGGTTGCATCTTCGCCAATGGACGGCGATGTTGGCAGAGTCACACCGGCCTTCGCCGCCACCGGCTTCATGCCGTTGTACAGTGCACGATGATCTGTGATCATCTTCTGTGCGAACTCCTTAACCTCCGGGTTCTTGGTCGTCTTTACCGTCAACTCGCCCATCTTGACTTCAGCCAGATTGGCTTCTGCGGCGTCCTTAAGGAAACTCTTGTCGTGATCGCTGAAGGCTTGCCCGAAAGCCGCTGGAACAGTACATGCGAACAGAGCTGCCGAAAGTGCAATAGTACGAATGGTCATGGTCGTTCTCCCTGCGGTCTGCTTATTGCAGTTTCCGCACAAATCTCAGCCCGTAGGGTGCATTCCATGACAAAGCAGTTGCCGCGCCACACCGCGCCGTTGTGTCTGATGGAAAGCACAAGCACTCGTTGCGTATCCTTGAAAGTGATGAGCAACCTCCTGAACGCCGCCCCGCAAGACGCCAAGCCTCCAATTACAAAGCGCATACCGCATCCCACGCACATTCACGACACCACACTGGAAGACGACTATTTCTGGCTGCGTGAAAAAGATGCGCCTGAAGTTCGCGAATATCTTGAAGCAGAGAATGCGTACACCGAAGCGGTGATGGCATCCACAAAGGATTTGCAGAAGACGCTGTATGACGAGATGCTCTCGCACATCAAGGAAACCGACACCTCTGTTCCCTATCGCGACGGCAATTATTACTACTACACACACACTGTCGAAGGCCTGCAGTACCCCATCTATTGCCGCCGCATCGCAGCAGCCGATCAGCGCCACGACGCAAATGCGACGGAAGAAGTGATTCTCGACGTCAATAAGCTAGCCGAAGGTCAACCGTTCATGTCGCTCGGTGGACTTAGCGTTAGCCCTTCTGGCACGTTACTCGCCTATACGACAGACAATACTGGTTTCCGTCAGTACACACTGCATATCCGCGACCTCAATACTGGCAATGATCTGCCGGATACTGCCCAACGCGTTGGCTCAATTTCATGGGCAGCCGATTCGAAAACCCTTTTCTACAGCACGGAAGACGAACAGACGAAACGCCAGGATCGTGTCTTTCGACACACGCTTGGCGAAGCGCAATCAAGTGACGTGCAAGTCTTCCACGAAGAAGATGAACGCTTCAATGTTGGTGTCGGTCGCACACGAGACCGCAAATATCTCTTTCTGGAATCTGGTTCACACACCACCAGCGAATGCCGCTTCGTAGATGCTTCCCAACCTACAGCGGAATTCACGCTGATCGCCCCGCGCATCAATGATCAGGAATACTATCCCGATCACCGTGATGGCTTCTTCTATATCCGCACCAACGACACAGGAAAGAACTTCCGCTTGGTCGTCACTCCAGTAGCAACGCCATCGCGCGAGCACTGGCAGGAGCTGCTACCTGAAGATAAAGACGTACCTTTGGAAGATTTCGACGTCTTCCAGAACTTCGCGATTGCATCGGAAACCGTTCTTGGCCTCGATCGTATGCGAGTCTTTCGCTTTGAAGGTGAACAGCTCGCGGCGAATCCTGTGACAGTTGCCTTCCCCGAACCGACGTATTCTGCGGGTCTCAGCGTAAATCGAATCTTTGATGCGAATAGCTTCCGCTACAGCTATACCTCACTCGTCACGCCTGCATCAGTCTACGAGTACAACGTAAACACCAACGAAAGCACGCTGCTGAAACAGCAGGAAGTGCCCGGCGGATTTGACCGCACACGTTACGCAGCGGAACGCATCTGGGCCACTGCAACCGATGGCGTGAAAGTTCCTATCTCACTCGTGTATCGCCGCGACACCTTCCACAAAAACGGCACCAATCCGCTTTACGTGTATGGCTATGGTTCGTACGGCTATGCACTGCCCGTGGGTTTTGGATCAAGCCGACTTTCATTGCTGGATCGTGGGATCGTGATGGCGTACGCACACATCCGTGGCGGTGGCGACCTGGGTGACACGTGGCATGACGCCGGCAAGATGATGCACAAGCGCAACACCTTCACCGACTTCATTGCGTGCACTGAACATCTGGTTGCAGAAGGCTACGGAGCCAAAGATAAAGTCATTATCGAAGGTGGCAGTGCAGGCGGCTTGTTAATGGGCGCGGTTGCGAATCTTCGGCCCGATCTTTTCCGCATCGTGCTTTCCCATGTTCCGTTTGTGGACGTGATGAATACGATGCTGGATGCATCGCTGCCGTTAACGGTGGGCGAATACGAAGAGTGGGGTAATCCCAATGAGTCCGATGCCTTTGCTTACATGCGCAGCTATTCGCCGTACGACAATCTGGCTGCAGGCGCATATCCAGCGACACTCATCAAGACCAGCCTGAACGATTCGCAGGTGATGTACTGGGAGCCTGCAAAGTTCACAGCGAAGCTGCGTACGTTGAAGACGAACCACGAAGCCCCGCTGCTGCTCCACATCAACATGGATGCAGGTCATGGCGGAGCTTCCGGTCGTTATGACTACCTGAAGGAAATCTCTATGGACTATGCCTTCGTTCTTCGCGAACTTGCTATCGAGTAATGCGGCGAATGCCTGTGTCGGCTACTCTACCGGCACAGGCTCCTCGCCAGGCGCAAGAAACAGATTTTGCTCCAGGCCATGCTGGCGGTCATATAACTCGCGATAACGGCCATGCAATGTATACAGCTCTGCATGCGTACCACGCTCCACGATGCGTCCCGCTTCAATCACAAGAATCTGATTTGCGTTGCGAATCGTGCTGAGACGATGCGCGATGACAAATGTTGTACGGCCCTGCATCAGGTGATTCAGTCCCTGCTGGATCATCGCTTCGCTCTCGGAATCCAGTGAGCTTGTCGCTTCATCCAGAATCAAAATGCGCGGATCAGCAAGGATGGCGCGTGCGATGGAGAGACGCTGCCGTTGACCACCGGACAGCTTCACGCCACGTTCACCAACGATCGTTTCGTAACCTTCTGCAAAGTTTTCCGCAAACTCGTCGACACGCGCAATACGGCAGGCTTCCAAGAACTGCTCTTCTGTAGCATCGGGGCGTGAAAACTTCACATTGTCACGAATCGTGCCATCGAACAGGAAGGTCTCCTGCAACACCACTCCCAACTGTGAACGGAAACTATCCAGGCGCACCGTCGACAGGTCTATGCCATCCACCAAAACCTGTCCTGATGTCGCATCATGAAACGCACATACCAGAGAGATGATGGTTGATTTACCAGAGCCGGACGATCCCACCAATGCTGTCACGGAACCAGCGGGCGCATCAAAGCTGATGCCGTGCAACACTTCTTTGCCCGGCTCATATTCAAAGTGAACATCCTGAAAGAGCACATCGCCGGTAATCGGCCCGAGTTCTATCGACCTGCGCGGTGACGCATCTTCATCACGTTCATTCAAAATTTCGGCAGTACGATCAAGGCCCGCCAACGCCTCTGTAAGCTGGGTACCAATGTTCACCATGCTCATCAGCGGAGCAACCATGAACGTCAGGAACATGGTGTATGTGACATAGCCACCAGTGGTGAGATGCCCTGAGGCTACCTGTCGCGCACCAAGATACATAATCAGTGCGCCCACAACGCCCATCATGACCTGCGATGTGAGAGCCATTACTGATTGCGCTGTCAGCGAACTGATCACATTCTTCAGCAAGCGTTCGGCACCCGAAGCAAACACCTTCGCTTCGGCCTCTTCCGCGTGATATCCCTTCACCACACGGACGCCGCCCAACGATTCGGTAAGACGTCCCGTCACCTCTGCGTTAATGGCACCGCGTTCACGAAAGATTGGCCGAATTACCTTAAATGCGCGGAAGATCACCAATCCAAACATACCCAGAATGGCAAAGCTCAAGAGCGTCATGCCGGTCGATAGCCGCATCAGGTACAGGAAGGAAAGCCCTGCCGTCAGCACCGCACCGACGAAGTCCACAAGGCCCGTGCCAATGATGTTGCGCACGCCTTCCACGTCGGTCATGATGCGTGCGACCAATGTACCCGAGCGGTTAGCATCGTAGTACTTCACCGGAAGTTTGCCGATGTGCGCCTGCACCTTCACGCGCATCTCTGCAATCAGTTTTTGCCCTTCCTTGGACAGCATCTGCGTCAGCGCATACGTCGTGATGCCCTGCAGGATCGTCGCACCTGCAACGGCTGCAACAATTTTTGGTAGCAGCGACATCTGGTGTTGCCGCATTACGTTATCGATAAGAAAGCGCGTAGAAGCGGGCAGAACCAATCCGCACACACGATTGATGATGAGAACCAGGAAGCTAAAGATCAGAAGCGGGAGCCGTGGCCTTACCAGCTTCATCACCTCCGGCATCACACGCTTCATGGGAGGCAACTTCTTTTTCTTTGTCATCTCCGCAGAGATGGCTCGAGAATGATTCCGGCTCGTGCGTTCCGCATTGTGAAGATGCCTTCCCCCGCCCAGCGATCCCATAGAACCCATGTGTTTGTGCCCCTCCCTCATGGGCTTTCTTGCGATCGTTGAAAAAACGCGCGTTACTTTGCAGTAAGCGCTTTCATCTTTGCGTAGACATCGGCAGGATCCCACTCATTACCAGGGAACCACTCCGCGATATGTCCGTCGCGATCAATCAGAACAGTCGAAAGCGAATGCGTCAGGCTACCGTTGCTTTCCGGAGTAGCACCCACGTTGAAGAACTGCTCCATTGCCTTCAGCTCTTTGTCATTCTTCGGACGAACAAACTGCCAGTGTGAAAAATCGTCGCTGCCAACATAGTTCTTTCCATACGCACGCAATACGCTCGACGTATCAAACGCAGGATCAAACGAAGCCGAAACAAAATCAGCATGGTCACGTACAGCAGCGTCGTTCTGCATCATGCTGCGAATCGCCTGAAAATTGCGGCTCATCTTCGGGCAGTAATCCCCAATGGGGCAGCGCGTATAGATGAACGTCAGCAACACTGCCTTGCCCTTCAACGAAGCAAAACGGAACGGCTTCCCATCCTGATCGGTCATTTCAAAATCAGGAATTGCATCACCCTTAGCGGGAACGTGATAGTTCGCCGTCGGAGTTACATCAAGATGCTTTTGCGCCAGAATAGCAATCTCATTCAGGCGCGTGTGCTGATACACGCCATCGGAGTCCTTCTCCGTCAGCAGACGTGCACGGATGATATCGCCGGGATGAAACTCCTTCGCCATCTCAGGTCGTTCCAACTTGTAGGGCATGGTCATGGCTTCCATGAAGCCGGGAATGGCTTCATGCTGAAGGGTGAGTTCGCCCTTTTCCTGATCCACGGCCAGTACAGTGCCTTTGATTGTGAAGGCCTGCGTCGTACTGCTCAGGTGCTCCGTTGACTTACGGCATCCCGCCAGCCCTGCAACAGCGGACAACACAACGGCAAATACAGCATTCCGGAAAAACCACTTCATAACATCCATGATACGTTGCGAGAGGTAATAGGCAGTCGAGCGCCGCGGTGGCGACGGCCAGCCGGGAGGAACCATGTCTGCATTTCAGGCTGCGCCGTCCGAGCGCACGCCGGAGCCTTCGCTATCGCTTTTTCACGCAGCCATGCTGCTCTCGGGGTTCGGCACCGTCTTTCTCGGCCCTGTTCTTCCGGCTCTCGCCGCCAGCGCCCACGCCACAGACTCTGGCAGCGGCCTCTTTTTCACCGCGCAATTCATCGGTGCATTCTTCGGCGGAATCACCACATCGCATCGCCTGTATTACTGTCTCGTTCGCGGAATATCCAGCGCAGCCGCTGGCTTTATGTTTCTTGCGCTTTGCGCCGGGTTGCATGCGGGAGTTCTTTGGGATGCCGTAGCGCTCATCCCGCTTGGCTTCGGCGTGGGACAGATGCTGACATCTGTGAACCTGCTTGCGGCACACCGCTATCAGGAGCAACGCAGCTCCGCACTGTCTTTCATCAACTTCACGTGGAGTTTAGGCGCAGTCACCGCACCGTTTTTCCTGGGAAGCATTCTGTCGTCGATATCACTGCCCACGGTTCTTGTCGCAGCGACCATTCTCTTTGTCATCGTCCTTACGTGGGCCGTATGGTCTGTTCGCGGAAGCCTATCGCAGGAGCAACAACAGACACAAAGCACGGAAAGCCATCTTCCCCGCATCGCATTTCTATCCTTTGCCGCAATGCTTCTCCTTTACGGCGGCGTGGAGACGTGCCTTAGTGGATGGATCACCACATTCGGCACGCGTTACGGCAATGCCACTCTCCGTATCAGCACCCTGGGCGCAACGGCACTTTGGATCGGCATTACAGGCGGTCGAGCGCTCGCTCCCCTACTGCTGAAGTTTCTCCGCGAGCGCGTCTTCCTGATCACCACGTTGTGTACCGCTACAACGATCGTTGCGCTGTTGAGTCGCTCCAGTGGGGCTGTGTCGATCACACTACTATCTGCTTTGCTTGGACTCTCTCTCGCAGCATGGTTTCCACTGGTTCTGTCAACGATGCTTGGCCGCGGGGCTTCGGCACGCGAAACCGGCATCATCATCGCCCTTTCCGGAATAGGCGCAGCCATCCTTCCTCTGCTACTTGGCGTGGTCTCCCGCAGCACCGGATCGTTGCGCACGGCCCTCGCCATTCCATTCATAGGGCTGCTCCTGTTGATCGTATTGGCGGTATTTACCCGCTCTTCCACACAAGCTAAAAGCGTATAAAAGGAGAATGTCAGCCGCCGCAACGAATCTGCAAACCAACCGCCTCGGCGACATCATGACGGCCATGCTGCGCGGCGCAACAGTTCTGACACCCAATGTCCGCTCCGCACGCACGCTGACCAAACTCTATGACGAGGAGCAGCGCAACGAGGGCCTCACCGCTTGGCAACCGGCGCGTATGTTCTCGTGGAGCGCCTGGACCTCTTCGCTTTGGAACGACGCCATCCTCCACGGCCATGCCTCTGCGGTTCTGCTAAACAGCCTTCAGGAGCAATCTCTGTGGATGCGAATCCTGGACGCGTCCGGCGATCTGGGTTTGCAGTCCGCACGTTCCGTTGCTCGCCAATGCAGTCGAACTCTACGGCTTCTTGGTGCGTATGACCTGGAAGACAGCTTTGCCCGCACACCGGCGAACACACTCTCGGACACAGCAGCATTTCACGGCTGGTATCGCGATTTTCTGAGCGCATGCCAAAGCGAACAACTGCTACCCGCCTCGCATCTCGACGCGGAACTCAGCAGCCTTTTCCGCCGCAAGGTTCTCACACCGGACAAGGAATACGTTCTTTACGGCTTCGATGCCCAGTTGCCATCACAACGATCGCTGCTGAATGCGCTGGAACGTGCGGGAGCAACCATCGAGCATCTTCCTGCACACATGCCACAGCAGGCGCCACCAACGCTTGTCCGCTGCAGTGATCCTCATGCAGAAATCGACGCATGCTGCCAATGGGCGCGCGACATGCTAGGAGTCAATCACACCGCAAAAATCGCCATCGTCGTACCTGATCTGCAAGAATGCCGCTCTGTACTGGAACGGGCTCTTCGCGCCACAGTTGCACCGTGGTTAGATGACGTCACACAGACTCACAACAACGCGACCTACGAGTTTTCAACCGGGCGCCCACTACCTCAACTTCCCATGGTTGCGGATGCACTGCTTCTGCTTCGCTGGTGCACAGGTGCCGTCTCCGTCGAAGATGCAGGAGCGATTCTCCGCAATGCCTTCTTCTCACTGGCGCCATCCCCTGAGCGTGGAGCTGAACTGGAAGCCTGGACGCTACGCA
This sequence comes from Terriglobus sp. ADX1, assembly GCF_036877645.1. Taxonomy (NCBI): domain Bacteria; kingdom Pseudomonadati; phylum Acidobacteriota; class Terriglobia; order Terriglobales; family Acidobacteriaceae; genus Terriglobus; species Terriglobus sp. ADX1. The sequence goes on from NZ_JAEDXV010000009.1 coordinate 81,881, forward strand.
ATACACGCAAATTTCGCAGCGTAACTGGCCTTAGCGGAACCATCACCCTGCGTGAAGCGCAACGCCTTCTGCACAAAGAAGATCTCCAGACCTCTAACCGTTTGGAAGACCTTGCAAAAGCAGCTGCCCCGTGGACACAGGCGACGCATAGTTTTGCCAGCTTCTCCGACGGCGCTCGCAAGTTGCTGGAAACAGCAGGATGGCCTGGGAATGATCTGAACAGCGCAGAGTTTCAAGCGCACCAGCGTTGGAACGAAACACTTGATCGCGTAGCGACACTTGATCTTCTCGGCGGACACACCACCTTCGCAGAATGGCTTGAGACACTCGTGGCCACATTGCACGAGACCATCTTCGCTCCGGAAAACACTGGCGCTCCCATTCAGGTGATGACGCATTCCGAAGCTGCCGGAAACACTAGCGACTTCCTCTGGTTTCTCCACGCAGACGAACAGACATGGCCGCAATACACCTCGCCGAGTCCATTGCTTCCAGCTCGCTTTCAACGCACATTGAACATGCCTGGAGCAGACACTCTTGTTGACGAAGAATCCGCTCAACAGATCACGCTGCGCTGCCTCAACAGCACAGGCACCGCCTGTTTTAGCTACGCTGTAGCCCGCCCGGAAGGAGAATTGCGTCCCTCGCCACTGGTGTCTGCACTTCCTGATCTCCAACGCGAGAACGCATCTGTTTTCGGCGTTCCAGCCGCGATCCCACTCGATGAAACCGTCGACCCACTCCCGCTGCCGAGTCTCTCCGGCATCGCGTCGGGCGGTGTTGGAATCCTGACAGAACAAGCCCAATGCGGCTTCCGTGCCTTTGCGCTGCATCGCCTTCAGACTCGCGAGATGGAAACTATAGAAGCGGGTCTTTCCGCCGGAGAGCGTGGCGACGAAGTTCATACGGCACTTCAGCTATTTTGGGATAACTGCAAGACACACGAACAGTTATCAACACTTAGCAAGACTCGATATGCGGATGGCACGACAGCACGCGATACCCTCTTGGCCGAATGCGTTGCGCACGCTCTACCAACACGCCCCGCCGCCGGATGGGACAGCGCTTACATTGAAGTGCAGCGCAAACGCCTCCATCGCCTGCTCTCCGACTGGCTCGACTTCGAGCTCCTTCGCAAGCCATTTCGCGTGGAAGGCATGGAAGTAGAAGTTGGCGAAGCCAGGATTGGTCCACTTGCCATGAAACTTCGCGTGGACCGTATCGACCGCGTTCCACTTGCGGATGGCAGTGAAGCCACGCTGCTCATCGACTACAAAACAGGCGCAGCAGAGCGTAAAGATTGGTTTGGCGACCGTCCCGACGCACCTCAACTTCCGCTGTACGCCATCGCCAGCGGTATCCCGGATGTGCAAGGCATTGCGTTCGGGCGTGTTCGTGTTGGCAAATTCGGCATGAACTTTGAGGAGATGCTCAGCGATCGTGCACTCCTCGGCGATCAGGCCTCCAAAAACCGCCGCACCGAACCCGGCTTTCAGGAACGGATGGAAGAGTGGCAACGCGATCTCACAGCGCTTGCCGAAGCCTTCGCCAGAGGCGAAGCCGTCGTGGAACCCAAGGACTACCTCACCACCTGCAAGCGCTGCCCAAGTCGCCTGTTGTGCCGTGTCGATGTAACACGACTAGAACCCGACGATGACACGTTGGAGGAGACGGATGAGGAGGGCGCAGCATGATTGTCCCGTTCCCCACAGCCGAAGCTCTGCCGCACGAGATTGCTGACCTGCGCGAACGCGAGGCTGCGTTAGACATTGCTTCGTCCTGCATCGTGGAGGCGCCCGCAGGCTCGGGCAAAACGGGGTTGCTGATTCAGCGCTTCCTCAAGCTGCTAGGCACTGTAGACGATCCTGCAGAAGTCCTTGCTCTTACCTTCACAACGAAGGCCACGGCAGAAATGGTGGAGCGTGTTCTGAAGGCGCTCCGCACTGCCAGCATCGCCACGGAAGCTCCGAAGGACGAGTTCGCGTTACTCACGCATCGTTTGGCTCAAGCCGTATTGCAGCGCGACCGAGAACGCGACTGGCGCATCCTCGACCGTCCGCACCTTCTCAACATCCGCACCATCGACTCACTCTGCGCGCTGATCGTGCAGTCGCTGCCGATCACCTCTGGCGGCATGTCCTCCGTCAGTCCTGTTGCTGACCCGCGGCCGTTCTATCTTCAAGCAGCGCACGCCGTCATGATGCGCTTCGGCGGCGGCGATCCGGTACTGGATGCGGCAATCGAAACTGTACTGCTACACCGCGATGGCGATCTTCCGTTTTGCGAACGCGTCCTTGCCGAAATGCTTGCCACACGCGACCAGTGGGGTAGCCTCATTCCCCTCGGCGAGCGCCTCACGGAAGAGCACCTTGAAAACGTCACACTGCCGCGCCTGAACACATCACTGCGCCGCACGATTGAAGCGGCGCTGACTGAAGCCTGTGAAGGCTTCGAGGACAGTACGCTTGACGAGATTGCTCGCATCGCCGAGCGCCACGCCTTCGAGCCCGGTTACAAGGACGAGCCCAACCCGCTACTGCCTTGCGCAGGTCGACAGAATCGGCCCGGCAGCACGGTGGAAGACCTCCAACACTGGCAAGCCCTTGCGCGCCTCATGCTTAAAGCAGATGGCTTCCGCGCTGCATTTAGCGTCAATCACATCGGCACAAAACTCTTCAAAGATGACGCCGACCGGCTCAAAGCCATCTTCGAAGATATCGCTTGTGACGAACTCTTTCGACGCGTGGACGCTGTGCGTGCGTTTGCTCCGGAGGCCACCTATCCGGAAGATCAATGGCGCGTCTCCAAAGCACTCTTCCGACTGCTGGAACACGCACTCGTCGAGTTGAAACTGCTCTTCGCCCGCGAAGAGGTCTGCGACTTCACTGAAATCGCTCTGTCTGCTCGCGCCGCGCTGCAAACCCAGGAAAACGGCCTGCTGGAAGTATTCGGCACCCGTCTGCACCACCTTCTCGTCGACGAGATGCAGGACACATCCGCAGGCCAATACGATCTCCTGGAACAACTCACCGCCGGATGGGATGGTCGCAGCCAAACAGTCTTCCTCGTCGGCGATCCTAAGCAGAGCATCTATCTCTTCCGTCAGGCTCGCGTGGATCGCTTCCAGAACTGCATGTCCGACGCGCGGTTGGGTGATATCCCTCTTCAGGTGCTGCCGCTGACAACCAACTTCCGTTCCGGTGGTCGCATAGTCTCGCAGTTCAATGAGATCTTTCGCGCGATCTTTCCTGCGGATCATCCGGCCGATGGTGACGTCGTATTCCATGACGCCACCGCAGCCAATCCAGCGCAACCCGGCGAAGGCATGGACTGGACCATCGAGGCTGTTCCCACCTCTTCTGATATTTCAGAAAACCGCCGCAATCGCCGCTTCGCCATCCGACGCGAAGCTCGCGAGACTGTCGCCGTGGTGAAAGCCGCACGTGCCGCATGGCAACAGGAAAAACAACGCCGTATCGACGCAGGCAGCACGAAGGACTTCCCCTTCAAAGCCGCAGTGCTGACGCGCGCGCGCAACCATGTAATCGAGATTGCCAAGCAACTTGAGCGAGCCGGCATTCCCTATCGCGCCGTCGACCTTAAGCCTCTCGCGGAACAACAGGAAGTTCTCGACCTGGTCACCATCACACGCGCTCTGCTCCATCCCGCGGACCGCATTGCATGGCTGGCGCTACTGCGTGCCCCGTGGTGTGGCATCGAACTCGCACACCTGCACACGCTCGCTGCAGGTGATCGCCCCGAACATCGCAAGGAATCGCTGCGTCATCGCCTTCGGGAGCGCGCTGGAAATCTTCCTGAGAATGCAAAGACTCGTGTTCTGCGCACGCTCGACGTTCTGGACGGCGCGCTTCGCCATACTGGTACGGAATCGTTAGCAGACCGCGTGGAACGCACATGGCGTTCCCTTGGTGCGGACCTGTACCTGACACCCACCGAACGCGAGAATGCTGCGGACTACCTGCGCGTTCTCGACGCGATGGAATCCGAAGGCGAAGCATTCACCCTGCCGCATCTCAACCGGCGCCTCGATCGCCTGTTCGCTCGGTCCGGCAACGCGCCGGACGCCATCGACATCATGACCATCCACCGCGCCAAGGGGCTCGAATGGGACACCGTCATCGTCCCCGGCCTGCATCGCGTCCCCACACGCGATACTTACTCCGCTCTGGAGTGGCTGGAGCTGCCCACCCGCGGTGAAGACGGCTCCGGCGACGTCCTCATGGCGCCACTCCCAGGCAAAGGGGGCGAACCCGGCGCTCTGCTGAACTTCATCCGTACACGCAAACGCGCGCGAACCTACGCTGAGATTAAACGCCTCTTCTACGTCGCCGTTACCCGCGCACGTACCTCGCTGCACCTCTTTGCCTCGCCCGAACTTTCTCAGAAGGGCGAGGTTATCAACCGCGCTGGAACGCTCCTGAAGGCAGCATGGCCAGCCGCACAGAACTACGTGGTCATCCCCGTCGTCACGGAAGCAGAAAAATCGGAAGAAGCAGAAGCGGAGACACTCGCCCTTGCAGCGGCCGCAGAAGTCATTCCGTTCCCTGCACCTGCGGCGCGAGAAGTCCGACTGCCAAACATTCAACGTCTACCTTCGGATATTCACGCCGTAGAACGCCTTCGCTCAACGACACCTCCCGGCGCAAACACCACTCCCGCTACGCAGCCATTCGCCCGACCCGCCGGAACATTCGGCGCGCGAGCGGTTGGCAATGCCATTCACGCATTTGTGGACCGCCTCTCCAACGAACTGGCAGCGCGCATCGTAACTGGCGAAACCGTTACAGAAGCTGCGCATTTCCTGCTCCACGCCGTGCAGTCCTGGCAACCCGCTATCCGTGCCACGCTGCGTGCAGGTTCACTGCCGCCATCGGTTGTAGAACGTGCCTCCGCCACCGTCCTGCGGGCACTGACGGCCACACTGCAAAGTCAGGAAGGACGCTGGATTCTGACACCTCACACCGCTGCTTCCGGCGAATCCGCCTGGCACACCGGCGCGGCCGGTTCGGAGACACGCATTCGTCTCGATCGAAGCTTCTTCGCCGGTTGCGAACCGAATCTGCCCGGCGACGACATCTTCTGGATCATTGACTTCAAAACCGGAGACCGCACTGGTCCCAACGAAACCGAAGCGGATAGGAACGCCTATCTGCAAGAAGAACGCGCCGCATATGAAGCGCAGCTCCGCACTTATGCAGAAGTTCGCCGTCTGACCCTGCCGGCAGGCACGCCAATTCATCTGGCCCTGTTCTATCCACTGATGGATCGCCTGATCTGGTGGCCCTACGAAAGTGCCACAGAAACACTGACTCCAGTCGCCACTGATATTGCAGAGTCAGAACCAGATACCGACGGCCAGTATTCACTGTTCGGCTAAGATTATCGACACAAGGAAAATGCCTGCATCCTGAAGATGCAGGCATTCTTTTCTCCGATTGAACTTCGTTAAAAGATCTGGAAGTTCACAGCAACATTCAGTTCTACCGGGACAGGCTGACCGCCCTTACGAGCCGGACGGAACTTGTACTGTGCCACCGCCTCACGTGCCTTTTCATCCAGCCCCATACCCACCGGGCGAATGACCTTCACATTCGTAGGCCGTCCCTGCGCATCCACAATCAGGTGCACCAGAACTTCGCCCTGGAACTTTGCCTTGCGAGCCTCTTCACTGAACTCTGGATCCACCTGGTAGATCAGCACAGGCGCGGAGACATCGCCACCAATTCTGTAAGCACCGCCGCCGGTATTGCCACCGCTGCCGGGTCCAAGGCCATTGCCGTTACCGCTGCCCAGACCGCCACCACTGCCATTACCCAGCGATGCCACGCCAACATTCGGCGCATTCGGAATACCCAGGTTTGGCATGTTGTTGTTCGTCATATGCAGGTTCGTCTGCACATTGATTGATGGATCCACCGTCAGCTTCGGTTCAATCTTTGGCGGATTCGATGGTGGCACAATCGGGTGTGCCTCAAACTTCGGCAGACGTCCCTTGGTCACAGGAGCGATATCACGCGCACCACCACCGCCACCCATAGCCTGCTTGGCAGGTGCTTTGATGGGAGGTTGCGGCGCAGGCGTGTCAAACGTGACTTGCGTAAGCTGCGGCTTCTTGGCCACCACCACGGTGATGACCTTCTTGCCGATGTACCAGATCAGCAAAAAGATAAGCGCATGGACGACGACCGCGACCGCGGTCGACTTCGGGTCGCGCTTGACGTCCATCGGGTTATCGACCGCGATGGGTTTCGACTGCAGTTCGAGCGGCGGAAGCTTCTCCGGAAAGAATACATCCTTGATGTTATCCACCAGCGACGTAAAGGGGCTGGTGGATTTCAGCTCTTCCGGTTCGCCGAGGTTTGGTCCGGCGTCGGTACGGCGGCTATGTTCGGTGGGCGGTTCCTGAAGTATTGTCGCCATCGCCTCTTGATCTCTATCACTCGGCACGCTTCAACCGCGTGCGGAAAACTTTCTGTGGCCGTGCTCCGGATTCGTTTCGATCCACCGGCTCACAAACAATGCCGGATTTCAGAGTACACAAGCCAGGGTGCGGCGTCTTTGGCGTCCGTCCGCATTGTACAAAAGCGAATACCCCGGCGTCAGGTCCGGGTACACGGCAGCGCCAACTGACGTGTATCTGTTTGACGCGCGAAACCCCGCATAAGTCACAACGCAGAGGTACGAAGTATGAGATGCAGAAGTTCCAATTGTTCCGGCGATGACACAAGACCGCTTACAATAAGAGTTTGGGCGCTGTGACGGGAGCGACTGGCCGTAAGTGCCGGTACGTCAAAGCCGGGGCCCACGAGGAACAGGATGGATCAGGCGAATACGCCGCAGCAGTTGCCCGTTCAGTTGAAAGACACGCTGAACCTGCCCAAAACCGCCTTCCCCATGAAGGCCAACCTGCCCGGCAATGAACCGGCGCGCCTGCAGGGTTGGAACGAGTCAGACCTATACGGCCAAATTCGCAAAAGCCGCGAGGGCCGCGAAAAATACATCCTGCATGACGGGCCACCGTATGCAAACGGCGCTATTCACCTGGGCCATGCGCTGAATAAGTGCATTAAAGATTTCGTTGTGAAGTCGAAGACCATGGCCGGTTTCGACGCCCCCTATGTCCCCGGATGGGACTGCCATGGCCTGCCGATCGAAATCAAAGTAGACGAACAACTTGGCCGCAAGAAGCTGGAGATGGACGCGCTGACCGTCCGCCAGCAATGTCGTGAATATGCGCAGAAGTACGTCGATCTGCAGCGCAGCCAGTTTGTGCGCATGGGCGTGCTCGGTCGCTGGAATGATCCGTATCTGACCATGAGCTTCGGCTACGAAGCCCGCATCCTGGAGACGTTCTACGCCTTCTTCGAGAAGAACTTTGTCTACAAGGGTTTGCGCCCCGTGTACTGGTGCATGCACGACAAGACCGCTCTCGCTGAGGCGGAGGTCGAGTATGAGATGCACACTTCGCCCAGCGTCTACGTTCGCTACGGGCTGACCTCTGCACCCGAAAAGATCGATCCCGCACTGGAAAACCTGAGTGTCTTCGGCCTGATCTGGACGACCACACCTTGGACTCTGCCTGCATCGCTGGCCATCGCGTTCCATCCTGAGTTTGAGTACGCGGCCATCCAGATTGCGGAAGACAATGCCACATGGGGCAAAGGCAACGTGTACATCGTTGCCATGGACCTACTGGAGTCGTTGAGTGCTGCGGCGCAGTTGCCTGCGTTCGAAATCCTTGCTCGCTTCCACGGTCAAAAGCTGGAACGCGCAACCTTTGCGCACCCGTTCCTGCCGCGCGAGATCCTTGGCGTCATGGCAGAGTACGTCACCACGGAACAAGGCACCGGCGGCGTTCACACCGCTCCCGCGCACGGTCCGGACGACTTTGCTACCGGCAAGAAATATGCGTTGAGTCAGGCATGCGATGTCGATGAAGCAGGACGCCTTCGCAATGGCCTTCCGGAATACGACAACCTGAACGTTCACAAAGCAAACGGGCCCATCATCGAGTTGCTGAAGGATCGTGGCGCGCTCATGGCGCAAAGCGAAATCCATCACAGCTATCCGCATTGCTGGCGTTGCCACCGGCCCGTGATCTATCGCGCCACGGAGCAGTGGTTCATCGGCATGGAAACGCAGATGCCCGACGGCCGCACCTTCCGCCAGAGCGCGTTGGATGAAATTGCCAAGGTCACATGGGATCCGGCATGGGGACAGGAGCGCATCAGCAACATGATTGCGACACGTCCGGACTGGTGCGTTAGCCGTCAGCGCATCTGGGGCGTGCCCATCGCGGTGTTCCTCTGCCAGAAGTGTCATGAACCGCTGAACGATGCCGCGATCAATGCGTCCATTGTGAAGAAGTTCGAAGCGGAAAGCGCCGACGCCTGGTACAAGTACACCGCCGAAGAGCTTCTGCCCGCAGGAACAAGCTGCAAGTGCGGCAAAACAGAGTTCCGCAAGGAAATGGACATCCTTGACGTCTGGTTTGAGTCGGGTTCATCGTGGCATGCCGTGCTCGAAACAGAACCGGAGCTGCGCTTCCCCGCCGACATGTACACCGAGGGCGGCGATCAGCATCGCGGATGGTTCCATTCATCGTTGCTTGCAAGCGTCGGCATTCGCGGCGTTGCACCGTACAAGTACGTCGCCACTTCTGGCTGGACGCTGGACGAGCAACGTCGTGCCTTCTCGAAGTCACTTGGCAACGGCGTCGATCCGGTTAAGGTGATGGATGAACTTGGCGGCGATATCGTTCGCCTATGGGTGGCATCGGTCGACTTCCGCGAAGATGTCATCGCATCCGTACCGCTGATGAAGCGCCTTGCCGAAGAGATCTATCGCAAGCTGCGCAACACCTTCCGCTTCCTCCTCGCCAACCTCGACGGCTTCGTTCCTGCAACGGACGAAGTGGTGGCATGGGATCAGATGGAGGCGCTTGACCAGTACATGCTGGCGCGCGCTTCTGAGCTTGTCGAAAAGGTTCGCAAGGCATACGACGAATTTGAATTTCATCGTGTGTTCCACGCACTCAACGAGTTCGGCAACTCGGAACTTTCTGCCTTCTATCTCGACGTGCTGAAGGATCGACTCTACACATTGGCGCCGAAAGACACGCGCCGTTTGAGCGCACAGACTGCGGTGTGGAAGATCACCGAAACCTTGGTGCGGTTGATCGCTCCCATCCTCTCGTTCACTGCGGATGAGGTATGGGGTTATCTGCCGGAAGTTGCGGGACGCGCGAAGAGTGTTCACATTGCGGAGTTCCCTGCGGCTTCTGATCTTGCGCCTGCTTCGTCTGAACTATTGAAGGACATGGCACAGATCCGCACCGTCCGTGAAGCTGCGCTGAAAGTGCTGGAAGCTGCGCGTGCGGCAAAGGAGATCGGCAAGGCGCTCGAAGCTCGCATCGAAGTCGAGGTACCGGCCGGTGAAACCGCAATCGCACTGGCAAAGTACGGACGTCACTTGCCAGAGCTGTTTGGTGTATCGCAGGTTGTTCTGAAGCAGCTTGAAAACGCTCCCTTGCAGGTTCGTTTTGTAAAGGCTGAAGGAACGCGCTGCGAGCGCTGCTGGCGCTATACCGATGACGTTGGCAGCGAAGGCCGCTATCCCACGGTGTGCGCGCGGTGCGCCGATGCGCTGGAGAAGATCGGCTTTCAACCCTACGCACAGGAGTAGACATCTTGAGCGAGATGCTGCATTCCAAATCCAGAACGTCACGTGATGCGCGATGGTGGCTACTGCTAATCGCAGTCGCCGTCATCGCGCTTGATCGGATCACGAAGATTGTTGTGGCAACGCATATCGAAAGCGGCACAGGCATTGTCGTCATTCCGAAGGTGTTTCGCATTACGCATGTGCTGAACACGGGCGCGGCGTTTTCCATGTTTGCGGATTCCGCTTCGCCCATTGCGGTACGTCTTGGCCTCGTGGTGTTTTCGCTCCTCGTCACAATCGGGATCACATTCCTGCTATGGCGTTATGGAAAGACATGGTCTGCGGCAAGCGTTGGTTTCGCTCTGATTCTGGGTGGAGCGATAGGTAATCTATACGACCGCGCCGTGCTGCATTACGTGGTGGACTTTCTGGAAGTACACATCGGCACGTATCACTGGCCGGACTTCAACGTTGCAGATTCGGCCATCTGCGTGGGCGCAGTACTGCTGCTGGCAGAGATGATCTGGCCACAGGAAGATGCCGCCTCTGCATCTGAAGGAGAAGTTCGTGGCGCCTGAAAAGAAAACAGGTCCATCTACTCCACTTCACTCTGATCAGGAGGGGAGCGTCGCGGTGGAACAAAAAGCAGTCTCCCCCAACGATCACATCGTGATCCGCGGAGCACGCACGCATAATCTCAAGGGCATCGACGTCAACATCCCGCACAACATGCTCACCGTCGTGAGCGGCGTGTCGGGATCAGGTAAGAGTTCACTTGCATTTGACACTGTGTATGCCGAAGGCCAACGCCGTTATGTCGAATCGCTTTCGGCATACGCGCGTCAGTTCTTAGAGCGCATCGAAAAGCCTGATGTGGAGCACATGGACGGCCTCGCACCGGCCATCGCCATCAAGCAAAAGAATCAAACACGCAATCCGCGCTCGACCGTAGCCACTGCTACCGAAATCTACGACTACATGCGCCTGCTATACGCGCGTTGTGGCACCGTGACCTGCATTCACTGTGGCGGCATCGTGAAGCGCGACACAGTCGATGAGATCGCCACTGCGGTATTAGCAATGGAGGAAGGCTCGCGACTCTATGCGCTGTTCCCCATTGTGCGACGTGAGGTAGTGCTGGAGCCCATGCAGGAGTTTGCCGCTCCTGTCGAGGAAGAATCTCCTAAGCCAAAAGCAAAGAAAACTGCGGCAAAGAAAGCAAAGGGCGCGGAACAAACGATCGTAGACCCTTCTGAGCCTTTGAAGGAGCGCCTTGTTGAGCTACGTCGCAGAGGCTTCAATCGTCTCTTTCAGAACGGCAACATCGTAGAGTTCTCCACGCCGGAATCGTTGCTGGAACTGAACTTCAGCGAACCGATCTATGTCCTCGCCGATCGTCTGAGTGTGAGCGCGGATGTGCGTTCGCGCATTGTGGACGCAATTGAAACCGGCTATCGCGAGAGTGGCGAGATTGTCTTTCTTACTGCCCCACGTGACGAGAGCGAACCACAGCGACTGCGCTTCTCTGCTGCATTTGAGTGCGTGAACTGTCATCGTGCTTATCGCGACCCGGAGCCGCGGCTGTTCAGCTTCAACAATCCCTTCGGCGCATGCCCCCGCTGTCAGGGCTTTGGCAACACTATCGACTTTGATCCGGACCTCATCATTCCCGATAAGTCAAAGACGTTGGACGAGGGCGCGATTGATCCGTGGACGAAGCCGAAGTATCGCGAATATCACGGCGTGATGAAGCGTTTTGCGCAAGCCAACAACATCCCACTGAAGACACCGTGGTATGACCTGACACCGGCACAACAGAATGCAATCTGGGATGGCGGCACAGGCTTTCCGGGCATTCGTGGCTTCTTCCGGTTGCTGGACACGAAGAAATACAAGCTGCATGTGCGTGTATTTCTTTCACGGTATCGCGGCTACGCGCCGTGCCCGGATTGCCGTGGCCAGCGGCTGCGTGCAGAAGCACGCGCAGTATTGCTCAATGAAAAGAACATATGCGAAGCCGCAGGTCTGACGATCAGTGCAGCACGTGCATTCTTTGATGAATTAAAGCTCTCGCCTGCACAAACTGAAATCGCCGGAAAGATCCTGGAAGAAGTACGACAGCGCATTGGATTTCTGGAACAGGTTGGCTTGGAATACCTGACGCTGGACCGCCTCTCCTCCACGTTAAGCGGTGGTGAATCGCAGCGTATTCAGCTCGCAACATCACTGGGCTCACGCCTGGTCGGAGCACTCTACGTGCTGGACGAACCCTCCATTGGCCTACACTCTCGCGATACCGCAAAACTGGTTAAGATTCTTCACGAACTGCGCGACCTCGGCAACACCATCCTTGTCGTGGAGCATGATCCCGACGTTATCACCAGCGCCGACAGGCTGATTGACCTCGGCCCCGGCGCAGGCGAGCTTGGCGGCCAGTTGCTGGCGACTGGAACCGTTGCAGAGATCCGTAAGGACGATCACTCCATCACGGGCAAGTACCTCTCCGGACGTTCGCGTATTCCTGTGCCTGCGGAGCGGCGTGAACCAACGCGCGAAATGATCAAGCTCAAGGGCGCGCGCATCCACAACCTGCGTGGCGTCGATATCGAGATTCCGTTAGGAATGTTAACCGTCGTCACAGGCGTCAGCGGCTCTGGCAAGAGCACCATTGTTCACCAGGTGTTGCATCGTGCACTGGAGTTTTCGCTTGGTGTAGAAGGCGTAAGCAGCGACGTACAACAGCTATACCGCGAGATCACCGGAACACACTTCATTCGCGAAGTCGTCCTCGTTGATCAATCGCCGATAGGCCGCACGCCGCGTTCCAACCCGGTTACTTACATCAAGGCGTTCGATGCCATCCGCGAATTGTTCGCCTCCCAGCCGGATGCACGGCGCAAGGGATACACTGCTGGCTCGTTCAGCTTCAACGTCCCCGGGGGCCGTTGTGACACCTGCGAAGGCGACGGCACCGTCACAGTGGAGATGCAGTTTCTTGCCGATGTCGAACTGCCATGCGAAGAGTGCAACGGTACACGCTACAAACCGGGCATTCTCGACATCAAATATAAGAACCGCAACATTCACGATGTGCTGAACATGACCGTGCGCGATGCAGTGCATTACTTCGCGGGAAATCCGAAGATCGTGGAACGATTGCAGGTGCTGGAAGAAGTCGGCCTCGGCTATGTCCGTCTTGGGCAGTCGGCGACGACGCTCTCAGGCGGTGAAGCACAGCGCGTCAAGCTGGCCTCACACCTGGCCAACATTCGTTCCACCTCAAGCCGTGGTGAGACGAAGAAGTCCGCAAGCCGTGTGCTCTACATCCTGGACGAACCAACCACCGGCCTGCACTTTGCCGACGTAGCAACGCTTCTGCAAGCCTTCCGCAAGCTGATCGATGGTGGCGGCTCACTCCTTGTGATTGAGCACAACATGGACATCATTAAGAGCGCCGACTGGATCATCGACATGGGCCCGGAAGGCGGCTCCGCAGGTGGTCAGGTCGTGGCAGTAGGCACACCGGAAGAGATCGTGCGTGTGCCGGAATCGTACACCGGGCGCTTCCTGAAACCCGTATTGGGAGGCGCAGTCGCATGAGGATTCTGGCTGCAGTATTACTGTTTTCCCTCCCCGCAGCGGCGCAGATGGAAATGCCTCCTGGCACCACATCGGCGGTTCCACAGGAACAGGCTAAGCCCCCCGCTTCGCAAGCAACGCTAGCGAAGGCCGAGGACGCTATCGCCAACGGTAAGTATGCCGACGCAGTCACGCTGCTGACTCCACTGGCCACGGAGGCGCAGTCCAACGCGCGTGTGTTCTACGATCTCGGATTTGCCCAGGACACATTAAATCACGACATAGAAGCTGCCGCTGCTTACGCAAAATCCATTTCATTGAAGAGCGATGATGCAGGAGCACGAATTTCCTTGGGCCTGCTGTATGCGCGAATGGGTGAAACGCCAAAAGCTGAAGAGCAGCTACGCGCTGCAACGAAGATCGAAGGTGCAGAGAAGGATTTGCTGGCACGAACGTGGCGTGCTCTTGCAGAGATTGATCTGAAATCGAACCCGGAAATGGCGCGCAATGATCTGCTTTCAGCGCTGAAGTACGCCCCCGAAACACCAGATGATGCCGCCACTGCTGCTGAAATCGCCGAAGCGATGGGCGACGATGCCGCCGCAGAGCAAGCTTATGCACACGCGTTCTCGCTTAGCCCAGCCAGCGTGGATGTAGCCCTGGGATACGCCCGAATGCTGACCCGGTCCAAGAAATTTTCCCAGGCAGACCAGGTGTTGACCAGTGCGCTCGCGCAACATCCAGGTAATCATGCGCTGATGGCGGAGCGTGCGTCGGAGCAGTTACTGCAGGGCAAAACGGAAGCCGCAGTACCGGTCCTGGAGTCGTTGCATGCAGACGAACCCGGAAACGCGGCCGTAACCATGCTTCTGGCGAGGGCATACTCGGCAGCGGGCTCCCCGGAAAAGGCCGAGCCGATCTACACCGCGCTCCTGAAAGCTTCGCCGAACGACGTCACATTAATGACGGAAGCGGCAGATACGCTTATCCGGCTTCGGCGGTCGCCGGAAGCAGAACCGCTATTGCAAAAGGCGGTATCCCAGCCGGACAAATTCCCCTCCAAAGCGGCCCTGGCGCAGGCGGCGGGGGAACTGGCGTTCGCGGCTTCCTCCAATAAGGACGCCGTCACGGTGCTGAAAGCGTTAGCCATCCGGGAACCGCTGGCCCCCTCATCTGCCCCCTTTACATTTCTGGCCGCATCGGCGCATGATACTCTGCATCACACGAAACAGGCGGCAGAAGCATACCGCCAGTTTCTGTCACAGTCTGGCGGTAAGTATCCGGATCAGGAGTGGCAGGCGCAGCAGCGGCTGCAAGTCCTGTCTAGAACCAAGTAGGCCTCCGTATGTGCCCCGGCTTTGGGGAGGTGTGCTATGCATTTCGCAGTGCCCTCGCAGTTTCGGTCTCACGTAATTCCCCCTTCGCTACCCTCGCGTCTTCGTGCCGCCGCATGCTGCGGCGCCATGATGGCCTTGATGCCGCTGGCTCTGCATGCAGCGGATAATCTTGCAACGATAGATCCCTCAATGATTGCCACGCTGCAATTGCGCGCGGAACAGGCTCCACCGCGCGAGCAAATGCAGATGTTCGCCGATCTGGCAGACAAAATCAGCCTACTGGCTACGAAACAGCTCGCTGATGGCGACGAAGAACAAGCGCAGGCCACGCTGAAACAGTTGGAAGCCTGTACGACGCAGATGCAAATTACGCTGAAACTGGACAGCAAAGGTCTGAAAAGGGCCGAAATGCTGTTGCACACCACGAATCGACGGCTGAAAGACCTGGTGCGCGAAGCTTCCGGCGATATGAAACCCGTGGTGCAGTCGGCTCTCAAGCGACTGGATCAGGCGCAGACATCGTTGTTGAGTGCGGTCTTTGCCAAATAAGCAAATGGTGGCGAAACGCGTTCTCCGTTTATGTGGCTGGGTCATACTGTGTGCCCTTTCCGCACATGGTCAGAGGCATTCCACGGCCATATCCGAAGCAGAAGAAGAAAAGATCCGCGATGCCGCCGCCGACCCGGCGCATCGCGTGGTCGTATTTCAGGAGATCATCGAAACCCGCGTGCAGCGCATGCAATCCATCCTGGCCGACAAGCGTGCGCAGGGCCGCCGCGAAGACCTGAAACAGAACATGGAAGAGATTGCAGGCTTGGTCGATGAGTTTGAGGACAATCTCGAAGAGTACGACAAGGCCCATCGCGATCTGCGAAAACCACTCCCCAAGCTGGTAACAGCAATGGAGCGGTGGGAAAGCGTGCTTAAGCAGCCTCCGGTCGACGATAGCTACGAACTGACGAGGAAGTTGGCGCTGGAAACCGTCTCCGACGTAAAGTCCGAGGTCACCGAAATGATTCCGGCTCAGGCTGCATACTTCAAAGCGCATCCGCCCGATAAGGATGCGAACCCGGGTGGCGTCGGCGAAATTCATCACGAATAACGTGGGGATTTACACTACTCGCAGTGACACCGTTGGAACTGCAGCAGATATTTCAGGTTGCGTATCGCGATCTTCGCCCGCGTGCGCCTATGCCTCCGTTTGAAATCAAATTCCGGCGATTTGTCTCACTGAATACCACCATCCGTCTGCGCGAAGGCCGCCTGCATGTCAGTCTCTCGGACTTGCTGGAAGGCGCACCACCCTCCGTGCTGCAGGCCATCGCACACATCCTTCTCGCCAAGCTCTACCGCAAGCCGATCGAGGCATTTCATAACGACCGTTACCGCCGTTACACGCAATCTGATGCGGTAAGCCGACAGGCAGAACAGGCGCGGCAAACGCGTGGCCGCAAGCAGATTCACACGCATGTGGGCCATTATTACGATCTGGAAGAGGTCTTCGAAACCATCAATCGCCGCTTCTTTCACGGCTTACTCGGGCGTCCTGTGCTGACATGGAGCGCACATCGCGCCCGCAGAATGCTTGGCCATTATGACGCGGCACACAACACCATCGTCGTGAGTCGCATCTTCGATGGGCCAAAGGTGCCACGCTATGCGATTGAGTACCTGATGTATCACGAGATGCTACACCTGAAGCATCCGGTGCGTGTGCGTGCCGGGCGCCGCTGCGTACACTCTCGCGAATTCCAGGCCGAGGAACGTCTGTTCCCCGAACTGGAAGAAGCGAAGGCTTTTCTGAAGCAGCTTTAGATCGCTTCGGCAGGTTCAACTACAGGCTGACGCTTTGCAATCACGATCAGAATCAGACCGATCACAATCGTCAGAAGCGCGGCAACCTGAGCGTTGCTCATACCGAAATAAAGCTTTTCATTGCGGCGAATGATCTCTACAAGGAAACGGCCGACACCGCTAATAGCGAGGTATTCGCCGGTCAACTGGCCAATGGGCAGATTCTTCCGTCCACGCACCCACAGATACCAGCCAAGCGCCACAGAAAACAGGAACTCGTACACCGGCGTCGGGTGAACCAACAGGTCCGGAGGATTCGGCTGCGGCGGATCGAGCGCGTCGTCATGAATGTGAACGCCCCACGGCATCTTCGTGGCAATACCGTAGTCGCCATCGCCAGAAGTCAGGCAGCCAATACGCCCCACACCATAGCCGACAGCCGCTGCGGGAGCAGCAAAATCGAGAATGCGGACCGCGCCAATCTTCAGCGACCGTCCCTGCCACATTAGCGTTCCCACGCCGAACAAAAGGCCGCCGAACCACGCAAAGCCCGCCTGAAACCAATGCAGAAAACGCAGAATCACCTGCCCAGGCTCATGCCATCCGGGCAGAATGATCTCCTCCATCTGCATACGCAGCGCAAAGGGATTCTGTAGTTCGTGCCAAACTTTGGCGCCGATTACACCAGCAATCATGACCGTGGCAACCACCACAATCGCATCTGCTGTAACGCCGGCACGGACAAAAGAACGGTGCAGCACCCAGGCCGCGGTCACGGCCGCAAGCCACATCAGGATGCCAAAGGTGCCCAGGGTGACTGAGCCGAGGTGAAGATACGGAAACATGCGCTTCATCCAGTATATCGAGGATGCGCCGTGGAACGCCTCCATCGGTTACGCTATACCTCATGGCAAAGCCCACCATACCCGCCGTTCCCGCCTCTGAGTGCGAGATTCTCTTTTCTGCTGACCAAATTGCCGAACGCGTCAAAGCCATCGGCAAACAGATCAGCGATGACTACAAAGACGAAAGCATTGTCCTCGTTGGCGTGCTGAAAGGTGCCGCAATCTTCCTCGCGGACCTTGCGCGAGCCATTGAAGTGGACAACACCTTCGATTTCGTCGCCGTGTCCTCCTACGGCAAAGGCAAGACCTCCAGCGGCGCGGTCAAGCTCATTAAGGACCTGGATACTCCCATTGAAGGCAAGCATGTCATCGTGGTGGAAGACATTCTTGATACCGGCCTGACCCTGAGCTATTTGCGCCGCTTGATGCTGCAGCACAAGCCCGCATCGCTGAAGATCGCCACCTGCCTCGACAAGCCGGAGCGCCGTCTCGTTCCCATTGAAGCGGATTATGTTTGCTTCAGCATTCCCAATCGTTTCGTGATTGGCTACGGCATGGATTACGCAGAAAAATATCGCAACGTGGCGGACATCCGCCTATTCCCTGAAGACAAGGCATAAACGACAAAGCCCATGCAAAGCATGGGCTTTTCTCATGACCAGAGTTTTCCAACGCCACTGCCGGTAGGATGAACGGGTATGGCTGAAGTGCAACCCCTCGCTCCCGAAATCCTCCTCCACATTGCCCAGGAACTGAATATCCCGCTCAGCGGCGTGCGCGCCGTGATGGGGCTGCTGGATGAAGGCTCAACGGTTCCCTTCATCGCGCGCTATCGAAAGGAAGCCACCGGCAACCTGGACGAAGTGCAGATTCGCGATCTTGCCGAAAAGATCACGTACTTCCGCGAGTTCGTCTCTCGGCGTGAAACCGTTCTGTCTTCCATCACGGAACAGGGCAAGATGACCGATGAGCTAAAGGCAAAGATCATGGGCACGCTGGATCGCAGCGAGCTAGAGGATCTGTATCTTCCTTACAAGCCCAAGCGCCGCACCAAGGCCACCATCGCACGCGAGAAAGGCCTGGAGCCGCTGGCAGATTACCTCTGGGCTCAGGAACCTGCGGAACTTGATCTGATTGCCCTTGCCACTTCGCTGGTCGATCCCGCGAAGGAAGTTGCCACCATAGACGATGCCCTGGAAGGTGCGCGACATATTGTTGCCGAGCGCATCAGCGAAGATGCCGAGGTGCGGCGCTCCACGCGCCACGTGATGTTTGAAGAAGGCCTGATCGTAAGCCGCAAAATCTTCGATGCCAAGGACGAGCAGGAAAAGTTCAAGATGTACTACGAGTATCGCGAGCCGGTGAAGACTATCCCATCGCATCGCATGTTGGCAGTACGTCGTGGTGAAGCCGAAAACATCCTCTACTGGCTCATCGAAACGGAAGAAGAGCGCATGCTGGCACTGATCCGCTCGCGCGTTCTGAAGAACGACGGCGATTGGACTGCACAGCTCAACCTCGCCATTGAAGACTGCTGGAAGCGGCTACTGAACTCATCGATTCAGGGCGAACTGCGTCTGGAACTGAAACGCCGTTCAGACACGGAAGCGATCGATGTCTTCCGTGAGAACCTGCAGCATGTGTTGATGGCGTCTCCGGCTGGACCGATTCGCGTATTGGGCATCGACCCCGGTCTACGTACCGGATGCAAAATTGCGGTCGTGGACGAGACTGGCAAATTCCTCGCGCACGACGTGATCTATCCCCATACCGGTCGCGAGAAAGAAGCATCGCAGAAACTGGCAGCAATGGTGGCATCACAGAACATCCGCGCCATCGCCATCGGCAACGGAACGGCCTCGCGTGAGACAGATGCTTTTGTGCGCGACTTCCTTGCAGAACACAAGCTTGGCGGCATCTTCAAGGTCACTGTCTCTGAATCAGGTGCCAGCGTCTACTCTGCATCGGACGTTGCTCGTCAGGAGTTCCCGGACCTCGACCTGACGGTGCGTGGCGCTATCTCCATTGCGCGTCGCTTGCAGGATCCACTTTCAGAGCTGGTGAAGGTCGATCCCAAGTCCATCGGAGTTGGTCAGTATCAGCACGATGTGGATCAGCGACAGTTAAACCAATCGCTGGAAGCCGTGATTGAAAGCTGTGTAAACCGCGTTGGTGTCGATCTGAATACTGCGTCATGGACACTGTTGCGTTATGTCGCCGGCATTAGCGAACGTATCGCATTGAACATTGTTCAGTTCCGCGACACCAATGGCCGCTTCCAGTCACGGAAGCAGTTGCATGAGGTCTCCGGTATTGGCCCCAAGACGTTTGAGCAGGCAGCAGGATTTCTCCGCATTCGCGATGGAGAGCAGCCGCTGGATTCAACCGCGGTACATCCGGAATCGTATGCGCTGGTGGAACAGATTGCATCTTCCCTAAGCACTTCGATTGATGACCTGATTCGCAAACCGCAACTGTTAACCGGGGTGAAAACCGACGGGTTCGGCGCAGGCGCTTACACGCTGAACGACATTCTGGAGGAGTTGAAGAAGCCGGGACGCGATCCTCGCGACACATTCGTCGCCCCCACCTTCAATGAAGCTGTGCGCGAAATTCAGGATGTGGAACCTGGCATGGTGATGGAAGGCGTTGTTACGAACGTGACGAAGTTCGGCGCATTCGTTGATATTGGCGTGCATCAGGATGGCTTGGTCCACATCTCGGAAATCTCGCATAAGTTCATCAAGGATCCCAGCGAAGCTCTGAAGGCCGGACAGTTGGTTAAGGCCAAAGTTCTGAGCGCAGATGCAAAGACGAAGCGCATTTCGCTCTCTATCAAGGCACTGGAACCAGCACCGGGCGGAAAGGGGCCGCAGCGCGGAGGCAACCGTCCGCAACAACAGCGGCAACCTGAGCCATCGTCCATGGCGGATAAGCTTGCCGCTCTCAATACAAAATGGCGGAGTAACGCTCCAACCGGGCGGTAGCTCTTATGAAATACCCAAATGCCCTCACGATTCGTGGGGGCATTTTCGTTTGATTTACAGAGCTGCGAGCTGATTCCAGCCGGATCAATCGATGAACTTTCACATATCGTATTCGCCATTTATTCGCTATCATATTTACAGCGCTATGGCTTCGATGACGGTCAAGCAGAAGCTGGAGATTCTTGCCGATGCGGCGAAGTATGACGCATCGTGTGCCTCGTCCGGTGCCAAGCGGAGCAGCAATGGCAAAGGTGTCGGACACAGCGACGGAACGGGAATCTGCCATAGCTATACCCCGGATGGCCGCTGTATCTCCCTGTTGAAACTGCTTCTGACGAACTTCTGCACATACGACTGCGTATTTTGCGTCAATCGTGTCAGCAGCGATATTCGTCGCGCCCGGTTTACTCCGCAGGAAGTCGTGCAACTGACGCTGGATTTCTATAAGCGGAATTACATTGAAGGGCTGTTCCTTTCAAGTGGGATCATTCAGTCGCCGGATTACACCATGGAGCAGCTTGTCGCGGTCGCAAAGACTCTGCGGACAGTGCACCATTTTGGGGGATACATTCACATCAAGGCGATTCCGGGTTGCGCGCAACGTTTGATTGACGAGGCTGGTTTATATGCTGATCGCCTGTCAGCGAACATCGAACTGCCTACGCAACAGGATTTGGTACAGCTTGCCCCGGAAAAGAAGTCGGACGTTATTGAAATGACAATGACGCAGATTCGATTTCGGAAGGAAGAAGCAGACTACGACCGCAAACACTTCGCGCATGCCCCGACGTTTGCACCGGCAGGTCAGAGTACGCAGATGGTCATTGGAGCGACGCCCTCGACGGATCGCGAGATCATTGCGCGCGCCAATAGCCTGTACAACAACTACAAGCTGAAGCGGGTGTATTACACCGGCTTTTCACCATATCCAGAGGCTGATACACGACTGCCATTGAAAGCTTCGCCGATGCTTCGTGAGCATCGCTTGTACCAGGCGGACTGGCTGATGCGGCATTACGGCTTCGCTGCTGAGGAAATTACGACAGCAGAGGCCCCTGACCTTGATCTTGCGTCCGATCCGAAACTGGGATGGGCGAGACGACACCCGGAGTTCTTCCCTGTAGACGTGAATACGGCTCCGAGAGAGGCCCTGCTACGAGTTCCCGGATTGGGATACCGCAATGTTGATAGGATTTTGTCGATACGCCGTTACCATCGGTTGACGAGCGATGATTTGCGTAAGCTGCATGTTCGCTGGCAAGACGCTGCACAATTTGTTGTAACCGCAGATCATCTGCCGTTGAATAGGACTCCGTCCGAACTCATTGACAAGGACACACAGGCACATCCATCACGCGGCGATACATCATCCATGCGGCAGATGACATTGTTTGAAGATGCGGCGCGATCTGCCATGTGGGGTTCGTTGTGAATGCCGCAGGCGTGATGCGTATTCGGATTGCTCAGGAATTTGCGGAGTGGCGAAAGTTAGCGCGCGCGGCCGTAGCGAAGAGCATTCCGCCTGAAGCGATCGACTTTTACGACCCAGCGTATGCCGGTACGTCAGAATTGTTTTCCGCAGAGGATATTTGCTCGGCAGACCTGACACAGGATGTACCTGACACAAGGCCACATGTTCCCAAGAGCTTCATGGAGATGGCGGTCATCGCGGCATATCATAACGATCCGCAGCGGTGGAATCTCCTTTACAGGCTCTTGTGGCGATTACAGAGACAACGGGAGCTGATGAAGGTGCAAGTCGACGCCGATGTAAATGCCCTGTTCCGCCTGGCAGAACAGGTGCGGCGCGACGAGCACAAGATGCATGCCTTTGTCCGCTTCAGGCGGGTGGAGGAGCAGGACGGTGAGGAGCGGTTTATTGCGTGGTATGAGCCGCAGCACCACATCCTAAAGCTGGCAGCACCATTCTTTGCGGAGCGATTTGCCGTTATGCGGTGGTCCATCCTTACACCGGATGGATCTGCATCCTGGGAACCGTCTACGAAGCAATTGCAATATGGGCCACCTGTGACGCGGGAACAGGCTCCATCCAGCGATGAACTGGAGGAACTATGGAAGAGTTACTATGCGAGCATCTTTAATCCGGCTAGGTTAAATCCGGATGCAATGCGTGGGCACATGCCAGTACGTTACTGGGGCAACTTGCCGGAGATTGAGTTACTCCCACAGTTGATGACAACGGCAGCGAAGCGCGTGGAGGGTATGGTCGCAATTCAGGCTGGCAAGCCAAGCGCCGCTCCATTTGTTCCCGCGAAACACACGCTGACTTTGATCCGCGAAGCTCTGCCAACATGCAAGGGGTGCGAACTTTACAAGCATGCGACGCATGTCGTGCCGGGTCGTGGCGCTGGACATGCTCCGCTCATGCTGGTGGGTGAACAGCCGGGTGACCAGGAAGACCTGCAAGGCTTGCCCTTCGTTGGGCCGGCAGGAGGCGTGCTGAGAAAAGCGATGGCGGAAGCAGGCATAGCCGACAGCGACATCTTTATGACAAACGCGGTGAAACACTTCAAATTTGTGCAACGCGGAAAATCGCGTCTTCACCAGAATCCCAGGATGAGTGAGATTACCGCGTGCAAGCCGTGGTTGTTAGCCGAACTGGATGCCCTGAAGCCCAAGCTGGTACTTTGCCTCGGTGCTTCTGCCGCAAAATCTCTGCTGGGAGGGACATTCGGACTGATGCGTGATAGAGGCAAGGTGCTTTCAACGCCGTTTGCGGAACACGTAATGGCAACGATCCATCCTTCAGCGGTCCTGCGCGCGCCTGATGAAGAGATGCGCCATACGCTGTATCAACATCTCCTCAATGACCTGTTAGCGGCATATAGGTTTGTCATGAAGGCCGCCTAGGTTACGTTTGCCATTGACATGAACAGGCTGCCGCGTCTGAGGATATGATGTCCTTTGGGCCTTTTGACGGCCTTCTGAATAGAGAGTTTTTACATGATGGAATCGACATACACCCCCGAGAGCTTTTACGAACATGCCGTGAGCAGCCCGCGCGCACTGGCGGCAACGCTGGATCATACGCTGCTGAAGGCGGACGCCACACGCGCACAGGTCCTGCAGATCTGCGAAGAGGCGGCACAGTATCGCTTTGCCTGCGCCATGGTGAATCCGTTCTGGGTATCCACCGCTGCAGCAGCACTGGCTGGCACGGGTGTGCCTGTGGGTGTTGTAATCGGATTTCCGCTTGGGGCTTCCCTCGCCGAATCGAAAGTGGACGAGGCAAAACGCGTCATTGCGCTGGGCGCTCATGATGTCGACATGGTGTTGAACATTGGTGCTCTCAAGGGCGGCGAATATGACACCGTGGCCAATGACATCCGTGGCGTAGTCGACGCTGCGCACGAACGCGGTTCCATTGTGAAGGTCATTCTGGAAACGGCGCTGCTGAACTTTGAAGAAAAGCTGCGCGCCAGTGAAATTGCCGTAAATGCGGGCGCGGACTTTATCAAAACCAGCACCGGCTTCTCTACCGGCGGCGCCACCGTTGACGACATTGCGCAGATGCGCAGCGTCGCTGGCCTGCGCTCAGGTGTAAAGGCATCTGGTGGTATCCGTTCCCTGGCCGATGCGAAAGCAATGTTGAAGGCAGGGGCAAACCGCATTGGCGCAAGCGCAAGCGTGCGCATTGTGCAGGAGCTGACAGGAACGGCCAAAGGTGACTCCGGCGGTTCCGGCTACTAAAAGTAAGACCTCACCTCTGCTACAAAGGCAAGCAGGTATATGACCGCACTTGGGGACAAGGGAAAGCGCGAAGGTAAGCCGCTGCGTGTGGTCACGCAGTCGCGTGCCTCTGATGCCTCCGAAGTGCGGCTGCAAGGCCCCGAAGAAGCGGAGACGCCTTCCCATTACTTTGAAGGTGACTATCGTCCCAGCCCCGGCGCGCAGGCAGATGATACCGTCCGTGTCGACATCCCGAATCACGACATGGTGATAGACCCGGTTTCGCCTGGACACCCGGAAAACCGCATCCGCGTGCATTCCGAGCATGTCGACTTCCTGCTGCGTCTTGCCGATGCGCTGAACAACACGCTGGATCTACAGACGCTGATGCTGCGCGTGGCCGAACTGGTGCGCGCCGTGGTGGACTACCGGATCTTTGCCATCTTCCTGTTGAACGATCGCACGCAGGAATTATGGATGCGCTTTCAGGTGGGCCATGCTCCTGAAGTGGAA
The DNA here is from genome assembly GCF_036877645.1 of Terriglobus sp. ADX1. Taxonomy (NCBI): domain Bacteria; kingdom Pseudomonadati; phylum Acidobacteriota; class Terriglobia; order Terriglobales; family Acidobacteriaceae; genus Terriglobus; species Terriglobus sp. ADX1. The sequence continues at coordinate 106,310 of NZ_JAEDXV010000009.1, forward strand.
CGCATACGCCTCAAAATGGGCCAAGGCATCGTAGGACAGGCTGCGGCCACACGTATGTCTGTTCTGGTGGACGACGTTACGCATGCCCCGCATTACATCTCCGCCAATCCAGCGGTGAAGAGCGAACTCGCCATTCCGCTCATCATCAAGAATCGCGTGATTGGCGTGATCGATCTTGAGAGCGAACAACTGAGTGCATTCACTCAGGACCAGCGGCGTTTATTAGAACTGGTTGCTTCGCGTATGGCGGTGGCAGTGGAGAACGCCCGCCTATATACGCGCCTCTCACGTCAGGCACAAACGCTGACAGTACTGGCTGAAATCAGCCGTGAACTTACGTCCATCCTTGACCTCGACACGCTGCTGGAGCGCATCGGCACCTTATTGAAGCGCGTCGTCGACTTTCAGATGTTCACTATTTTGCTATGGAGTGAAAGTCGACAGCAGTTCATGCATCGTTTCTCCACGCGCTTTGGCGAACGCGTGCAGCGCGATCGCAATGCAGAGATGGGTAAGGGTATCTTTGGCCTGGCAGCCGCGGAACGCCATCCCATTCTGGTGCCGGATGTACGCAAAGACCCGCGTTATCTAGGCGACAGCACTCCTGGCGGCGAACGCGGATCTGGCGAAGTTCGCTCCATGCTTGCTGTGCCACTGATCTACAAAGAGAAGGTCACCGGTGTCATTGCGCTGGAGCACACACGCGTCAACTACTACAACGAAGATCACCAGCGCACACTGACAACGCTGGCTGGACAGATTGCCATTGCCATCACCAACGCACGCTTGTACGAACGCATCTTCGAAGAAGAACAACGCATGGAACGCGACCTTCAGATGGCGCGCGAAGTACAGATGCGCCTTCTGCCGCCGCCACCGCAACCGCTGGCACACGCACAGTTTGCGGCAACGTTCCTGCCTGCACGGTCCATCGGCGGCGATGTCTATGACTTCATTGATTACGGCAATGGTCGCGTCGCCATTGCTGTAGGTGACGTGAGCGGGAAGGCTGCGCCTGCCGCTTTGTACGCCGCGTTGGTCAGTGGCATTCTGCGCTCTGTGGCCACGCAACATCTTTCCCCAGCAGCGATGTTGGCGGAACTGAACAACCAGCTGCAGGAGCGGAAGCTGGATTCGCAGTACGTCACCATGCTCTTTGCCGTGTGGAATGACGACGAACGAACGCTCAGCATTGCGAACGCGGGTTCAGTACAACCGATGCTGGTCTCCTCTGATGGAGAGCAAATGCGAACTCGCGTCATCGAAGCGGAAGGCTTCCCTCTTGGACTCTTTCCCAACGCGGAATATGAAGAGTTCACCATCAGCACACGCCCCGGCGACCTGCTGGTCTTCTTCTCCGATGGCATTGTCGACGCCGAAAACCGCGATGGAGAAATGTTTGGCAATGATCGTCTCATTGAAGTGCTGGACAATCTGCATGAAACAGATGCAGAAACAGCCGTAAAGACAGTTCTGGAAAGCGTCTCGAAATTCCAGGATGGGCACGAGCATTTTGATGACGAAACCCTGCTGGTTCTGCAGGTTCGCTGATCCTTCACTCATACCCAGTAGAATGGTAACCATGTCACACAACGGAACCACGGAAGTTGTGCGTCCAGCACGCACCGTCCGCGGCAGTGTTCGACTGCCCGGCGACAAAAGCATCTCGCACCGCTATGCCATGCTGGCGGGATTGGCCAAAGGCACCTCGCGCTTCGCAAACTTCTCCACCGGCGCAGATCCGCACAGCTCGCTGAGCTGCATGGAAGCGCTTGGCGCAACCGTTGTAAAGCGCCCGGATGGCGTTATTGAAGTCACTGGCGTGGGCGGCACATTTCAGCAGCCGTCACGTGACCTGGACTGCGGCAACTCTGGTTCCACTATGCGCATGCTCGCCGGTCTGGTTGCGGGCCACAAAGGAACATATCGGTTCATTGGCGATGCCTCCCTCACCAAGCGCCCCATGCAGCGTATTAAAGGCCCATTGGAACAGATGGGCGCGAAGGTCGAATTAACCGAAGGCCATGCGCCAATGACGGTTCACGGCGGTACATTGAAAGCCATTGAGTTCACCGCCCCCATTGCCAGCGCGCAGGTGAAGACCGCCGTCCTGTTCGCAGGACTTGGAGCCGACGGTACCACCACCTTGCAGGAAGCCGTACGCACACGCGACCACTCGGAACACGCACTACGTGCGTTTGGCGCGGAGTTGGAACGGGGTAAGGATTCCATCTCAATTCGCGGTGGACAGCAACTTCAGGCCATTGAAGCTACCGTCCCAGGCGACCTTTCTTCTGCAGCATTCTTCCTGTGTGCGACGGTTCTCTTCCCCGATGCTCAGCTTGTGCTGGATGACGTGGGAATGAACCCATCCCGCTCCACACTGCTCGACGTACTCGCATCCATGGGACTTCAGGTGAAGGTTCTGAATCTGGAAGAAAAGCACGGTGAGATGATCGGCACGATTCAGGTAAACGGCGCTGCGGAACTTAAAGGCGCTGAGATCGTTGGTGATCTTCCAGCACTCATCATTGACGAGCTTCCTGTCCTTGCAGCGATCGGACCATATACAAGCACCGGCGTGACCATTCGGAATGCGAAGGAACTTCGCGTGAAGGAATCAGATCGCATTGCTCTCGTGGTACAGAACCTGCGAGCCATGGGCGCTGAAGTGGAAGAGTTCGAGGACGGCTTGCACGTTCCGGGCAACCAGAAGCTTCGCGGTGGCGTTGTCGACTCTGCTGATGACCATCGTATTGCGATGGCGTTTGCCGTTGCAGCACTGCGCGCGGAAGGTGAAACCACCATCCATGGTGCAGAGGCTGCTGCCATCTCCTTCCCGGAATTCTTTCCATTGCTCAACCAGATTTCGGAGCGATAGAAGCGCATGACGACCGTGCCGCCGGTAGAGATTTTCATCGCAGAGGTGGAGGCTTTCGGCGGCGCGGAGCGTGCCGATCTCGCGCTGTCGCGCTGGCTGTATGAGCATGGCATTGCGAATCGGATTCTCACCTACCGAGATTCCGTCGGACTTTCAAAGTATGTATCGCATCCTCTGGAAGTCGTCGCGCTCAATCCAGGCGGAGGATTCCGTAGCAAACTCGCAGCGCTGAAACAACACTTTGCAGGTGGTTCAGAACAGTCGCGGCTTATCGTCTCCGGTTATCAACCCGCGCTTCATGCCACATTGGCTGGCGCACGCGGCTTCCATTGCCTCATGCACGATACGCCTGCCCTTTTCAGCGATGCGGCCCATCGGACTCTGAAAGCAAAACTGCGTATTCAACTGCAGAACTTTCTGATTGCGCGTGGTCTTCGCTCGGGCGGCACAACCATCGTAACCAGTGAGTTTTTACGCAGAGAGTGCCGCAAAGACTTCGGTATCGACGCCAAGATTGCACGTATGGGCGGCCTTCCTTCTGCAGATGGTTTTCATGAGCGCGTGTACTCCGAAACGCTGAATCTGCTCTCCGTATCTCGCATTGAAAGGAACAAGCGCATCGACTGGATGCTGCAGTCGCTCGCAGCGCTCGAGCAAGACACGACTCCACTTTCTTCGCGCTTTGACTGGCATCTCCGGCTGGCAGGTAAAGGCTCTCAAATTGACGTGCTACGAACGATGGCTGAGTCACTCGGTATCGCACAGCGTGTCCATTTTCTTGGCTTTGTCTCCGACGAGGACCTTCGCCAGCTAATTCGTGAGTCTCATTTGTTTCTGATGCCTGCGTTGCAGGGCTTTGGTATTCCCGCAGTGGAAGCACTGCAATCTGGTATGCCTGTACTGTTGCATCGCGAAAGCGGCGTTAGCGATATTCTGCTTGATACCCCATGGGCAACTGTTTTTGAGGGAGGAGTAGAAGCCATGACGCCCGCTCTGCGACAAGCAATGTTCAGCACCGCCGAAGGCCGTCACTTTGGCCAACCTTTACCTCCGATCAATTCCGAGGAGGAATGGGCCGAACGCGTCGCCAAGCTTTGCCACTGGGTCTGACCGCGAATCGACATCCGCGATGTAGTTCTTTCACCAAACGAACTACATCTTGTATTGGCCCATATCGTCGTCGCCCAAGCCCTCAAGCCAGCGGCGAAGCTCGTCCGAGTTCACATCGCGGCTTCCCTTTTGCCCCGCGCGCGCAGCGTCCATCACGGTTCGGTTGACATAGATCGGGCAGTCCGTACGCATAGCTAAAGCCAGCGCATCAGATGGACGAGCATCCATCGTCAATACTTCGCCGTTGCGCTCCATCCAGAGGATCGCGAAGAATGTGTCATCCTTCAACTCTGAGATCACAACTCGTGTCACACGCACATCAAGCGACCGCAGAAGATTGCGCATCAGATCATGCGTCATCGGCCGAGGCGGTGCATTCTTCTCAATCTCCAGAGCAATCGCATTCGCTTCGAAGATGCCGACCCAGATTGGCAATACGTCATCGCCGTTGACATCTTTCAGCACCACCATGGGCATGTTGGTGACAGGGTCCATCATCAGCCCACGGATGCGGACCTCAATCTCCTCCCGCGTGTTTTCGGAGGCGATGGAATCGCGAAGCTGCTGTGCGGAATCGCTCATTCTGCGCTCACTGCCTCACCCACAAGGCTGTTCGGATACGTCTTTGTCACGCGCACATTCAAGTAGCTGCCGATCGCCGGCAAAATGGGTGACGCCGTCGTGAAGTTCAGCGTTTTATTCTGCGACGTGCGGCCGGTAACCTGACCTCGTTGATGGTTATATCCCTCCACCATCACTTCCACAATCTGGTCTAGATGACGTTCGTAGCTGACACGTTGCCGTTCGCGCTGAGCATCAAGCAGACGCTGCAGACGAGCAGCTTTTACCTCATCCGAAACGGTCTCTGACATTCCAACTGCCGGGGTGTTTGGCCGGGGCGAATACTGAAACGCAAACACGCCATCATACCCAACTACATCGAGAAGACTCATCGTCTCCTCAAAGTCTTCCTCGGTCTCACCGGGGAAACCGACAATAATGTCCGTCGTCATGCTGATGTCACGTTTCGCAGACTTGATCCACGCAATACGCTCCAGGTACCACTCACGCGTGTATTCACGCTGCATGGCCTTCAATACAGCGGACGATCCGCTTTGTACCGGCAGATGTACGTGATCGCAAACCGTCGTCATGCTGTCGATTACCTGCACAATGTCCGGCGTAAAGTCCCGCGGATGCGACGTGGTGAAACGTACACGCCGAACACCGGACAGTTCGCCTACCATCGCCAGTACATCGGCAAAACTCTTCTTGCCTAACGGATCATGGTAGCTGTTCACATTCTGGCCCAAAAGCTGAATATCCGTGTAACCAGCCTCCGCCATGCGCTTTGCCTCAGCAAGAATACTCTCTGACGAACGCGACCGTTCTTTACCGCGCGTATAGGGCACGACGCAATAAGAGCAAAACTTATCGCAACCTTCGATGATGGTGATGTAGCCGCGATGCGGGTTAGAACGCGCGGTGAACTCGGTGTCAAAGGTTTCTTCCGTCTGGCGATCATCCAATCCGGTAATGCGCTTTTCGCCTGCTTCGAGCCGCACCAGCATCTCAGGTAGGTTGCGGTAAGAAGCCGAACCAGATACAAGCGACACAAACGGCGCCTTCTCAAAAATCTTGTTGCCTTCCTGCTGCGCGACACAGCCCAGCACGGCGAACTTCTTTCCTTCGCCTTGCATGCGCTTGTATTCATTCAGACGATGGAAGACCTTCTGCTCCGCCTTGTCGCGGATGGAACAGGTGTTGTACAGGATGAGGTCAGCGGCCTCCTCATCTTCCACGCGCGAATATCCTTCATGCTCCAGTGTGCCAATGACTTTTTCCGAGTCATGGGCATTCATCTGGCAGCCAAAGGTTTCGATATAGAAGGTCTTCGCGGGGGTACTCATCACCCTTAAAGTATACGTCCCGCGAAGATCAAAGGCGAATCTGCGGCGAAAACATGGTCTCATTCATGCTAAAGCCGCTTGGATAGCACGCCCTTTCATTTACGTCGGCCACACAATAGCCTCTCCATGGCCGATGTAGAGGCTTATCTCCGTCTTCTCTTTCTCGGACTTGAACCAACCTTGATGATGGATATCGCGTGAATTAGCTCTAGTGAGCGTAATGAGTGAAGACGTAGTCATGCTGCTTCGCTGGCGTGTGGCAGGAATAGCACGACTTCACAGGATCAATCGCTGCAGGCTTGCCATCGGTGAACTGGGCGTAACCCCAACCACCGGTTGAGGCAAATCGCTTTGTATCCTTCACCATGAGCTGAACGTTTGTGGGAGTGCCAGCGACGAAAGACTGTTCCTGGCCGAACGCCTTGTTGTTCTCCTCAGATGGCGTATACGTCCATGCCAGCCGAGCAATGATGGCTCCATCAGGAAAAGATGTAGCCCCGTCGCGATACGCGTCGATGGCCAGATCATTCCCTAATACAGCACGCAGATCGTTCAGCTTTCCTGCCTCGTGAGCCACTGAGACCAATTTCCAATCTCTGTAATCAAGAGGAAGCGTAATGGGCGCAGGCGTGTTCTGCGTCACGTCCGCCTTAACGAGATTCTGGCCGCGGGACCAGGTGATGCCAGCTAAAGCAGGCGCGCCAAATGCCAGCACCGCAATCAACTTCAGGGTTACTTTCTCTATCGTGCGCAACTCTTTCGCCATGGAGTGATCTCCTGTCCAATCCTGTTTTCTATGTACTTGGTTACAGCTTCGCCACATCGGTAATTGCCTTTGCAAGCTTCCGGAGCTTCCTGCGGCAGGTTGTGTCCAACACCACCTCGGATCAGACGATGCTCATACTTGCCAGAAAACTTCTTCGCATAATTGTTGCTGTCCGGGTGGGGCGCGCCGTTCGCATCGCCTTCCATCGTGATCGTGGGCACGGTGATTACCGGTTCAGCGGCCAACTTATATGTCGTAAGAGTCATCGCGCGCCTCGCACAGAGCAAGCATATCCGTCGCTGTACTATTTTCACGACGTAGACAAAGGCGGGCACTTTGCTGCCTGGGAACAACCTGATGTACTCACTGCTGAAATCCGCGCGGCCTTTCGATCACTCCGTTAAGACCCGCTGAAACGGGCAATGATCTGCGATGCACGACGCGGGCCTCAATAGGAAGCCGCATTGTGCATGTTTGCACTCTTGTAATTACAGCTGAGTAAGCTCCGTTCATTTGATCAATACGAATGCAACGTATTCTTTAAACACACCTACGCCTGCAAGAGCGAGATAGGCACTGAAGTTGTTTTTGCAGGATGCTCGTATTGCCTCTGTAGGAGATGTTGATTCATGGCTATCAGCTGGAATGTAAGCCGACGGCAGTTTCTCGCCGGTTCAGCGATTTGTCTCGCGGACAGCTTCGTCGGCTCTTTTGGACAAAGGCCACGCCAGCATTTGAAGCTGAATCTAGCTTTATCTTCAATAGAAATCGCAGACAATCGATTCATCCGTGCAACAAGCTATATAGATCATCCACCGGGTTCAGTGATCCGCTTGCAGTCTGATCATCCTACGGAGATTCGGATCACCAACAACACAAACGAAGAAGAGTTTGTGCACTGGCATGGCCTACGCGTGTCTGCTGCATTGGATGGAACGCCGGAAGAGAATAGCTTTGGCGTACTTGCTGAAGGCGTTCTTAACTACACTTTGCCTCCAAGCGAGCCGGGATTTTACTTTGCGCACTCGCACGCTATGTGCGAACACGATCTCACCCGTGGCCCTTACAGTGGGCAGCTCGTTCCGATGGTCATTGGTTCTCTGGCATGCGCTGAATCTTTTGATCAAGAAGTCTTTCTCACCAGTCATGAATGGGAGCCGCGCATCTTTGACACCGCAGGCAATGAGCGGTCGCTGGAAGAAATGCATCACCTGCGCATAGACAATGAATCCGAAGAAGGCGAAGAGATTCCTGACGATGGATGGGACATTGTGTATCGCGCTGCCACCATCAATGGAAAGATTCTTGGAGCGGGCGAACCTATTCGCGTTCGCAACAACGAGCGCCTTCTCTTTCGCATTTTGAATGCCAGCGCAACAGAACATCTGAAGCTATCTCTTCCAGGACACTGCTTCCTGATTGTTGCACTCGATGGATATCCAGTTCCCAAACCCGCTTTGGTTGAAGTTCTTGAACTGGGAGTGGGTGAGCGCCTGGATGCAATCGTTGTCATGGATACTCCTGGCATATGGGTTCTGGGCTCACCGGACGACCAACATCGTGCACTTGGAATGGGCGTTGTTATTGAATATGCAGATCGTGCAGGAAAGCCGATCTGGAGTCCTCCTGCAGACACCACCCCCTGGAACTATCTTCGTTTCTCTGCTGTGACCAAAAACGAGGAGCTGAGTAATAACAATCTTTCTTACCGCATAGAACGTCGGCCTTCAGGTCCTGACGGATTCGAACGGTGGGCGATGGTTCCTCTGTCTTCTGTGCAACAGAAGCTAAGAGTGGGAGAGCGAAGTCGGATCACACTCTACAACAACTCTGATGAAGCCCATCCCATGCATCTCCATCGTTTTCCTTTTGAATTGACCAGCATTGCAGGACAGCCATGTGCAGGCATTCGGAAAGACACCGTGGTCGTGCCTCCCTTTCAACAGGTTCAATTCGATGTTCTGCCGGATAACGGTGGGCCTGCACTACTCCATTGCCACAACCAGATGCATATGGACTGCGGCCTTAAGACACTTCTCTCCATCTCTTAGAAAGCACGCTCTGATGAATTCATTACGCACAACATTGCTCTTTACGCTAGCTGCCTGTTCCGTTTGTGCCTCAGCGCAACAAAATAAGGCTCTCCTTCCGGAACTCGTACCTACGATCCCTACGCCGTATCTCAATGAACTCAACAATCTCCACATCACTATCCCTGTGGAAGAACAGCAGGCAGCGCTAAAGAAGATTGCCGCCCAACCAGAAGCGGGATTCATCCTTGCACTAAAGTACATTGGGCAACAACCGCAGGCCTTTGATTTTCTGACGACACAGCTTGAAAAAGATACGGATGCGCAAGACCGACTGCTTATCCTCACGCAAAGTCTGCGTGGCCAGGTTCACTCCATGCAAGCTTCCTATCGTCCTCTCCATTCGCCCGCCGCTGTTCATAGCGAAATTACAGAGCAGCCCACAAAGCGACGCCAGCTTCAAGCGGTTCTGGAACATCTGGTTGCAACTGACACAAATGCAGATGTCGCTCTTGAAGCAGCGCGCGATCTCCGCAAGCTGAACTGGGGTCTCAATGGGCAGTTTCTTCTGGAAGCTGCAGAAAATGCGCATCAGCGGAAGGATTCTGCCGGAGAAGCTGCGCTGCGCAAGGAGGCCTACGATTGGCTCACCTACGACGAGCAGGTTAATCTCCCTTCATTCCTTCGCACACCACCACCTGTTTTTGCAGCAGCACCAGATGGCAAAGCCATCCGTGTTCTCGCCTTCGGTGATTTCGGCAACGGTTCTCCCGCGCAGAAACAACTTGCTGTGACGATGATCGCTTACAGCAAGCAACATCCCTTTGACTTCGGTATTACGGTTGGCGACAATTTCTATCCGCGTGGAGTGACCAGTCCCAATGATCCTCATTGGGACAATGATTGGGAAAAGGTTTACGGGCCACTTGGAATTCCGTTTTATCCCACTCTTGGTAATCACGATTATCTGCCCGCCGACGGCCCCGCTGCCGAAGTGATCTACACATTCAAAAGCAAGACATGGCGGATGCCAGCCACGTTCTACACGTATACCGCTGGTCCGGTTCAGTTTTTTGCAATCGACACCATGGAGATGTCGGATACCGCCCTGTACCAGCAACAACTCGCATGGCTTGATGCTGAAATTGCCAAAAGCAAGGCGCGTTGGAAGATCGTCTACGGCCACTACCAGGTCTATTCCGCTTCACGTGGCGACGAACAAAACTTGATTGATCGTCTTATGCCCGTGCTGCGCAACCGCGTCAATCTGTTCCTGTGCGGCCATGACCATAACCTGCAGGAGTTGAAGTCAGACGGCGGTGTGAATTTTTTGGTAAGTGGAGCAGCAGGTGCCTCTCTGTACGACTTCACCCAAAAGAACTACGCTCGTTCGACATTTCAAGCAAAGCAGAATGGCTTCAACGTTATCGAAGCGGATCAAAACACGCTGAAGCTCTCGATTGTTGGTCTTGATGGAAGCATCCTGAAGAGCGTGGATATTCATTAGCAAATGAGATGCCTGCGAAGTTGCACTCTTCAACTTGCAGGCCTTCTTACGTTTGTTCACTAAAAGATGAGTTGAGGATCGAATGGCTACCTTCCAAACAGGTCTTACGCGTCGGCGTTTTTTGGTTATAGGGAGTGCCTTTGCCAGTGGGCGTTTTTGCAACGCGCTTGAACCTATCTCTGAACGAGTTGCCCCTCAGCCCTATTTCGCAGCCGTAAATCGGGCAATTCAAGCCCTGAAGCATCTCGGGGCTCCCATTAGCGTCGCCGACGCGAATACAATCGCAGACCTGACACAGCACAAAGATGCCGCAGCCGTTGCGAAGGCGGAAGAGATACTCAGTTACTACACACTAGCCCAACTGTCCCTTGGACCTGACGGAGCGCCGCAAATCACAGGTGGCAATGCTTCACGGCAACTTGTCGAACAGGGATGGCGAATGTTTCTTGTCCGGGTCGAGAATACTAAGAACCAGAAAGGCTCACTGCTCTTTACAAGTGGGACACGAACAATAGGTAACCTGGAAATTGTCAGCAAGGGAGCAGCGCAACGTACAGCCCTTGCAGACGTTTTATATAAAGGGCCGATGATCGAAAAAATGTGGTTCGTCATGGAGCTGTACGAACCGACACCGATCCTCAGCGGAGGCGTTGACGTTCAGACGATACCACTCCCAGAGATCCCTATTCAGTATCACGTTGTACAACTGTTCAGTCGCGATCACGGGCAACGCACAACGAGTTTTTCTTTGAATGTTTTGCCAACATCAGACGGGCATTCGTTTCACCCGGCACGCCTCCAGGTCGATTTCGAGTGTCTGCCCTCTCACGAAGTCCCCTTGCACATTCTCGACACAGATGGCCGTACCTGCTTCGCATCTCTGACCATTAAGGACAGGCTCAATCGCCTCTATCCTCCGAAGGCGATGCGCCTCGCTCCAGATTTGTTCTTCCAAGAACAGATCTACCGTGCCGATGGCGAAACCGTACGCTTGCCAGAAGGCGAATACATCGTACAGAGCGGACGTGGCCCGGAGTATCTGCCTGTCATGCAAGCTGTGAAGATTGATGCTCAATCATCCATTCGTGTGAAGCTGGCGAGATGGATTGATCCTTCGAAGTGGGGGTTCTACTCAGGCGACACACATATCCACGCTGCAGGTTGCTCGCACTATGAGAGACCAACAGAAGGCGTCGGCCCTGAGACATTAATTCGCCACATCCGGGGTGAAGCTCTGACCATCGGAGATGCTCTCAACTGGGGACCAAGCTGGTATTACCAAAAGCAATTCTTTTCAGGTACCGCAGAAAGCCCTACCGCGATGCTGGAACATCCTGAACTGCAGAAGGCATACGGTGTCACGCTTCAGCCACAAACGACCCGCGAAGATACAGAAAGCATCATTCGCTATGACGTCGAGGTGTCTCAATTCCCTTCTAGCCATGCGGGTCACCTGCTGCTGTTGCAACTCAAAGAGCAAGACTATCCTGGTACGCAGCTCATTGAAGATTGGCCTTCATGGAATCTACCGATTCTGAAGTGGGTTAAGTCTCAGGGAGCCTACGGCGGCTACGCGCATTGCGGGCTGGGAATGGAGGTGGAATCTAAAGAGCTGCCAAATTACGAAATTCCTCCCATGGATAGCATTGGTACTCAGGAAGCCATCATCGACGTAACTCATGGACTCGTCGACTTTCTTTCTGGATGCGACAGTCTTCCTGTTGCGGAACTGAACGCCTGGTACCACATGCTCAACTGTGGCTTCCGCATGGCCATGCTCGGCGAGACAGATTTTCCCTGCATGAGCGATGGACGCGTGGGAGCAGGTCGTAGTTATGTAAAGCTCCCAACTCGTCCCAGCGGTAATCCAGGCTACACATCCTGGATTGAAGGCCTCTTTAAGGCTTATCAATACTGCGGCGATGGACGCAGCCATATTCTGGAATGCAAAGTGAACGGCCAACCACTCACAGATTCCGACCTTGCCTTAGAATCCGGCACAAGTATCAGCGTTGAAGTATTAGTGGCTGCACGGCTGGAACCAGAACTTACGCCAGAGACGAAGGCACGTCGAACAACTGAATCCGGATACGACATCGAAAAAGCCCGTATCGGCAATACGCGGGAAGTTCCACTCGAACTGATCGTCAACGGATTGTCCGCTGCAACTGTGAACATCGTGGCGGACGGAGTACCGCGCGTCGTTACGCTAAAGGCAAACATCACTCGCAGTTCCTGGTGGGCTCTTCGCATTCTTCCCTCCCTGCACACTCATCCCAATTTCGTACAGGTGGACCACAAGCCCATTCGAGCTTCAAAAAAGAGCGCGGAATGGGGCCGTGCATGCGTCGACAAAGTATGGGAAGTAAAGTCGCCGTTCATGCGCGAAAGTGAACGTACGGAAGCGGCCGCGGCATTTGAACATGCTCGCAAAACCTATGAGAAGATCGCTGCGGAGTGCGAGGTGGCATGATGCGCTTCGCACAGTTCGTCACAATATTCTTTCTAATAACGCCACTCTGGAGCGACGCTCAGAATCACCTCAGCCATGGCGGAAAGCCTGAGGATACGGCACCGATCACGATCACCATCAATCCAGAATCGCGAGTTAGTGTCGTCCTTTCCGGCCCCCTCCCAGCGCCAACGAAATGTGGTGTCTCCACAGCCATTCCAGTCAAAATCATCAACCAAAGCTTTTCTACCCTTCGACTGGAGGCGAGTCTCATCGGCGACTCGCCATCTTCAGAAGTCGCAATCGACTTTCATCCAAAGCCCTTAGGTGGAACACCAGAAGAATCCCGAAGCCTGAGCGTCAGACTTTCGCACCCAGGCCCGGTGGACATCACACTCTCCTTTGGAGCGCGACACGTCGCCCACGACTTGGGCGGGCGAGATCAAATTCACTTTATGATGGATTGTTTGCCGCCAATCTGAACGCGCACATGAAAATCCAGCCCTGAGCGGCACAAAACCTATTGGCTCATGGAGCAGAAACAATGGCGGATAGCGACGCATCGTTTTACCATGAAGCTATCGGAACTGTGAATGTTGGGACGGTGCGTGTTCGCCTTGAAGCGAAAACAGATCATTGCTTTTTTATGTTGTGTGATTGCCGTTTGCATCGTGTATGCGAACCACTGGCATAACGGATTTCATTTCGACGACTTCCATACCGTCATAGATAATCCCCACATTCGCAGCCTCGATAACCTGCCAAAGTTCTTTACAGACACAGCCACCTTCAGCGTGCTCCCCGCAAACCAGACCTACCGCCCGTTGGTATCGGCATCGCTTGCGCTGGACTATTCTCTGGGCAACGGATATGTGCCCGTGTGGTTTCATCTGAGCACGTTTCTAATCTTCCTCATTCTACTTGCAAACATGTTTGTCCTTTGCAAGGAAGTTCTGAGGCGAGCGGGTGGCGGCGAATATAGCTGGATTCCCGCCTTGCTGGCAACGGCATGGTTTGGTCTTCACCCTGCTATGGCTGAGACCGTCAACTACATTATTCAGCGCGGCGATCTGTACAGCACCTGCGGCGTGGTGGCAGCTTTGGCCATATATGCGCGCTGGCCCAATCTTCGGCGCACTGGCCTTTACCTGCTGCCCTTTGCGCTGGCCATGCTCAGCAAACCGCCAGCGGTGGTATTCCCTGTTCTTCTACTCTCATATTCCCTGCTCTTTGAAAACCAGAAGAAGGCTACCCCGAAGACTCGACTGCTGGCATTACTACCCTCAATCTTAGTTGCCGCAGCAGCATTGATTTTGCAATCGGCGATGACGCCAAAATCTTACGCGCCGACTTCTATTCCCAGCTTTTCCTATCGCATCACGCAACCGTTTGTTCTACTGCGATATTTCGGATCGCTGTTCCTGCCCGTTCATCTCAATGTAGATACAGACCTGGCCGCAATCGATCATGTGAGCTCAGATGTTCTTTGGGGGTTCCTGTTCTTAGCGGTCGTGATCGCCGCAATTATTGCATGCACACGTCGCACAACGCTGCGCCCCATAGCATTCGGACTGATTTGGTTTCTGATCGGCTCGTTCCCGACATCGTTCTATGTGCTTTCCGAAGTGGAGAACGACCATCGGATGTTCCTGCCCTTCGTGGGGTTGATGCTGGCTGTCGTTTGGGCCATATGGCTTGCAGTGGTACTGCTTGCTGTGCGCAGACAAGACCTGCCAGTGTGGAAGATCGCGGCTGCCTGCACTGCCACCTTGCTCTGCGTCTATGGGTATGGAACCTGGCAGCGCAACAAGGTTTGGCACAATGAGGATTCGCTCTGGCTGGATGATGTTGAGAAAAGTCCACGGAATGGCCGCGGCCTGATGATCTATGGGCTGTCGCAGATGTCGCATGGTAACTATCCTGTAGCGCTTGCTTACTTCGATCGAGCCGCGATCTACACGCCGAATTACCCTTCACTGGAAATCAATCTCGGTGTAGTGAATGGCGCGATGTTCCGTACAGTGCCTGCAGAGCAGCACTTCCAGCGCGCTATCGCACTAGCCCCTGCTGACGACCAAACACACTTCTTTTACGGTCGTTGGCTTCACACACAAATGCGCTTGCAGGAAGCGCTACAACAGCTGAGTGAGGCAGTACGACTGAACCCGGCACGGTTGGCACAGCGAGAAGAGCTAATGCAAACCCTCGCCATCAGCGGTGACCCAACCGCAGCTCACGCTGCAGCAGATGCGATCCTGGCGATGAATCCTGGCGATGTACAGGCTCAGGTATATCTTGCTCACCCGACTGTTGCCAACGCAGACACATGGCTGAATGCGTCACTGGCGCGCTATCAGGCGAAGGATTATCCCGGAACCATTGAAGCAGCAGACAAGGTGCTGGCCATAAATCCAAGATCGGCTCCTGCATACAACAATATCGGTGCCGCATATGCCGGTATGGGCCAGTGGAAACAGGCCGTGGATAACGTGCGACACGCGTTGGAGATCGATCCCAACTTCCAGCTTGCACGCAATAACCTTACGACTTACTCAGCCGCCGCAAGCCAACACAACACATCAGATAAAACGCCGGAAGCGCTTGTGAACGATTCGCTGGAGATGTATCGCGAACGTAACTTCACTGGAAGCATTGCGGCGGCAAAAGCTGCATTGGCTATGCGCCCAAACATGGCGGAAGCATGGAACAACATTGCCGCCAGTGAAGCCGAGTTAAAACACTGGGATGCAGCAGTGAATGCCGCAAAGCAAGCTGTTGTATTGAAGCCGGATTTCCAATTGGCAAAAAACAATCTCGCATGGGCGCTTGCAGAGCAGGCAAAAGCTGCCGGGGAAGCACGATGAAAACAAACTCGCGATCCCTGCCTTTTCTACTCTGCGTGCTTGTCATGCTTTTCGGAACAGCGCTTCGTGTCATCGATATGGGCAGTGTTCGATTCCGCTCACCAGACGAAAACGTATACGCTTCCCAAGCGCAGAAGTGGTCCGCCAGCGGTATTCGTTCCGTTGCCGATGAATGGGAAAACCGCACAGAACTTGCCGTATTTCCCTCTCCTGTCCGCATAGGATATCTGCTGCCATTGCGCATTGCGCAGGCGATCACCGGCGATGCCACACCCAATGCAGGTGCAGAACTCTCCTGCGTTGCCAGCATCCTTTCCCTTGGCTTGGTCGGCGTTATCGCGTGGAGGAATCTTTCACCAACCGCCGCGCCGATTGCAATGGCATTGTTCGCCGTCTGTCCTCCAGAGTTGATGGCTGCAAGACGGGCATGGATGGAGTCCTTCACGGGATGCTTAGGAACTCTATTGCTCCTACTCATGTTGGAATGTCTGCGCAGGTCGGAACCAAGAGCATGGTTGGTGGCAGCCGGTGCACTCGCAGGCTGGACAGTCACCGTGAAGGAAACATCCGTGAGCCAGGCCGGCCTGTTGCTTTTGCTACTTTGCATCGCATATGTAAGACAGCAGCGATGGCGTGATATCGCTATCGCAACAGCGGTATTCGCAGTCACAGCGACGCTGGGAGCATGGTGGGTGAGCTACTCCATCGGAGGCTACAACCGTACGGTGGAATTCTTTCATCGATCCTATACAGCCGTTGCTAACGCACCCTACGGACGCATGTACGAGACAGGCACCGCTGCATCGTGGATAAAGGCAATCTGGATTGCCGACCCCTTGCTTGTCTCATTGGCTGTAATTGGTATCGCGCTGCTGATCGCAAACCGGAACACGCTGCTGTTTTGGAGTGCAGCCACAAGTCTTCTGTGTTTTTCACTTCCACTGACCACGGAGCACAGGATGAATCTGCGTTATGCGTCGCTTGGCTGGGTACCGCTTTGCTTCCTTGCTGCAGCAGCAACTGTTGCTCTCTGGCAATGGCTAAAACGGCACGCTTCGACTAAAGAACAACTTTGGGCAAAGGGTTTTGCCATTGTGGTGTTTTGCCTTGCACTCGTAGCGAACTACATGAGCTTTCGTGAACGGTTTGTTAGCACCGATCTGCAGGATCTGTCTCTGCGCATGGTGTTGAACCGACCGCTGCCGATTACTCCTGAACGTTAGACGGTGGAAACACAAACAAACGCTGTAATGCAAAGCTAGCCAGCGACAGCACTGTCTCAGTAACGATCTTCGCCAGCAGAACGGGGACATGCAGCCAACGCGAAAGACCTGTTATGGCGCCATATCCAATAACACCAAAGACCGCGACAAGAGCGTAATAACGCCAGAGCGCGCCTCGCACTGACGCACGCGAATGGAAGACGAAGCGACGGTTCAACAGGAAGTTAGCAATTGAACTGAATCTTCCAACCACCATGGAATAGAGCACGTTATGCGTGAGTGCGAAGGTTGCTGAGAAGAACACGAAATCAATGCCTGCCGCAATGAGCGATGAAAAGTAAAAACGCAACAGGACGAAGTAAATCCGCATGGAATCACGGATCGGATCAAAGTGCGAGGAACGGTTGTTCTCGATGTAGATGGTACGAATCGGCACTTCAACCGGCGGTGCGCCACTGCGGCAAAGATGAGCGAGCATGTTCATCTCGTACTCGTAACGTTCTCCGTTAAGCTTCATCAATTCGCCAAGTCGATGAATAGGAATAGCACGCAAGCCACTCTGAGTATCCTTAATGCGGTGTCCCGCCAACATCCAGAAGAGATTGCGTGTGATGCTGTTTCCCATTTGGCTTCGGAATGGAACATCGCCATGAAAGCCACGCGAACCAAGAATGAATCGTCTGGGCGCCGCGATCAGCGCTTCGGCTACGCTAACAATGTCGTCTGCTGCATGTTGTCCATCCGCATCTGCTGTTACCACACCGATAGCAGTCGGCAATTCTGTAAGAATCCAGTTGAAGCCCGTCTTCAGAGCGCGCCCTTTTCCAAGATTCGCGCCGTGCTTCAGCAACGTTACATTTTCAAGATTCGTAAGGCTCTCTACGATCTTCGGATATTGCTCCAGATCACCATCAAGGACAACCAGAATGTGAAGACGCGGGTGCGTTTGCAGGTCCGTAATTAGCTGCAGCAGGCGTTCGTCAGGATGCCAGGCAGGAATAAGAACAACTACCGGAGGTAGGGGAGCTTCCACCATGCAAGAAACATCCTACCGCTTGCCGAAGCGAACCAGCGCTCCAAAGCCCAACCGGAGGGTGTTCTGAGAACCGTTGGCGTTAGTGTTCGGGAAAGTAGAACGCTCCCAGTCCACCTCCAGCGGGCGAATCGCAAAGCGGTTGGTAATATCCACGTCATACTGCACACCAGCATCCATAGCAAATGAGGTACTGCTGGATAGTGCATTCCCATTACCCGGGAAAACCGAATCGAAGCCGCGACCCAATCCGATCAGCCACTTGCCAGTAAGAGAATTGCCATGCTTTCCAACTGCTGGCAGCTGTAAGCGATAGCGAGGTCCAACGGTAAAGGTCAAAAGGCCGAGAGAGACATTCTGGGCACCCATGTGACTTGCATGAACAACAGTCATATTGGCAGCAAGACCAAAGCCATGAGACACGTTCACACCTGCCTCAATGCCACCACCTTGCAGCCAGAAGCAGCCACAACCACCTAGAAGGTTTGCGCGCTCAGGAGTGTAAGTGACAGCGACATCTCCTCCCTTTGATTGCGCGGAAGCAGCAAGGCTGAGACTCAGCAGCAGGATGGATAAAGTTCTCAAAGCGTGCCAGTTCCCTTCTACTGAACGGTGAGCGTCACTATGGTGGAATGTTGCACCGTAACGCCAGCGACATTTGTGCCAGTGCCGGTAACTGTAATGGTGGAGGAGGCCTGCGGTTGGCCAAAGAAGCCACTACTACCGCAACCACTCAGTGCCCCCGCGGCAGTTGCCAGTAACAGCAGCATGGCAAGACGAACCATGCGATGACTTGCACAACGTATCCTGCGATTGCGAACAAAGGGCAATAGGAGCAGTGCCAGTCCGAGCGAGCCACCTGCCAGATTCTGCATCTTCGCATGGAATTTCTGAGTTGCTACCGTAAGGACAAAGTTCGTCGCACTGGAACCCGGTGTCACCGACGTTGGCGTGAGCGTAGCGGTCGCGCCCGTGGGAAGGCCACTGACGGTAAACGCAATGGGTGAGGTAAACGGCCCACCTGCGGGAGTGACAGTAAAGTTAAAGGTCGCGGAATCACCAGGAACAATCGTCTTCGCAGCATAGGTTCCAGTGGTTGTAGCCAACGTAAAGTCTGGATCTGCCGCTACGGTTACAGTTGTCGCACCAGTGCTGGCACTCACGCTTCCGTTCAGGAAGTTAGTGTCGCCGGTATATGTCAAGGAGATGACATGCGCGCCAATTGACAGGCTGGTCGTGGAGAGTTGCGCCACACCCGAAGCAAGAGCCACAGTCCCAATAGCAGTGCCATTATCAAAGAAAGTGACACTGCCAGTCGGAGTGCCTGTAGTCGCGCTGGCGACAACAGCCTTCAGTGTGACAGCCACACCCGCGTATTGCGTGGTCGGAGTGGATGTCAGCGTGATGTTAGTGCTCGCCTTCGTAATCGTCAGCGAACCAGACGAAGGCGCAAGAGAAAGCGTGTAATTTGCAGCAGCCGCACCGGTCAGTGTGGCCGTAATTGGATATACGCCGGGTGCTGATGTCTGCGTGGCAGTAGTAGCGTAGACAGCGGTGACCGTGCCCGTATCCTGAGGCAAAACACCTGTCAGAGTTCCGGTAAGCAACGGAATGGCCGTACCGTAAGGCTGCGTGACGGCATGGGCTGATGCTGTGACAGCCACAGGTGTGACCGTCAGTACATAGATACCACTTACGATCGCAGGATTGTTGCTGTCACCGGCATAGCTCGCCACAAGTTGATGGACACCAGCAGAAAGTGTCGGGAGAGCCAGTGAAGCCGTATTGGAAGCTAGATTGGCCGTGCCAAGCGTCGTTCCAGCGGTGATATCCAGGAAGGTCACCGCTCCAGTGGCAGTATTGCCACCATAGCTAAAGGTAGCTGTAACGGCTGCTGTGCCATAAACAAGTGAGGGGGATGACGCAGCAACCTGAAGGCTTTCAGCACCGGCAGCAGCTGATCCCGCAATGGTTTGAATTGAGCCTGCAGTGGTCACCATACGAACACGATCATTGTCCGTATCCGCAACCGCAACACCTATCCCCGGCGCCGAAGCAACAGCTAAAGGCGAGTTCAGTGTTGCCACCGTAGCGGCACTGTTGTCGCCCGAGTAGCCCTGTCGACCATTACCAGCAATGGTTGAGACTGTACCGGTGGAGGAAATTTCTCGTACGCGGTTGTTGTTCGTGTCAGCGATGAAGAGGTTCCCGCTGGCGTCCAAAGTGAGCCCTGTGGGATACGAGAACGATGCGCCCGTGGCAGAACCACTGTCACCAGCAAATGCGGGCATTCCAGTTCCAGCAAGTGTCGTAATAACACCCGAGGAAAGGTTCACCGCTCGGATGCGATTGTTGTTGCTATCCGCGATATACAGTGTGGTGGAGCTGATCGCCAAACCCATCGGCCCGTCTAGCAACGCTGATGTTGCTGCACCGCCGTCGCCGCCAAAACCCTGCGCACCACTGCCAGCAATTACTGTTAACGTCGCGCCATTGAATTTGCGAATAACATTGTTCAGCGTGTCAGCGATATAGAGATTGCCAGCGGTGTCTACCGTCAAAGCCGTTGGACCAGAGAGTCCCGTGCTCGCGATCGTGCTGATGATGCCTGAAGGAGTAACCTCGCGTACCACATTGTTGCCTGTATCGGCGATGTACAGATTGCCAGCGGTGTCAACCGCAACTCCTGCCGGAAGATTCAGCATTGCGCTGGTGGCTGCGCCACCATCCCCTGCATAACCCTGGGCACCAGTTCCGGCCACAGTCTTCATGACACCGGTAGTCAGTACCTCAACCACAAGCTGATCGTTCTGGTCTGCGATATACAAATTACCGGCAGAATCAAACGCAAGAGCAGCAGGATTATTTAACTTCTGGTTAGTGGCTTCTAGCCCACCCGGTAGGGTAAGCGGACGCACCCCCAGCTGCTGCAACGCGCGCAGTTGCATGGGCGTCTGCCCGGATGTCCGAGCAGTAGCAGCACCAAGCAGCAACGCCGCGCAGGCACATGAAACCAGAAAGCGTGCATTCCGTATTGTTCTGAAGCGGCTCAAATGAGGACTGGCTCCGTTTTTGAATGTGGCTGCGGCAGGAAGCAGTTATGTAAACCGTCTCTGCGATCAAACTTCATCAATGGCAGTGATCGCTACGTTCTTGCGATCTACTGGCAAGCGAACGAAGTCATATGCGCTCCGGTATTTGCGGTCGAACTGCCACTCGTTGATCCCACAAGCACGGTGACATACGAACCGGCAGAGATTGTTCCAAGATCGATCTTGCACGATCCCCCCGCACTGGCAGTACAGGTTCCAAGACTTGTCGTAGAACCTCCGACCGTAGCGGTCGTCACAGCGTTGAAATAGTTTCCTGGCGCGGACGCAACAGCGAAGTAACCATGGCATGACGACGGGATATAAACGTAAGCCGGGATGGTAGCGGTAGTAGTTGAATTGGGCCCAATCGGTGCCAGATAAATAGCCGTGTTTGTGTTAATGGGATTCCTTGAAATCGTCAACGGAATCGTGGCGAATGAGAACGTGCTGGGGTCAGGTATGCTGCCACCACTGCTGCCACTCGGGAAGTTAATCGTTAGTGCCCCTGTGGAGCTGTTGACCGAAGCAGAACCTGTGACATTGCCATTCGTCACGGAAACCGAAGCAACAGAACCGGTGGCACCCTGGATTCCGGTAACACCCTGAGCTCCCGTAACACCGTTCAAGCCATTCACTCCCTGCGCCACAAGACGCGCCCAGTATGCATTAGGAGTAGAGCCAACTGTAGTCGGATCGTGGTTCAAGTTGCCATCCACTAAGGAAACCCATGCGTTGGCATAGCTCGCGTCGGAGACAACCGCTCCCTTTACATAGGTAACGGAACTACTCCACGCGGCCTGATAACTAATACCACCAGTCGCTCCTGTCGCTCCTGTAGCGCCTGTAGCACCAGTCGCACCCGTGGCTCCAGTGACACCCGCGGCACCAGTGACCCCCTGCATGCCTTGAATGCCCTGGTAACCAGTCACACCTTGAATACCTTGCGCTCCCGTTACACCGGTGGCACCGGTCGCACCCGCATTTCCCATGGCTGCGAGGACTGCCCAAGTCGTTGGATCTGTACCCGGGGTAACGTTGAAATTGCCTGCCGTAGCAATATAGGTAGAACCGTTCAGAGTCACTGCACTGTTGACATCGTAGATAGTCGAACTATTCCAGATGCCTCGATAAGTAAGGCCTGTCGCGCCGGTGGCGCCTGTAGCACCAGTCGCACCCGTGGCTCCTGTAGCTCCTGTCGCGCCAGTGGCACCTGCAACACCTGTCGCTCCAGTAACACCTGTGGCACCAGTAGCTCCTGTAATGCCTTGAATACCCTGGACGCCCTGCGAACCAGTCACACCTTGAACACCCTGAATACCTTGAGGGCCTAGTGGGCCTGCAATTCCTACTGCGCCAGTGGCACCGGTACTGCCCATGGCAGCTAACACACCCCAAACTGTGGGATCGGTCCCCGGAACGATATTGAGATTGCTCGCAATGGCGATATAGGTAGAGCCGTTCAGCGTTACCGCATCATTGACAACATAGACAGTCGAGTTATTCCAGGTTCCACGATAGGTGAGGCCCGTCGCCCCGGTAGCACCTGTGGCACCGGTAACACCAGTAGCGCCGGTGGCTCCAATAGCACCCGTTGCGCCTGTTGCCCCAACGGCTCCAGTAGCGCCCGTGACACCCTGGATACCTTGAATACCTTGTGCGCCGGTGACACCCTGAATACCTTGTATGCCCTGAGCACCGGTGACACCTTGGATACCTTGAACACCTTGCGCACCCGTTGCTCCGGTAGCTCCCATGGACGTAATCGTGACGTCAAGGAGTGCTGGATGCGCCGTCTGCCCACTTTCCTTAGAGTCAAGCTGGAGGTCTGCGCCCGATGTCGTCAGTGCGAGTCCCATATTCGTGGAGGGCGTAGTGATCCAGCCCTGCACAAGCGAGGTAACATCCACGGTGACAAACTGTCCCGCCGTAGTTCCCGTAAAACTTCCTATCGCCGAACCAAATGCCGGAGCGCTGTTATAAGTGACGCCTGCTTCTGTCCAGCTTCCTGTAACTGGAGAGACAGAGACAGTGCCCGCAGTATTTACGCGATTGATATAGAAAGTTACTGTCGCCTTGGAGACTTGGGAGGCCGTAATACCGGCAGGTAGCGGAGAAAGGCTGAACTGCACGAACGACGTATAACCGTTGCCAACGTTCAAATTGGACACGCCGCCAAGATTGACGCCTGGTCGAGAACTATCCACATGCGCATCAGCGGTAAGCGTGGCCTGCGTGGCGTGTGCGGGAAGAAGAGCTACAAAGCCAGCAAACACAACCGCAAGAGAACGGCGCAGAAAAGTCGTCATGAACGCTCCTAAGAAACGTGCGATCTCTTCGGTAGCGCGCAGATAGAGTGTCACCGCAGAGATCAAGGCAAGTCGTACAGTAAAAGCCCAAACAGCTCAGAAAAACATCTATGTGATCTTCTGCACAGTTGGGGAACAGAGAGGAGTCTCACAGATTCTTCAAGTGATGTCAAAACTTTTCTTTATTAAGCTCTTACATCAACTTTCTTTTCTTTATTTGAACGTATCCACAGAAGATTCGGGTATAGCCATTCCTAATAAGCTTCTTCCCAAATAGAGGATGAGCTCCAACCCCGCCCAGGGAGAACAACCATTCTGGGCACGGCCTTTATCCGGATATTGCTCCCGTTATCCCGTTCGCTTCAGCCTTAGGCCCAGCTGGCACACCATTAGGTACGGTCGGTTCGACTGTCAGCACTCTTCGTTCCGGAACGGAACAAGGTGCAACAGACACGCATCGCCCTTAATGAGCCGGTACGGTTGGAACTGCAGTGACTGAAGGCGCCGTCACACGTGCGGACGCAGCTCTACTTCGTTCTGCGATGAAGTCGTCCAGGCTGAGCCTGCGCTTGTCCCTCATCTGAACAAACACATGACCTGCCATCACGCCACCTCCTGTTGAACGAAGAACGTGGAAGATGCTGTATCCCTCCCCACTTCGATATCCAAAGACCATGAGGTTGTCACTGCGGTCTTCTTCAAAAACAAAATGGATGCTCGGGTCGCCAACCTTGTCTCGTAGCAGTTGAGTTTCCGTTTCAATGCCTGCTGCGTGCGCCTTTTGAAACTCTGGCGCATCCGCGGCGGTGAAAGTGCCTATGCGCTGGTCATAGCGAGACACGGTAAACCTTTCCCTAAGCAGATGAAGAAGGTTCATCTGAAAACTGTTGTCGTCGGATACACGCATATCATCCAGATCCAGATAGCCAAGATCGAAGCTATCGACATTCAGCGGCTGGAAGTGCGGACTTCCCTGCTGCACAAGAGCTGCCGCCGTAACCAAACGCAGAGGCACAGTCTCTGCACGATCGATAAAGCCGCGCATCTGCTGATCAAATGGCGTTAGGTGCGATGCATCCAAAACCGTATAAGTTATTTGTGGTCCAGCCAATGCATATTGCATTCCAGTAGAGAGCCGATTCATGCGGTCTAGCAATTCCTGCCTTCGAGCTAACGCGGATGCCTCTCCTCGCCCTACCTGGCGGACCTCCACCTTGGGTTGCACCTGCTTCCGCGCTGCAGAAAGCTTTGGACGCTCTTCTCGCGATATCCTGACTCCTTCGCCACCCCGCTGCTGAATCGCATGCGCTATCTCGTGCGCTAACAGTTCCTGTCCATCCGCGGTCGCAGGGTTGTAACGTCCTGGTGCAAAGACGATGTCGTTCCCCAGCGTATACGCCTTCATGGATTGCTTGTCGGCATTCCGCGCATCATTCCTGTCCTTATGAATACGAATGTGTGATAGTCCACGCTCAAACCTGCGTTCCATCACAGCGCGTGTAACCGTGTCCAATGGCTCACCGCCTCCACTGGAGGCAGTACTCACTTCCTCGTGCTTCGTTGCGAACTCTTTCGCCCCTGTCTCGCGCTTCTGTCCTTGCATTTTCGGTGACAAGAGACGCGCCCCAACTTGTTGCTGAGCCACATGCTTCGCCATGCGGTCAGCCTCTGTCTCCAACTGCTCGCTACGCGCACTCTCATTCCGTGGGGAAGAGTGCGCCGTTAGTTTAGGCGCATGTTTACCGTTCGTTCCGTTGACAGAACGAATAGACGGCAACGCCAATGCTCCTGGAACTGCAAACTGCTTTAAAGCCTTTGGAACTGAAACAGCATGGAGGATGCCACCACCTTGCCAGCGTGCAGCAGGACCTTTGCTCTGTCTACTTGCCGCATTGGCATGTTTCAGACTCATCCCTGCGATCCTTAGGCGGTGGCATATCCGCTGGAATGAAGTCGGGTGCAATGACGGTAAAAGTTAGGCGACTCCCAACGCATCCGCTCCTCTAAGCGCTTCATAATCTCTGGATGTGACTTTGCATCGCCCAGCAGATGAGTAAATCCCGCACGCGCCGCACGATCTTCTTCATAGGCTTGCTCAAACGATGGGAAAAGATATGCCATATTCACACGAGAGAAAGGCGATTGCGGTTGAGCGCGATGATAGCGGACACAGGCATTCAACAGGAATTGCTCCACAATCATGTTGAAGCCTTCCTTTTCTGCAAAGCGATCCCATGCAGGCAGATTCTGCGGATTCGTTATCAGATCCATGGCAAGACCGGAGAAGTATCTCAGAAACTCAGTATCGATTCCGCCCACGATCCCGCAGTTATCCTCACAGAATCGTTCTGCATGAAGCGAGCGCGCCCACGTCCACTCCGCCGGCAAATCCAATGTATGGGCCTGAAAAGCCTCTTCTATATAGGCCGGCCCCGCCCACTCCTGAGCAGTGTGAAAGAACTCCGGGCATTGTGTGAATACAGGTGAGGCTAGAAGCGCAGCAGGTAACGGCTTCCACAAAAACACGTCATTATCAATGTGACAGAAAGGCTCTGTCTGCATGCTGTAAGCAGCCAGTTTCCCAAACGCCCACCAACCTGGGTCTACACCATGGAATTGCTGTAAATCTTCGCTTACATCAGAGAATGTCAGCCCCAGGCGGTCTACCAGTAATGCCTTCCCGGGCTTGTCTGTAATCAGGACAACCTGATCAAAATGCTGTTGTGCCAACCTCACCGACAATCCCCAGGACAAGAGATGATGCAAGGGAGATGCCCATATGCGGCCCTTGTATGCGGTAAACGGCTTGCTCCAAAAGGAAAATACGGCACGCATAGGAAGCCCCTTTCATTCGGGTCAAGTAATAATGATGGGTTGCTGCATACCGGTGATGGTGAAGGTCGTAGTTTGCGTATCGTTTGGCGCGGAACTCAATGCTGCCGTTACTGAGTAAGAGAGCGTCGTCGGCCCGGGGTTGCTTTTTACATTAATGGCAACTTGCGCAGTGTTCGCACCAGCCGGTACCACAATAGAAGAAGCAGCAAGAGTGGCCACTTGCGTGTTGCCCGAGAGGCTCAGGCTTACCGTCGCGCCCCCTGCGGGGGCAGCAATATTCAAAGTGATAGATATGAGTGGTGATATGGTCTGCGGGGGTATTCCCGGTGTAACCACGGCCTGCACGGCTGTTACCGCATTGTTCGCGTTGACGGCGACTGAATACGCTGAATAGTTAGCAGCTACCGACTTCAATATCAACGCCGCAGACAGATAAAACCAGCTTTCAAAATCTGCTGCGGTGTCGTTGTTTCCGGAAGGTAGTTGCAGATCGACGCGTTTTGTTCCATCCGCCTGAATCGACGCAACAGCAAATGTTTCACCGTCCAGGTAGATGCTTTTCCGACCGGAACTCCCGAAAATGCGATTTCCCAACAAACGTACGCGCACGCGCGCATACGCATTGAATCGGGAATTTGCTGTTAGCACCGAATTCAGGTAATTCAGCATCTGCGGGTTCTTGGAGATATCCCAAAGTAAAACTGTTCCCGATGAGGTAACAACTCCGTCCACTATCAACGGCTGGCGAAGAGTAATCGGATTAAGAACGGGTTTCTGGTCGAAATTCACGACGTTCTCTATCGTTACGACGAAAACCGCAGCGGACAGGGGAGACGTTGGCGCAATGTCTAAATCCACCTCAAGACCGTTCGCTGCGAGTTGATCCAGACTCATCAAGCTGTCATTTACCCAACTCGTCTTGGTCACATGCATTGCCGGCTTTACAGCATTTACACCAGTAAGCGGCGGGAATATGCGCCTGCAATCATCCACCTGAAAGCCACCCTGTTGCAAGTGGGTGTAACTCTCACCACGTTTTCCGATCGTGATGCAAGCCAGCGGCGCGCGCACAATCTTTGTTCTGTAGGCAGATTGATACAACTCACCATCCGACCCACAAGGAGGCCATTCGATGGATCCAGTTGCAGCTCGCGCAGGGATCGTCCACGCATCTCCTGTATGAAACGTCCCCTTCTGAAAACAAACTTCGATTCCGTTTTCCAGCGCAACCCATGCACCTCCTCCAAGTGATAGACCGCTGGAGGAAGCGTTGGCCCCAGATTGATCCCAACGACGGACACGTGCATTTTGCGTGGTGTCTACCGGAAGCACAGTAGTGAACATAGTCAAAGTTCGTGATGGGACGTCGATGCTTTTTATCTGATACAGCGCGCCGCTTGCATTCGGAGTTACACCAAATAGGTTTGTGTCATCCGAAATCTCTACCCATTGATTAGGCGCGAAACCCAGATTGGCATCTGGCCCCAGAGAATCGATACTGACGTCTGCTCCCTGCACGGAAATGATGCTCGCGACTACAGAACCGTTCTCACGGGACCATTTGAACGTAGCTGTCGCAAGATCACCTTCCTGATGAATTTCCACGCGATAGAGTTGATTTTCCAAGCCTACATATCCACTAGAGGCAAGCGGATTGCAGCCGCACGTATCCGACGAAGGATTCGTCTGGGCCGCCATTCGGGGCGGCATCAGTTCCCATGTGTGTAGATACATGCCATCACAGCATGTGCTGTTCGTTGTCGTTCCCCTTCCCAACTCTGCGACAACACGCCACACCGTTTGCCGTCGTGCGGTAGTTTCAGCAGCCTGACCCAGCGCAGGCTCCAACAGACACGAGTCTTCGCGAGCGGTAACAAATCGTTCCCACACCTCCAACCAAACACGTATCGATGCGCGGTCTTGGTTCTCGGGAAGCATTTTTAGTAACTGCGAAGCGCTGTATTCCGGATGAATGAGGAAAGGCTGTTCGTCATAGTAGCCATCCTCTGTCGCCTCGCATAACAGCCCATTCACGTAATAACGCCCGGCACCGAACTGAAGCTTCCCTTCCTTGATGAAGATGTCAAAGCCATCGTCACCTTCTGGCCCACCAAACTCACCAATAACGTCTACCGTCTCTGTGGTGCGCAGGTAGGCATCAATGTCGCGCTGCTCATTCGCGTGGGCATCAAGCGTCACACGGCCTTGTTGCTCCAACACGGCCGTATAGTTGTTTGCCGGGTTAAATCGGATCCGGCTGAAGTCGCCTCTCATGTCCTTCACTCCTTACGAATCAGACCGTTTAAAGCAACCTGATTCCAATCCCGCTGACGCCCTCGGCGGACTCACTATCCCCACAACAATCCTGAGAGATCTGTACGCCATAACGCGCATGTCTGCGCGGTCCTTCGCAACATACTTTTGGCGTTACAAGGAATACTCCCGCTTCCATACCTGTAGGAAGATATTCCGGAATACGAAGCTGTGTGTTTTGCACCGCTTCTGTCTCCTGTATTCCGTGCATCACGCCGATCTGCCCACCATCGTCCGCACCGTGCCATACAGCCAGCGGGGCCCACGTTGATAACAAACCGTAAGCCGGATGTCCGCACCGAAGTGAAGCAAACACGGGCGCAAGTGCTCCTTCTGTAGCAACCGAAGTTGCTAAACACTCATAACGGCGTGGCGTGATAGACGTAAAGGGTAACGAGCAAAACCGTACGCAGCCTGTTTGTGAACGGCTACACCACACCGCTGCTGCCCATGAATCGTTCCTCGCCAAGCGTGATCGAAAGATCGTGTTTGACGCCAAAGGCATCGTGCGCGTATGCACTTTGCCAATCACAGTACTGTTCTCAATCTGGAGATCGCCACCCTGCTGCGAGGGCACATCACCTGCATAGGCAATACAGCAGGGCGAACCCGCATCCAACAATACTTCGCAAAGCATCGCGGTGGCGCTGTCAGTTAAAGCAAGAGGGCCGGTCAGCGTGTTTTGTATCGTAAGCGACGTGCCTTCTGAACGAACCGTCACACTGGGTTCACGCGGACCTTCTGTGCCTGCAGCGTGTAACTGCACCGCACTTGGAAGTAATGTGCAATCCTCTACCGACATTGCAATCGCTTCGCCGCTGACATCGATAGAGCCAAGGATGCGCAACCCATTCAGAGTCAGACGCCCCGTCGTCCCGTCAGAAACAGGAGCCTCCGCAGTTACGGCAATGTCCGCTCCAATGGTGGCCTGTGATTGTGTCGCTGTATATCCACTATTGACGCCCTCTGCCACATGTACTGTGGCAGAAACAATTGTGAGCGCATTTCCCGCAGCAATGTGAATGTTCAGTCTGTCTGCACAATCAACGCGCGCATAATCCAGAATCACAATCGATCCAGTAGTCCCAGCAGGTTGCACGTTCCATGCCGCAATCGCGTCTTCCAGCTTTGGAGTTATAGGTGAGCCTACTACCGCAAGAAATGTTCCCGCCGCAGAGTCATTCGTCAGGCTAATGGAACGGTCATACGTGCCACCGCCAATTTCTGCAGCAAAACCGTATGCATAACGCACCAGGACTTCTGAAGGAGTCCCCCACTCTTCCGCCAAAGCTATGCGCCCACATTGCACGTCAATCGTTACCTTATGCAGAACGCCACAGCGCCATGCGCCCTCTTTGCCCGAGAGACGTTTCCATGCAATGTTCTCCGTCTCAACCACAGCCCCATCAATCCACACGCAAAGACTCTTCGACTCGCCATAAAAGTCTTCCGTAGCTGTACGAATCTCATGCAGTGAAATAGGTTCAGGAACATCCATCCGTCCCGTAATGTGGTCAAACGGAGTACGCAACGGAGGTACTGTAAAGAGTGGGATATCCAGACCTGCGAGGTCGAATGAATATCTCCTTTCTCCCACTTGCAGCGCGGGAGCCTTATTCACCAGGAAGCTGCGACACCGCCAGATATGCAGCGCAATATCCGGTAGATTGAACTGGCCTCCGCCATGCAATGCAATATCAACCGCAGCCAAATCAGGATCTGCAATGGCTCGCGCTCTCGGCGAGATGCTGCGCACATCGACTCGATGGCTAACACTGTCGAACGGTCCAGAAACTTCCTCCATAACCTGCTGCTCTCGCACCAAAGCAAGCGCTGGTTGTGAAGGTGTTACACATCGCATACTCTGCAGGGTGAGTGTGGTCTTGAAGCGTTCGGAAAGATGTACCGGTCGCGCAGACACGTCGGAACACACTTGCTCCAGTGCAATGGCTGTTCCCTTGCGTCTGCGATAGCCGATCGTGTTTGCGACTTCAGCGCGTGGGCTGTATGAAGCACCATCAACCGCACGAATAGGTAAATAACCGATCAAATCGCCGATATATGGCACGGCCCATGTGGAACTGGTCTCTATGAATTGATCCTCATAAAGCTGCAGAATGTTGTCCTGAACAATCTCAGCCTGTTCTCCAAGTACGGCCAGCAAGGCCTCCAGTGGGCCGCCAGCAGCAGCATCACGAATGCCGTAGATCGCGGGCAAAAGGCGCATTAAATCCTGGCCGGTAAGATTCATTGCCATGCCCCCAGTCCTGCGCGAGAAGCGGGATCCAGCAGGAGCAGTTCGGCTCCCAGCAATGCGCTGTTCTGAGTAGTGGATGGGCCGCTTGCCCGCAACATTCCGCTGCCGGGCACACTTAGATCATTGCCACTGCGATATAGCCCCTGCAATTGGACTGCCTGCACACCTGTGCAGTTTTGTATGCGTTCCATCACATCGCTTGCAGCTACGCCCTGCTGGAAGTCACGGTTCGCAAAGCTGAAGACTTGTAGTAGCGACGCCCAGACCTGAGCGATCACATTGTCCATTGCATATTGCGTGGTATCGATCCTTACACCTGCTGCAATCGAAAAGAGAACTGGACGGTATGGGGCCACGCGCACCGGGATGCGCCCCGTTCCATAGTTCCGAAGATCATCCAACAGGTGCAAAGCAACAGGATCATCCGAAGTGAGGATCGATCCGTTCGCGCCAGAGACAGTTACCAGGATGCCACGTTCGCGTCCTAACCAACTCCATACTGCTAGTGCCTTTCCAATACCCGGAAATGCACTGGAGTATGCCTGAAAGTCCTCCAGCGTTACCACTCGTCCCAGTGTCAGCGTGGGCAACGGCGCCGAGGTTCTTGCGTCGGCTGGCGTTGCAGGATCAGCTCCACCGCTAGCACCGCTGGGATTAGCAACACCTTTTAGTCCTTGCGGTCGATCCAGTAACTGTGAAATCTGGCCAGCACTTACCGTCCCCGCAGAACCAATGCCTTTGCGATATACCGCACGGAGATTGGATTGTCCTGTGGGTGTACGTGCACCGCGGAGGCCATCGCCGAATTGCACAAATGTATTTCCACTTTGGTCGGCACCAGTTATATACACGCGATCCGCAGGACCAGAAGTTATGAAGTTTGGCACCGCAGCCCATTTCTGGCTGTTCACCCAAACCTCCAGAGTAGATGTGATGCCACCACCAGAATCCGAACTTAGATATGTCAGAGGTGATTGCTTCAAGATGAATGACAACGTGGCATTCGTGCCATCGCCATTACCTAAAATCTCATGCACTGTTTCACCGTGTGTCGCGTCCATCGTGTTGGCGTTCACCGTCACAGTTCTCGTGTCATAGATGCCCTGCAACGCAGAGATCAATTGCAACGTCGTTATGTCTCCCTGAACTGTGATATCTCCAACGCGGGCAGCTTCCCCCACTACAGCATCGTCGCTTGAAGATGGCTCCAGACGGAAACTGCTTTCAGCCGCAAGATGCAATGTGCCGGTGATGCCGCTAAGCGTGCTTACCTGCCACGCAGTTCCCTTACCTTCTGCAACAGGCGGATAAGCATTCACGAGGAAAACCTGGTTATCTGTGATGGGTTGATTTGCGGCAGTGTCTTTCGGAACAAAACTTGATGCGCTTGCAACCAGCACGCGCAACCGCACTGCTTTTCCCTGAACCGCAATTGGCACGCCTGCCGCAATGCCTTGACCACCGGTGATCGCAATAGTGCTACCGAAAACAGGCACCAGCATATCTGTTGTAACTGAATACGGCGGCAGTGATGCCGAATCCACATAGGGTAATTTCACCGGGAGATTCGCCACAGCAAGCTGCTCACTCGCCGCATACACGGTTGCTGTGCGCGATGACGAAATGACTGTGCCAAGCAGACCATCCATCGATTCAGCAGCAGTACCTTCGATCACCGCATATGAAGAAAACGTCAAGGCAGTGGACTTGGAGGTCAATGTGTACAGATTGGGACTCAGGTCGCGAACGCCGCTGACTTGCAACAGCGCTGTACTTCCGCCTCCCGACAGTACAGCCCACTGCGCGACATCACCCGAAGGAACAAGTCCTGCATACTGGCTATCCAGATACACCTCACTACTCCCACTGCTGTACTGGAACTGCCAATCTGTCTGACCATCTGAGGGATATCCCGTTGAACCCATAACCCCTGCGTTGGTAAACAGAAGAGGGTTCGGTGCCTGCGATCCAAAAAGCGATGCTTTCTTCCGCAAGGCATACACCACGACCTTATCCGCACCCATGCCTGCGCTAAAGGACGAAGACAACTCACGATTCCAACTCACTTCGGTAATACGATCACTGCTCTTCACATTCACCGCAGTAACAACGCGCAGATCCGCAGGGCCGCTTGCACTTGGAACACCACTGGTCGCGGCAATGAATAGCAATGCATCGCCTACTTGTAAGCCTGTACCCACTCCAGATAGACAGGTTCGCGTATCGCTTCCTGCCAGGCTCCAAGGCAGCGATGACACCGCAGGCAACGCGTTCCATCCAATGTGAGCCTGCAAGTCGGTTGCAGTCTCAAATACCTGTGGCAGGCCTCCCGGTGGAGGTATGCTTTGTGCGCGTGTCCCTGCCGGAATTACGACAGACTCCGGTGCTCCGGGTGCGCTATTCAATGTGAATGCGAGTACTGCCGACGCGGCAACGCCGGGTGAAGGAACATACCCAACCAATCGTGTCAGCTCAAAGATGGAACGCCCTTGCACTGCTGTCCGTAAATAGGCTTCGTTGGCAAGTCGCTCCTGATAGAACGACAACACATCCAGCGTCACCGCCCAGCCATCCAGCAATGCCATCGTAAAGTCGGCGCTGTCCCTAGTTGTTAGTCCTTGCAACGCAGGAAGACTCGTATCAGAAAGCGCAGCACTCATACTTTCAAAAAACGTTCCGTACCTCCCCACGCGATAACTAATTCCAGTTAAAGCCGGCGCATTGGTAATGGTTTCGGGTGTGGAGCGTGTCTCACCCGTGCAACATCCGCACAATGTCAATTCAAGAGAATGGCATCCACTCATCGCCCACCCTCCATCTGTAAAGAAAAGATTCCATGATCGCGACGATTCGGATCGTTATCGCAACGTGCAATCTCAAGTCTTCCCATCGTGAGGTAACCCTGTTGCCGCGGTGTACTCGAAGGCTGATCCATACGTTCGAACCGCACCAAACGTACGGACACTACGCCGTCCACAGCCTGAGCGGCAGCAATCAGCGGGCTTGCGTACACTGTCTGACCGAAGGAAAAGTTTTCAGCTTTCAATATCGCCACAGTCCCATCGCAATTTGATCCTGCAAGAAAGCGCCGCATCAGCGCGGTATACACATCACTCTGAAAGTGATTCGGCGCTACACAAACAGCCAGCGTAATACGTAGTCCCACCACGATGGCATCTTCTACGGCTAATCCTGTGCCCATCATTCGCAGCAACTCAAGACGTGTCAGCGTCTGTGTAGCCAAGTCTGACGGCGCAGTGGATGCAGGCTCCACAGATACGAAACCCGCGTACCATGAACCTGTCCATCGCATGGTGCCTCGCGCCTGCGTGATATCGCTGTCTTGCAAAGCGGCAGTCGCGTAGTCATCCTCCGTCACACACCTTAGCTGCGACTGGAACGCAAAAGGCGCATGTTGACGGATACGCTCCGGCGACTCCGCGTCGACCGCGGCCGCGGCCGGCAGTGGATTACGCACGGACAACACCGGCAGGGTTGTCACCACGTGCAGCAACGCATCGGAACCTACAAGGCCATCACGCCCATTGCCGATGCGATACGTTGCGAAGAACTGTTGCCCTGGATCTACCGAGGCACCATATTGGCCATCGCCAAATCGCAGTGATGCTGCCCCGCCCTCTTCAATCTCCAGCACAAAGACCAAATCCTCTTCATCGCTTGCCAGCAAATCTGGTTGAGATACCCATTGCCCATCGTTGTCATCAACCAAAATAATCTGCGGCTTGGCAGCCGATGCGTCCATGGTTGGGTTTAAAAATGTGCTTGCTGCAGTCTCCGCATCAAACGGAAGCTGGAATGTAACCGGCGCGGAAGCAAGTGTTGGACGAAACCGAACCAATGTCGTTCCCGCATCTGTACTTCCATTGCATGTGCATCCACTTAAGACTGGCGCTTCCGGAGCATCCGGAACAGTACCAAGCGACTCTGATGTAACCCACACGCCTTGGTCTGCGGGAACAACGTTGCCCCATGCACGGCTAACACCAGAAACCGTATTGCCCCCATGCGCTGCATCTAACGTAGAGGAAATGCATAGAGAAAATGGCAACGCATCCGCCGCGCCCCACGTCACCTCTGTCACTGCAGCATCGTTTAACGGATCCTCTAAAGGTCCGCCGTAGTCATTTGTTGTACGTACACCTGTAAGACGAACCGCCCAGCGATGTGCAGGATTAGCATCTTCTGGCTTGCCTGTCTTCGCACCTAGGACCTCTTCAAAGATAAGCACGCTTCCCACCTGCAGCGTGGTCAGATTGCCGGACAACGTGGCCGCCACAGCGCCTTTCGGCAGACAACAATTCGTATCGCTCCACGTATAAAAGTCGATCGCATTTTGCTCTTGGTAAAGCACCGCATCGGCCATGCTGGCATATACCGGTTGGCCATTTGATAAGAGTGCTTTCAGCAAAGCGGTTTCCGAAGGGTTGTCCGGCGACAAGACGGGTGGCACACCCGCCGTACGGACATAGAAGTTCGTTCCCGCTGGCAGTAGCAATGCATCTTTCGCCGTTGCCACACAAACCCACGAACGCGCGTTACATCCTTCTCCCACGCGATAATCCACTAAGCGCGCATGGCGGCGAAGCGAAATCCTGCTGCGCGCCGTATCCAGATACGCTTCAGTATTGACAGCATCCTGCATGTAGCTCAACCGGTCGGCGATGTATGCCATAGCTTCCACCAGCGTGATTCCCATGTCAGCGGCGTGTGACTCGGTCCACGTGGGCATCAACACAGACATGCGATCCAGCATTGCCTGACGAAATCCGTCATAATCCTTCGCCAGATAGTTGATCGCTGGTGCCGTCGGAAAATCTTCACCACAGCAACTTTCGGCATAGCAATCCGCGACAGAGGGACATCCAGCTTTAAATGAAAACGTAACTTCAGATAGCTCCGGATCGAATGTCTCTGGAGGATCCAGCGCATTCTCCCCCGCCCGTAGACTCAGTGTGTACGTTGAGAAATCACCTGTGCTATCCAGATGAATGCGCATTGTGCGCGATGAGACGCCTCCACTCATCGCCACACTCAACACACGTACCGGAGCACCGCCGGAAATGTATATCTGATCCACGCTCGGAAGCACGAGGGGCGGACGCAGTAATGTCAAATCCAAATCCGTCCCGCAACCAGGATTACCAATGACTTCTAAGTAATCGATGCCATTCAAAGAAGAGTGCGCTAGAACCTGCGCACGGCGCCGCTGCGTCGAACAGAAATACGTCATACGGCCCCCTCTCCCACTTGGAATTGTTCCGTCTGCGTTTGGCCCGTCTCCAATACGGTGTACTGCACAGTGATCGACACCGTTGAATCGTCACCCGCTACAGACACAGATTCAACACGCACTATATCCAGCAACCACTGCTGCAAGGCGCCTTGAATTAACTGATTCTGGGCAGCCAGCATCATCGCGCTATTGGGTTCGAATACCAGCCGCGATGCTCCGCTGCCAAAACTTGGCCGGTTCACGCGTTCTCCCGGAGCCGTCAGTAGAATCTGCTCAATCATCTGGCGTACATGCGCAAGACGAGGCGTCCGAGCTGTATTGCCGGTGCTGTCGAAGCCGTAGGGATAGCGCAGATCCATATCAACCTCTCCGATTGCTTTACAACGAATCGCTTACGTTGCCATCACACGCACTTGTGTCACCAACGGCATCAGCGGTGTTCCTGTGGGAATACAAACCGCTTGCCCTGACTGCACCACTAACGGCTGCCCTTGTGAAAACACCCGCGTCGTTCCTGTTACCCACTGCGCAGTAACACACGGCGGTATGGGCGGAGGCACAAGTGGACATCCCGCAACCACCCATGGAACAGAAATCAGACAGGATGGCGCACCGCTCAACATCACACGTGGATTCGGTGCCGTAGGTGTAGCCTGCCCACCGTGGCTACATAGAACCGTTGCTCCCACCTGCACCAAAGGTCCCGGCATCGCTGTCTCCTTTCTGTTCTGCTTTACACCACCTGCAGAGCACCTTCGTTGATCGTCACGGACGGCCCCGTCATCATGATGGTGGCCCCCTGCCCATTGCTGATGGTGATACCCGTCTCATTGATCGCGATCATGGCGCCTGCAGCCGTCTTCAGCAGAATTCCGCCTGTTGGCCCGGGAGTATCGCTCACCATCAACGTGTTCTGCGATGTAGTTTGGATCACTAGCTGCTGCAATCCTGGAACACCCGCAAGCGCAAGGGCCGGTACTTCTGCACTGCTTCCCCAGAAGCCACCGACCCAGATTGGGTAATCTAGATCGCCTCCCTCAAACTCAATCCACACTCCAGACTGCACTGCAGGCATAACAAACATTCCACTCTGAATACCGGCAAAAGGAAGACATGGCATCGCCCATGTCGAAGGCAGTGCGCCAGCGACGCCCGCCACCTGCACCATTAAACGTCCCATCTGCATTGGGTCCACGTTCGCCAGTACCGTACCGCGATATTTGCCAAAAAACTTCGCCAAACGTCGTGCTCCTTTCAATAAGGCATCGTTGGAACCAGCGGAATATTTGCAATCAGTCCGTTTCTTTTCAGCGTGAAGCTCTGCTTGTACTGACCTGCTTCAATCGTGTGTGTGGTGCTGTCAACGTAATGAAGGCCATCAAACCCGACACCCGCCCCACGCACGCCTACCAATGCACGAGCCTTCAAGATGGCACCGTACCGCTGAACATCCAACGTGCCATCACCCGTAACCACATCACCTGTCTCAACTGCTTTTGCCCACAGTCGCATTAGCGTTGTTGCAACGGACTTGTTCGATGTGTCTTCCAGCATCTCGATCTTCTGCTGTGGTGGAATCACCAGGCCGAGTGGTGGGCTAAATGGAGTTACTGACGTAGAAGGCACAGGAATGACGGCCTTCGTCGTCGGATCCTGGATGTAGGCCACTGGCATTACGGACGACTGTGTTTCAAAGCGGAAGTTCAATGACTCAACGTTTGTCCAACTATCCATGTTCGCGTTTAGCGCAGGCTGCGGAACACCATACCGCATGCTTGGCCCCCAATAGGCTGTACTCATTCCAGGCTCCGGCCCCGGCTCGACGTAGAAGACATACCCCACATCGTCCGCCAGCTTGCGGATATAGTGCAGATCTGTACCCTCTTGCATCGGAATCTTTTCGACAGGAACTTCTACATCCGGTGCAGGAACGGGTATCACCATCGGCACAATGCCAAACGCCGCATACTTTGCAAGAATGGCCAGCACACGCAGGTCCGGTGTCATTGCGGGATACGGCAAGCCTGTCATGTCAATGAGGTCCATCATGCCTGACAGATCCTGCCCGGTGATTACCAGTTTGGAAGATCCACGCATCGCATCGGGGGCAATCTCGTGGTGCTGGATCACGCCATCCATCACC
Organism: Terriglobus sp. ADX1; assembly: GCF_036877645.1. Taxonomy (NCBI): domain Bacteria; kingdom Pseudomonadati; phylum Acidobacteriota; class Terriglobia; order Terriglobales; family Acidobacteriaceae; genus Terriglobus; species Terriglobus sp. ADX1. The sequence goes on from NZ_JAEDXV010000009.1 coordinate 144,286, forward strand.
ACCTGCGGAATGCCTCCGAACGTCACAAGCAAGATAACTCGCAACATTGGAATCGGACTTCCAGCAGCAAGCAAAAACAGTGTTTGCAAAATCGAGTTATTCGCCAGCGTAAATGTCAGCTGAAATCCGCTGCGGTCAGAGGACGTTGTAACCTCAACAGATGTCAGCGCATCTGTTACAGGCTTCGGCACAGGAACCGCTACCACTGGCCCCGCGAGCAACGTCAGATAAAGTCCGTTAGCCATTGCGCGCTCCAGGGGGAAGACTCGAGGCCAGCGGTATGCGAATCACACTACCAGCCTGTTCCGTAAGAGCTTCTGCGTCTGTCGCTGCATTCGCATCGGCAATCATCCAGAACAACATCGGATCGCCAAGAAACTTTGCGGCCAGATTATCTAAACGATCGCCCTGCACCACGGTATAGCTGCGCGTGGAAAGATAGACTGCTGCCTGCGGAAGAATCCGACGCGCAAGATAACGGACTGCAACACCATCGGGTCCTACATACTCCTGTGTTGCGGCACCGTAGTAGCGGCTCGACGCGCTTGTCGGCGCTCCGGTTCCTGCAGCGGACTGAATCAGCGATGCGAGTGCGGTATCCATTCTTCAGCCCTCCCTAGGCCCTGCGAGCCATTGCTTCCTTGCCCATCTGATACGCTATGTACACCGCTCCTGCAGGTGACAGGAACCCTGTATCGCTGACACTCAACACACGCAGATCCAGCGCGATCTTTGCGCGAATCGGATTCAACTGCGGATCAAACGCCTCTTCTGTAATTTCGAAGCCTGTGATTCGTACCGGCGTCACCCGATTTGTCCCCCATGCCAGCAACGTCAACGGCGACGACATCGGCAGAATCTCAATCGTCCCAACAAGCGAAAGAATTTCGTTCGCGATCAGTTCTGTACTTGTCGGATAGACCAGCGTCTCTAACAGCGCCATCTGCGGTTGCAGTCCAACGCTCGTCGCTGTTGCATCTCCTGTTTCCAGGCTATCCGTCGCATCCAGTTCCACCGTCAGCCGTATTGTCTCGATTGGTGGTCCTTTCAGACGCAAGACCTCACTTCGGTCCGGTTCTTCTCCCGGCGTTTGTGGAGTCAATGAACGCGTAATGGTTTCCGGGTTGTACTGCAATGCAATTCGCCCCATAGGAATACCGGTGTTGGGCTCGAGCAGGACAATCGCACCTTTCTGCAAACGAGGAGAAATATTAGCCATGAGCACTCTCCCCTCTTTCCTTCTCATTGCTCTCGTCTGCCTGCTTTTCCAAGGTGCGCAGCAATCCACGAGCTACTTGGCGGGCTGCATCTTCCACAGTCGCACCTGCGGCGAGAGGCGGTATCGATATGCGATCCAATTGCAAATTATGGGTAAATGAAAATTCGGGCCGCTGTTGCATGCCCTGCATCATGGCTTCCTGCAACGCGTGGTGAAAGCGGGAGCCAGCATTGTGCCCAAAGCCACGCAGCACCACGCTTCCCACATGCAGCTTCATCCTTTGCGGCGATGACGGATGAGTCACATTCGTAGCTTGCAGTGCGGCATTTGATGACAGAGGCACTTTAGGTACAAGTAATTTCATGCCCAGCCTCCAATCTCTGCAGGCGTCAGTACTTTGTCCATCTTGGTGTATTCCGTACGCACACCCCCTGCAATGTGACTCATATTTACAGGCTGATTGTCTTCAGCAGCCAAATAGGCGGCATGCACTGCAATGTTGCGAATTACGGCACCCGAGATATGCAGCTGCGCCAGCTTATCTGGCTGAAGTCCTTCTGTCGGCGTCGCCGATGGAAAAACGCGTGACCACATCTGGCGTCGAGATAATTCATCCGGAAATGGAAACTGCACGATGAAACGAATCCTTCGTAAAAACGCTGGATCGATTGATCTCTGCATATTCGTTGTCAGGATGGCAATACCGCTATACGCCTCCACGCGTTGCAACAGATAGCTCACTTCCAAATTTGCATAGCGATCGTGGCTATCCTTTACCTCACTGCGCTTACCAAACAACGCATCCGCTTCATCGAAAAGCAGAACGGCACCACTCTTCTCCGCAGCATCAAAAATGCGCTTCAGATTCTTTTCCGTTTCACCGATGTACTTACTCACAATGGCAGCCAGATCAATCTGGTAAAGATCCAGCCCCAGTTCACCGGCCAGTATCTCGGCAGCCATAGTCTTGCCTGTGCCACTGGGCCCCGCAAACAAAGCTGCAAGTCCCATACCACGTCCATAGCGCGAAGCGAATCCCCAGTCCTGATGCACGCGATGGCGATAGCGAACATGCACCATCAACTCACGTAATGTCTCTTTCTGTGTGTCTGGAAGAATCAGGTCTTCCCACCGCGCCCTAGGGTCAATGTGTCGTGCAAGATTCTCCAAGGGACGGCGTGCGTGCTCGCGGCAACTTTGCTGAAGGCTCTCTACAAAAGACACAGAATCATTTAAGGATTGCCGGGAAGCTACATCCAAAGCGGCTAACTGAATCGTTCCTTCATCAAAATGGAAAGCATCCACCAAACTGTCAAGCTGCCCATTTAAGGACGCTGCTGGCGCTCCCAAACTTTTCAACCAAAGCTGCTTACGATCTTCACGCCCCGGTTGCGACAAACGAATGGGTAAGCTTTCAATATGCTCCATCGCACTGCCAGGCTCTGCATAAATTGCCAACGGTACTTCAATGGAACGCGTCCAGGAGAGCGCCGCCGCAACCGTATCGGCGTTATCGGTGGATGATGTCTCCAACAGTAACGCCGCTCCTGTAAGTACAGCCTCGCGTGTCCAGTGCCGCGCGGTAATTTCACGTTCAGCTGTATTTGTAGGAATATCCGCTGCACGTAACACAAATGGGAGTAAATCCACTTGTCCGCATGCTTCCTGAAAAACCCGCTTTGCAGCCGACCAGTCACTTCCCTGCATCACCACTGGCTGTACAACTAGCGATGCTTCCCTCTGCCAATGCATCGCAATTCGCCGCGCATCCTCATTGAGCGAATCGGCCTCAGGCTTAGCGAGCGGACGCACCATCCATTCCAGCACACAATCCAACGAGGGTACGCCTAACAGATACTGCAAGATGCGCTCGTCCAGCTTCAACGGAGCCTGCAACAGGCTCTGAGATGGCCCTTCCTCTACCAAGCGCCAATAGCGCAGCGGACGTAAGCGGCTCAACGCGCTCCAATGCGAACCTTCCAATAACGTCATGGCTATTGCAAATGTGGGCCAATAGGCTCGCTCATCACCATTGGCCCGCGCACACGCTTGTAAAAAGCGCGACTCCAGTGCTGCCCCCGTACACAGCAGCAATACATCGCGCTCAAACGTACTTAAACCGAGCTGCGTTATAAGTCGAAGTAGCGGTCTGCAACTTATAGCGGAAGCATTGTCCATCGTGACAGATGTCGCCACCTCTTCTCCGCTCACCAACGCATAGACGCGGTCAAGCTCATCAACCAACATGGTTTCGGTTTGTACTGCTTCGCTCATACCGTCACCTTTAACTGCGGAAAGAACTGGCCTTGCGTCGGGCTGCCGTCTGTCTGGTCAACCACAAGAAGGCTCTGTGCCCCATCAACCTCTACACGCAGCGGAGATTGAAATGGCCCCCAAGTTGTCGGAATTGGAAAGGTCAACTGTGCGGATGTGTCCGGTGCACTCGGCGCACGAGCGGGAATTTCAATAGAAAGATTTCCTGCGAACAACCGCGCTCGCTGATTGCGTCCCACCTCAGGCTGAAGCGTTAATGTAAGATTTGTGCCGTGCACAACAGTGATCACCGATGCAGGTGTTACAGGCGTGACATCCTTTAAGGTGGGCACCAACTGAAACACAGAGCTTCCGGATTCAAAGGCACGGTGAGGATCAGCCGCTGTACCAAACTCGACCGACCGCACAATACGAACAGGCACGGCCCCTGCCTGCACACTATCTGGAATCGTTACTCGCACGGTTGTAGCCTGCACCGGTGCAGCGCTGACAGGTGCTGCATCGGCAAAAGAAACTTCTGTATCTTCCGGAGCATCACCCAGCAGATTGCGCCCCGTAATCGTCAGCGTGTCACCAGTGACAGCAACCGCAGGTGTAATCACGTCGATCACCGGAATATCCCATGGCAATACAGCAATATTGCGCGACTGCACCGGAAGATTCGAACGTACAGGCTGTGTGTCGCGAATCAGGACCACGGACACCTGATATGAGGTCGTAGGCCGATAGTGCGTGGAAAATGCCATCCAGAGCCGCGAAATCTCTTCGTTGGATAAGGCTTCCGGCGTAATTTTCAAAAGTTCAAATTGGCTTGCTAGTGCGCTCTGACTTACGAGCTTTGCTTCTTCTGTAGCAGAGCCTAACGCCGCCAATGCATCCGCAATCGTGTTACGAGCGATGATCGGGCTATTGTGAAACACCTCCATCGCCCATCCAAGCAGAATCTCTGGATCAAACTGATTGCCACCATATGCTGAAACAAGATAGTGAAGATTTAGCGCCAAGGGAGGGTTTGTTAACAACCCACCTGCCGAATCGCGGCTGGGAAGCTGTACATTGCGATATCCCGTATTGAAGCTGGCGTAATACATAAACAGATTCAACCTTGGCTGCTCATCAGATCCTGTCGGAACCAAATCCGGCGATGTCGCACTAATCGAAGTTGGAGACGACAACAATGTGGCGGGACCGCCGTCGGTAAGCGCACCTAAAAGTAACGACCGTAGCACTGCGCTGACTCCACCAACTGCCAAATATCCGTTCATCGCCGTCCGCTCCTGGCAAGAAAGTCGTGCAACGACACACGCGGACGGAAAGGTGGCATGCGAGGACGCTCCTGAACTTTCACAGGAGCCTGTACTTCGATATGTCCAATGGAGATTTCTAGCACGGGCAGTATTTGAGACTCTGGCGAATGCGAAGTCTCCTGCTTATCCGCTACTAGACGAGAATCAGCTGGTTGCATTTGCGCCCGCTCGATCAACGGTCTTGATGTCGCAGTTTCGGTTCTTTCAGAATGCGCCCTGGAAGGACCCACCTGCTTTCCGTCACCGACAGAGGCTAGCAACTCACCATTGGTAGAAACGGCGGTGTTCACTGTTCCCCACTGCGCCACCTTCTTCCGGAAGCTATCATCGGTTATTCCATCTGTTAAAGCATCTTCCACTCGTGGCTTAGGTTCAGCATGCGATGCAACGATCTCTCGCCGTTCCAAAGCCATATTTATTGCAGAACTCATGGGTGTCGCGGTGGCTTCTATGCGTGCTTCAACACTTGTCATCACACGCGCTGGAACAGCCAGTTCACGCACGTCTTCTACTGGAAATGTTCCCGACGATACGCTCTTCGGGCGCACACGCGTGGCGCGCAACGGCTCCAACCCTCCACCAGGCTGTGTGGCACGTTGGAGAACGCGTGACAGCAGATCATTCATGCCATCGCCCCCTCTCCTGCAATTCTGGCTAGGTACACTTCGCGACGTGCTGAAGTCATGGTGAGAATCGAACTTTCTGTCCAGCCATATGCACGCGCGATATCGTGCACATCCGCCATCAATGCGGAAGCGCGATGCCGCACGGCCAGCCAAACAAAATGAGCCGGATCGAAGTCGATACTGTTTAATTCATCGCACTCTGCACACTGTATCCGGCAGAATATTTCAGTATCTGCATTGGTCACAGAAACATTGGAACGAAGCTTTTCCAGCGACGATCCCTCTAACGCATTCGCGGTATCAGGCTCAACACCACTGCACAACACCAGCAGCGCATGTTCTCTACTCAGCGCATTCTGTTCCTGCAGAGCGCGGAGCAGCATACGACTGGTAATTGCATTCGCAGAACATCCCTTCACGTCGTCTGATTCAGGAAGAGCATTCAGTAAATCTGCAACATAACTATGAAACTCCAACGCAGAGCCGCAGTGCTGACAGGTCGCATATCCCTGTAGCTGCGGTCCAAATGTGGTTGCATACAACTCCAGCAGCAAGCGATTGCGCTGAAGTAACGATACGTCTTCCAGGGCGCTGACATCCATCTCAGGCATGGCATGCACAAGCATGCGCAGGGGACGCCGCACAGGGTCAGATGCTGAAGCATCTTCCCATGCCTGAAGCAGACGTTCTCCTTCCAATGGATGCATGATGCTCTCCGTCTCACGCAAACGCGTGGTGAATCAGGCATATGCTTCGTGGAGCAAATAACACTACAGAGTCAGTGTGACCCTGTGGGGGATTCACGCGATCGCCCATCAAGCGCGTGTTGAAGTGAAACTTGGCTCCGTTGGCTCTGTAACCGATGTATCGCGCTCCCAGCCCTCGTTCTCAAGTTTCAAATGCTGTATGGCAACGGCATTTGCATTAGCATCCAGATCCGGAAGCGCCTGATATTCGGAAACCCATGCTCGATAAATTTTGTAACTAATCGCCAGTTGGCCTGCTTCGTTGTAAAGATCCAGAATGATGTCTTTGCGAAAATCCTTTAAAGACACTTCTGCTCCTAATCCAGCCTGCAGTTGCCACACCTTAGCCGCCCATGCCTCGAAGTCAGGGTCATGCGTTACACCACGCTCAAGTGTGATCGCATCGTATTCTGTGCGTCCTGGTGACTTACGACTTGTGCTAGCATCGCCACCTTCGCGATGCTTAACAACTTCGGTCGTCCGCTTCAGAGCAGATACCTTGCTCACGCCTGCTACATAACGGCCATCCCACTTCAGCCGGAATTTAAAGTTCTTGTACGGATCAAACCGCTGTGCATTCACTACGAATTCCGCCATGGTCTCTTCCTTTCCTTAGGACGACGACTGACTATTCATCTGCTGAATCTGAATCACGACAAACTCGGCAGGCTTCAACGGAGCAAAACCAACCAGTATGTTCACCACGCCGGAATCAATATCCGTTTGTGTCGTCGTGGTGCTATCGCACTTCACGAAGTAGGCCTCTTGCGGCGTCATGCCTTGGAAAGCACCACGCCGGAACAGAGTGTTCATGAACCCCTCTACATTCAGCCGGATCGACGCCCATAGAGGCTCGTCGTTCGGCTCAAATACAACCCACTGTGTTCCGCGGAATAAGCTCTCTTCCAGGAACAACGCCAGTCGACGCACGGGAACGTATTTCCATTCATCTGCGCGAGCATCCGCACCAACGGTTGTGCGCGCCCCCCACAGTACCGATCCATACACGGGGAAGTTTCGGAAGCAGTTCAGCCCTAACGGATTCAGTGATCCATTCTCCGCATCGGTCAGCTTGTACACCATGCTCTGGACCCCCATCAATTGCGCATCAATACCGGCAGGCGCCTTCCACACGCCCCGCGATGCATCGGTACGCGCATACACCCCCGAGGTCACACCAGAGGGTGCAAAGGTACGTAACTGATAGTCGTTCAATGGATCTGGAAGACGCAGCCGCGGGAAGAATGCAGCAGCATTCCGATCCTGCACATTCAGCTGTGTTGAGATCCAATCAACTGCAGATGCCGGTGTATTCACGTTTGGCGGAGGATCAATCAATAGAAACGCACGTCGCGCATCGCAAAACGAAATCGCAGCGCTATAGATTGAGTTCGGATCAATATTCGAATCCAACGATGAAGGATCGCCAGGATTCGCTCGCGTGGCATCGGGAATGCTTAGCAGGTTAAATAAATCTACTTTCTCCAGCGCATAGATCCCTGTGAAAGCCAACTCATCGCCAATCAGGTCGCCTGTCTGCGGCAGACCCGAGCCGTCGCCACCTTCAGCAGAAGCTGTTTGTGATCCGAAGACATGCCCTGTTCCTAACGAATACTGAGCAACATTTGCAGATGTTCCCAGCCCCAACAACGCCGAAGCATCATTGCCGCCACCAGACGATGCCCCTATCGTGATCACCGCATCGGGGTTTTCCGGCAGCGTAACGACCACGCGCAGTCTATTATCCGTTGTTGTAGTCGCCACGCTAACGGTTGCAGTGCTCCCCGGAAGCTTCGACTGCAAGGTCGTATTCAGAGCACGTGCCAACGCTTGGGCAATACCTGTAAGGCTTTGCGGAATCGTATTGCCGTCAGCAAACACAGTGACATTTACAGGAAGCGGAGACAGTGTCGCGGGACTGCTTACCCCGAGACTCAGAGCATAGTTTCCGTTGGCAGTGGATTGGAGAATATTGCCCGTCGCCGCTGCATTGTCATCGCCTGTAAAGGGTGTTCCGAGAGTGACTGCTCCAATGGTCGCATCCAGCTTTGTGATTGTATATACGCCGTTCGTCGTATCGCCATTGAAGGTGAGAAATTGCCCCACGCGAAGTGCCTGCAAATTGAGTGGGTCAGATGCGGTCGCTGTCGCTGAATTCTTTACGACAGCAAACGTTCCGGTAACAGCCTGCTTCTTGGATGAGCTTCCAAGAATGCCGGCTACAGTGATTGCATTCCCCACCAATCCTGTGCGCACTGGAGGTGAAGTAGGCGCAGGGCTTTGCACCGCGACCTTCACTAACTGCGATCCTGAGTCAGGATCATTTACAACGGTTGGCGCGAAATCCTTGCGCGATGGATCCAGCGAAAGGCCAGGAAATGCTTCCACGGTTCCATCAACAAGATTCATAATCGTCAAGTTGAACGCCGTAGCGACCGCGGTCTGATCAAGATTGTTGTAGCTTACGTCCGCGATCAAATTTCCATTCGCCCATGTACCACTACTCAGCGCAGTGAGCGTAATACCACCAAAGGCGGAGGAAGCATATGTCGCGCCATGTTTTGGGACACGCACCACATACGCTTCACTGCCACCATTTTGAAAGAACTGCTGTACCGCATAACTGAGTTCACTATCTGAGGCAAGGCCACCAAATACCCGCTCAAAATCTGCAAAGCTGTACAGGTGTTCCGCACGATTATCAATGCCGCTTTGGGTATACCCCACAAACGCCGTGATGGAAGTGGCAACCGACGCAATGGTGTGCACCGGTGATTCGATTTCCTGAATGTAAACGCCGGGATACGTATACGTTCCCATGGGATTCGCCTTTCCGTGAAAATTTCAGCGGTTATGCGGCGTTATGTGTTCCACGAGTGGGGAATGAACTCGCAATGACGTTGGGGGCTTACTAGAAGTCGATTCCTTGTATGCCGCCGCAATATCCGAGTCAAGAAAAATTGCTCAAAATGGCGTCTCTAAAAAAGTCAGGAATATCCCTACAAAAACGGCTTAAAACGGGCGATTTCGTGGCAAACAATCCCAAATCAACAAAACAAAAATAGTGTTCACACAAGTCGTAAGACCTTCTCAACAACAGACGTTAAGGATGGGCCATACGAATGCATCAACGTAAGGACGCTTTTATGCTGCCATCGCGTGAATTAGGAACGCACCAGATTGTCTTTCAGCCAAGCTGCAATCGTTTCCTCAAGTGCGACATGCTGCCCCAGACGCCGATAGCTTTCGAATTGCGATTCGGTAAAAAACTGGTCGAGCGTTGTATCAAACGGGAAGTTCGGATGAACCCGATGGTAGTTAAGGATATCCGGTGGCTCATTGCCATTCAGCGAACTCTTGATATAGAGCAATCTTGCTGGTTCGGTCTCATCGCCATCTTCTGGATAGATGATTTCTCCCTTCAGCGCGTGAAAGAGATTGCCTGGAAAATGTTTGAACTCAAGCAGGCCCTCAGCCCCGGTGGGAGCATTGTGACTCGGTGTATCTTCAACGGCTAAGTGGGATGTTGCGATGGTCACAGCATTTGGTGCCGGCGATGGTGCCAAAACACCGGTGATGTTGATCTCAACTCCAAAATCAATGCGCGCCTTTCGAATTGCCATGCCGATACCTTCGAAACAAAGATCGCTGTCAGCTTCGGCATCACATACGACGATCGTGCGGCAACGGCGTCGAACCAGCTCATACAGCCCCATGTTCTCGAAGTGTCCGCCATCTGATAGGTAGACATAGCGTGACGTATCGTCTGTAGCGCCTCTGAGTTCGTTAAGTAAGTAGAAGAGACCGAAAGCGGGTGAATCATATGCCTGCCGATGACGCGTGTTCCGCAACCACCAGCCAAGTCGTACGTTGAACACGGTCATGAGAAACGCCATCGGAGGACTCGAATGGAATCCCATATTGGGCGATGCCGCAGCTCCTGAGATGGCAACCGCACTCGCCATCGTGATCCCATTGCTTGCCTGCTTGATGTGCCGAGCTGTAGGTACAAATCCGTTGTATTGCAGCGCGCAATTTGTAGCATCTGTCCAGCCCGTCGAATACCCCGAGTAAAGCGGCGTGATCGCAAAACTTGCAGCCTTGCGTTCCTGATAGGCCAACTCACGCCCCGTCGTGATATTGAGTGCCGTGCAGAAAATTGGAAATGGCCCGTCGTAAAGTCCTGGTTTTCCATCCAGTCCCGTCCACGACTTCGGCAGCAGCCCTGTGACCCTCCATTTGTTATCTCGATAATCAAAGCCTGTAAACAGATTTGGCTTTCGTTCACGGTTCGATGCTCCTGCATAACAACGAGCGAGGCGATCGCGGTAAAAGCTGTTCATCGAAAACTCGTTAATATCCACTCGCCACGCCAGTAAGCCTCCCGTGATGCCGAGTCCGAGCATCAGAAAAACCCATCGCGCAGTGGGTTCATGGGGCTGGCCGACATGATCGCCCGCAAGAAGCCATCCGGTCAGATCGCTAAGCAGTAGAAAGAGTCCCAGGGTGAAAACAGGAGGCACGATCTTAACCACCAACTCCTGAGCACTCAGACCATTGCTCTTTTCGCCATCAGCAGAAGCCTTGGGTTTCCCATTTGTAGACCGACTCTTTCCAAGAATTACGCCCGAGATGGTGCTGATGCCCCAGGCGCTCCAGACACTGTATTTCACTGCGGCATAGTGTCCAATCCAATGGACCACGTGTGGTCCTTCAAGTGCAATCAAGCCGACCACAAGCCAACCTACACCGAGCTGAAATGAAACAGCTCGTAGACGAGCGATCCATTCACGCTGAGCGCTTGCGTACAGCGTTCCCATTAATCCGCCATAAAACTCGAGCGCTACAAATGGCACGGCCAGCAGAAACGACGGAAGGAAAGCAACCCCAAGTGCCGTGACGTGCTGCTGATTCACCGCGAAGGACAGCGCAAAAAAGAGATGCTCAATTACGTAGACGACTACGGTTGCAAAAACAGCAGCTGGAAGTGGACATAAGAAGCTCAATACGCTTCCAACTGGTCCAGTCGTTTCTTTGCGGCTAGGCCATAGCGCCCAGCAGAACAAAGCGTACAGAAGCGGCAGTGACTCATAGAGCCAGATCAGAGGAGACTCCTCCGACCAATTCACAGGCCTCTTACGCTCAGGATGTTGCCTTTCCGATTTAGGGCGGAGTGCGTCGCTTGCCTGATTGTCAGGAGTCAATCGCTGCTTTCCATATACCAGCCTCGCTTGATGCTTCGCAGGAAGACCCGGTAGCCAAGCGGGCAATGCAAGCGGAGGCTTATCACCCCATGCACGACCAATGCGAGTTTGTTGTTTGTTAGGCGAAGCGCTATAAGCTCGTTGGGCAATCTTGTTATACGGGTTGCCGCCTGGCAGTGACATCCGATAAGCAACACCAGAAGAGAACACTGAGACGATTAGCCATGCGATCGTAATCGCATATGGATGCCAGGGCTGGGTCTTGTCCTCGGGGCAACTATCGTTTCCTGCTTGCATCCCCTCATGCTCAGCTTTCGCGCAATATCGGGGAAAGGCATACCAAAGAAAACCAGCGGCCCCAACGCCGGTAAGCAACAGAAGCAAAAAGATAAAGCATCGCGCTACGAACGCTTCAGGAAGATGCAGCTTAAGTGCCCACTCTGTAAGCGCCAGATGCGGCACCAGGAGGAGACACATAATCGTGCAGGTCAGGATAGAAAAGTTGAGAGCTGTATTTCTGATCCAAACCTCCACCATCGTCCAAACGTCCGCACCGAAAACGCTGATCGATGGCGAGAGATAGTTGGAATAACGTCGTAACCAACGGATAGGTTCGGGGGCATTGATCCGTCCAGAATCTGCATCTGGAATGGGAATGAGCTTCTCTTCAACAGAAGTCAGGCCATTGTCTACTTTCGCACTCTCATTCTTGATCCAGGCCGCAAGAAACTGGTGAACATAGCCACCTCCTGAGACACTGGAGATGTAATCAATCTCAGATAGCTTCCGCAGCTTAGCCAGACCCTGGAGAATACCGAGATTGAAAGTGGCACTACGAATGCCACCTCCTGAAAAGCACACGCCTACTGCCCTAACATCTTTGGCTCTCTCATACGCGTCCTGTCCCGGCTGCATCTTATGTCGCGCAAGAAGCTCTTGCTCCAACAACCATTTGCTGGTGCTGTATTCGGTAAGCAAGGCGAGCCGAGACTGAAGATCCGGATGGTCACGTAGCTTTTTGGATAGTGCAATGACATCGCTTTCAAGAAGACTGGAAGCAGCTCCATCGAACTGCCCACCATACATCGAGCTATGGATGAGCTGACGCACTTCAGAACGTTGCTCTACTTCTGTTAGAACAGTGCTTCTCAAAAGTGATTGAACGGCTTCCGCCAGCCGTGCACGGTATCCTGCATCCGAATCAAACGTATCCATTCCGCTCGACATGCCCGACGCTCCGAGTGCGTTCTAATTCGCGCACGCACATAAATTGGGTTACCAGGAGATGCGAGCAATGTAGTACAGGGAATGCTATTCGTCGAGAAAAATCTAACTTCTTCCCGTATGCACTACGGGCAAGATGACGTCAGGATGACCTTAAATCGAGCTCAATGATTAAAACGACAATAAGACATTCTGTGTCATTGGTTCTTCCTGATCAAGCTCGAAGTTGCTCAAACCAACACCCACGAGTCGATACAGCTGAGTAGAAGGCAGATCGATACGCTCTCTTAGCTCAAGGGCAATCTGCAAAAGCGCTTCCTGGCTTGCGACGGTCTCACGACAAGTAAGGCTGCGTGTGAGGGAGGCAAACTCTTTCGTCTTCAGTTTTAAGACGACTGTTCTTGCCCGCCGTGCATTGCCATGTGATGCGATCCAAATCTTTTCTGCAAGCCTGGAGATATGTGCTTCGCACTCAGACAAAGGGATATCTTCCGGAAAGGTATCCTCGGCCGAAATTTGTTTCCGGATACGATTGGATACCACAGCGCTGTGATCGACACCATATGCAAGCTCGTGAAGGCGGTGTCCGTAACTTCCAAAACGCTCTACCAGAG